>JBFRWN010000099.1:0-7282 GCA_051439605.1 Synechococcus sp.
GGCAGTTTGCAAGCGAGGTGACCGCTGCGAACCGCTGACAGCTAGCGACATTTTGGTTGTCGCCCCCTACAACATGCAGGTGCGAAAGTTGGAATTAGTTTTAGATGGCATGGCCCGTGTCGGGACAGTAGACAAGTTTCAGGGCCAGGAAGCCCCGGTGGTGATTTTGTCGATGTGCGCCAGTAGCTGCGATGACGCCCCTCGCGGCCTGGAGTTTCTCCTCAGCCCCAATCGGATTAACGTTGCGCTGACGCGAGCAGAATGTGTGTCGATCGTGGTGGGCAGCCCTGCTTTAGCGCTGTCGAGCTGTTCTTCAATCGAACAAGTCAAGTTGGTGAATCTCTATTGCAAGATGCTAGCTCAACAACGAGGGTGAAAGATATTTGGTTCCGATTGGAGAATAGAAAACCGGGGGAAGCAGATTTTCTGGATACTAACCTACCCAGTGAATAGCTGGGTGTGAGAGTGGAAGACCGGCTGAATGGATAAGGATTTCAGGGTTGATTGATGTGTGTTAGGAAGCTTGCGATCTGAGGAGCGGGTGTGTGGGGAGAAGGTTAACAAATTACAGCAGCCACCCCGATATCGAGGTGGCTGCTAAAAAAAGGGTTTCTTTGACTTGATTTAAAATGCCAATCTTTATAGAAGGTGACTGGCGGTTGTGAGTGGGATTATTTCACCTCAATTAATGTAAAGGGTGTCGGCATACAGCAATACACTCCTCAACATATATTCACGATTGGAATGATTGAAGGATGGGATCGCTGGAAATGGGGGGGGATCCGATTGCAGCGTTGCCCTCGAAGACAAACCAATCAATCCGAGACTTGGACTGGGTTACTCAGAGGTTAGTCGAAGCGACATCCCTCTTTGGCAGCCTTCTGGTTAGTATCCCTGGCAAAGCAATGCTGTAACTTGTCCGGGTTTCTCACAAAATAGAGAGCCTGAATCCGATGGTTCGCAATGTCAACTTCTACCACGCTTTCAATGTTGTCACCCAGCGTGTAAAGAATCCCAAGCTGACCGTTAACCCGAACCAGCTCAACTTCGTAAGCCAAGCCAAGTTTCTGGTTTCGGCGCTCGATGGCCCGTAGGAATCGAGCGACTTTAGCCGCACCATGTAGGGGCGTCAGGCATGCCGCGACCTTGCCGCCACCATCAGACCAGAGGGTAATGTCCTCGGCGAGTAAGTCGACCAGACCTTGTAGCTCACCCTGCTTGCAAGCCAGCATAAATTGCCGTGTTAGCCGTTCTTGCTGTTGTCGCGACGATTGGAAACGGGGGCGTCGATTGGCTAGGCGTTGCCGCGCCCGCCGCCCAATCTGGCGACAATTCGCAGCACTTTTATCAACGATGGTGCTGATTTCGGAGTAGTCGTAGCCAAAGGCTTCGTGGAGGACGAACACAGCGCGTTCTACTGGAGATAAGTGCTCTAGCAACAATAGAAATGCCATTGTCAGAGTGTCAGCTAATTCAACCGTTGTGCTCGGATCGCTAGCTTGGGCAGTCACAATTGGTTCGGGAAGCCACGTTCCGACATACTGCTCGCGTTGACTGCGGGCGGAACGGAGTCTGTCAATGCACAAGCGAGTGACAATGGTGGTGAGGTAAGATTTGGCCGATTCGATCCCTCGATCGGAGCTACGCTGCCACCGAATGAAACTCTCTTGCACCATGTCCTCGGCATCCATCACGCTGCCCAGCATCCGATAGGCGATTGCAAATAGCAACGAGCGATACTGATTGAAGTCCTTTAGACGGTTGACGGAATTCTCTACCGTACCTTCCGCGTTCTGAATAACCATATTCATATCCGGACGCTCATTCCTTCATTACTTCTAACAAGACTGCTATCTGAGAGCGAATTCTCGGCTTCCGATCGGAACTGAAGCCAGCTCTCATGCAGCTTCTATCTGATAGCTGCCTGGCAACATGCGAGTAGTAATGCTGATTCGGTTCCAGGCATTGATCGTGACGATCGCCATTAGCAGTTGGGCGATCTGTTTGGGTGTGAAGTATTGACTGACGTCTGCGTACACCGACTCAGGTACGCCGTTGTGTCCAAGTTGGGTTACGGCTTCGGTCAGTGCTAAAATCACGCGTTCTTGAGGGGTAAAAAACGGGGTTTCTTCCCATGCATTGAGGGCATAAAGCCGCTGTTCGGTTTCACCGGCACGCCGAGCATCTTTGGTGTGCATGTCTATGCAGAAGGCACAGCGGTTGAGTTGGGAGGCTCGAACCTTAACGAGTTCAATGATTGTCTTGTCGAGTCCGCTACTGCGAACGTAGTTTTCTAGCTCCATCATGGTTTGCATCGCTTCAGGGTCAACCGTGCCTAAATCGAATCTAGCGGTCATGTCTTTTTATCTCCCGTTGAGGGTGGTTACTACAGGAGACGAGACAGGGACCTCAGATGTGACAGGTTAACCGCGTCCTGGCACCTCAATCCAAACGTTGACTGGCAGAATTGTCCCTAATCCAATAGCGATCTGAGAGTGGAAAGAATCTGGGAAGACAGAGGGCTCGGAAAAGCAAATCCAGCCTATCGATCGCAAAATCAGCAGCGCAAGCAGACTAAAAGTTAGAGCGTCTTACCGTTAATTGCCACACGTACGAATGGGCAGTTGGAAAACTTGTGCTTGACTTAGAGCGCGCTCTAATTTCTAGGCTACGGATATGGCAGAGGAACTCACCATTCAGCAAGTTGCAGAGGCAACCGGTCTGAGCGCCCACACGCTGCGCTATTACGAGCGCTGTAACCTGATTGCCCCCATCAGCCGACTAGCAAACGGCCATCGTCGCTACTCAGCTAACGACATTCGCTGGATCGAGTTTTTGAATCGATTGCGGATGACAGGAATGCCAATCCGTCAAATGCAAGCCTATGCTGCCCTAGTTCGGCAACATCCGGACGCCGTTAACGAACGCCGGAAGTTGCTGGAAATCCATCGGCAAAACGTGTTCGAGCAGATTGAGAAACTGCATGAGAACCTAGCCATCATCGATTGGAAAATTCAGCACTATCAGGAATTAGAAGCAAAGGGAAAATCCAATGGTCTATTCAAATCCCCCTGACCCCTCGGTCAAATCGGAACGCTTTCTTCGAGGGGGGCCGAAAATTAAGGAGATTGATGGTACTGCAGGGGAACAAGCTATCGATAGACCGCAGGCTATTGCTCCCCACCAGGCACAGTCTGTCATCGAAATGGCCGTCTACGCTGGGTTCCCAGCGGCACTCAACGACATGTCAGTCTTAAAGGAGGTTTTAGCAGCATGAAAACTCGAACACTCGGTCGGGAACTCGAGGTCTCTGCTATCGGCCTCGGCTGCATGGGCATGTCCGAGTTTTATAGCGGACGGGACGACAGCGAATCGATCGCAACCCTTCATCGCGCCCTAGAACTGGGAGTGACCTTACTGGACACAGCGGATATGTACGGTCCCCATACGAACGAAGAGCTGGTGGGACGGGCGATCGCAGATCGTCGCGAGCGAGTGGTGCTAGCCACGAAGTTTGGTGTTGTACGCAGTGGAGATGGTGGCTTCCTGGGAGTGAATGGCAGATCCGAATACGTCCATCGAGCGTGCGAAGATTCCCTCACACGATTGGGGGTTGACACCATCGATCTCTACTACCTGCACCGAGTCGATCCAGAGGTGCCGATTGAAGAGACAGTGGGCGCAATGGCAGAGCTGGTCACCCAAGGAAAAGTGCGCTTCTTGGGACTGTCGGAAGCCGCACCCGGTACGATTCGGCGCGCTCACTCCGTACATCCCATTACTGCATTGCAAACGGAATATTCTCTGTGGAGCCGCGATCCAGAAGACGAAATCTTGCCAACAGTGAGGGAATTGGGCATTGGGTTTGTTGCCTATAGCCCGCTGGGACGGGGATTCCTAACCGGAGCCATTCAAAGTCCGGATGACTTGGCAGCAGACGATTATCGTCGCTACTCTCCGCGCTTTCAAGGAGAAAACTTCTATAAAAATCTCAAATTAGTCGAACGAGTGAAGGAGATCGCACTCAAGAAGGGGGTGACCCCAGCCCAGCTGGCGATCGCTTGGTTATTGGCTCGGGGAAATGACATCGTGCCCATTCCGGGAACAAAGCGGCGTCAATATGTCGAGGAGAACGCAGCCGCTGTAGAGATCGTGCTGACCCAGGAAGAACTCAGCCGAATTGATGAGGTTGCCCCTCAAAGCATTGCTGCAGGCGAGCGCTACCCAGATATGAGCAGCGTGAATCGTTGATAATCCTCAGTTCTCAGGTGACTTTCAAAGGGATGTTTCAGGTTTGCTGGTTAAGTGTAAGAGCCAGCACTCTATTGTCCATCAATCAGAACGGCTCCTCTTGCGGGACAAACTCTGAAATCGAGCTTTCTTGCGACTCCGCTTTCCTTTACCAGCCTCTAAATCGCTGGCTAAATCGGTTAGCTGTTCGATTTCTTCAGCCATCATGGCAGAGGCAGGTGCACTGGCGATCGCCGAGCGGGCCTCAAACAGAGTCTGGCTAGCTGTGGCAAAGTCCCCCCGATCCATCTGCTGAATGGCCTCCTCTCTGGCCCGAGCAGCCTGAAACAGAGCAACTTGTCGCTGCACTTCCTCATTGGCAGGCATTTGCTCTACTTCTGCATAGGGCAAAACCGGCAACATCAGAGATGATCTCATCTCTCGGCGCTGACTGGATTGCGGATCGTTCCAAGCCAACCGAAAGCTGCATAATTCCGCATTCGGTTGCTGAGCCGGAATCTTCAATCGCAGCACCACATACACCGGAGACCCCGCGATTAAGTTTGCCAGCATCAGATTCCCCCGTTCGGTTTTGTCCAGGTCGTTGAAGACCTCCTTAATCGTTACGCCAGACTTGGGACGCAGGCCCAAACTGACTTTGTTACCGACAGTCGCCATCAACCCGCGCAGTTCGCTGGCAAAGATACTCGGCAGTTGGTCGGGAGATTCGATGTGATAGAAGTTCCCGTCTCCGCTAGTGGACATTCCTGCGAGTAGGTCTTCGTCGTAATCGTCTCCCAGCCCTATAGTTGAAGTACTCACTCCCCGAGTTGACAGCCCTTTGACGTGACTGGCGATGATATCGGGATTGGTTTCCCCCACATTGGCCAATCCGTCAGATAGCAACAGCACTCGATTGAGGCGACGGCTATCTAATTGCTCGCTCACCTGCATTCCCCCTTGCACCCAACCCTCGTGGAGAGCGGTCGTTCCCCCTGGTTGAACCTCCTGAATCCGTCGGACGATCACCCCCTTGTCCTCAGCAAGAGTTGAAGGCTGCAAGATGTCCACGTTGTTGTCAAAGACCGTAACGCTAATGCGATCGGTGGGTTGCAGTTGTTCGACGGCATAGCAAGCCGCCTGTTTGGCATAGGTCAGCTTCGAACCAGACATGGACCCAGAGCGATCCAGCACCAACCCCAAGTTGAGAGAGGGACGTTCGGCGGATACTTCCACATCGGGAGGTTCGATTTTCACCACCAGATCGAGAGTCGTAGCGCGATTGGAGGCGACTGCAGGTTTGAGGGGAATGAGGGTGATACGGGGTTGGTCGGTCATTTCAGTTACTTCTTGAATTGGGTGAAGAGGTGATGGCGGATCGCCTTGAGGAGTGATTCCCTTTCTTGCTGGGTGCGAGGAACTTGAAAGTCCTCGCGAACGTGAATCTCCAAGCCGGGTAAGACAGACAATCGCGTCCATTGGCTTTTCGCTAACGGTTGGGGAGCTGAGGAAGCCGAACGCAGTTTGGCGGGAGGGGATGGTTGACTCTGCTCTTCTTGCTGGAGGGATTGCAGAAAAGACAGGGCTGGATTGGCGACTTCAGCGGTCAACTGAACGCCGCCTTCCAAAAGAGCTTCAAGCTCTCGGTTGGATTGCTGAATCGCAAAGCGATCGATCGCAGCAGCGGTATAGCCTTCGGCCATCATGCGCCTAACCACCAGCAATTGCAGCAGATGTCGATAGGTGTAACGAGCTTCCTTGCCCGCTTTCACCGACTTATCCACTAATCCTTGAGAGGTGTAGTGACGAACGAGCCTAGGGTTGAGGTCTGCCTGACCGCGACTGCCTCGAGCGCTATCAGGTAGGTAACGAGGCAACAAGCGATTGACTAGCTCGACGAACTCATCCAGCGACCATTGCGCGTCTGATTGGGAAAGCTGTTGAAGGGTGTTCACAAAGCAATCTTGTCATTGACAATTTATTTTGTCAATGACAAGTCCAGAAGATTTCTCCATGCCGTTATCTTCTGGCGCAGGGAGAATGCTGGGAGAAGCAAGATCGGCATTGGGGTGGAGCATGTTGGCACCACCTAAAACTCTGAATGCGATGACTTCCAAAGGCTCATCCTCTCGAACGTTTGTTATCTCAGATCCGTTCTGTTAACGATAACGATCGTCTGATGGATAAAGACTTCGTTTACCGAAAAGATAGGGATCGCAAGAATCCTATTGCCTACGTAGATCCAAGCAATTTAGCCGGGCAGTGAACCAGTAGATTCCCGTACATATCCTGCATCACCATCATTTCACATGTATAAATAAACTCCTATCTAGGGAATTCTTGTACTGAGTATTGGGAGTAAAAAGTCTCGATCCCGCAATTGAGTCAGGAAGCAAGCGAACTTTGCTTGCTAACCTCTCTTTGTGATGGATTCGATGAATTGTATGTGTCTGTTCCAGACTCGCCTTCTCCAGAACTTCAGTTCGAGCACTTGAGTAAAGCTCAACCCTCGGCTGGTACCCCTTGCCCGGATCGAGGCAGGGATTGCTGAAGAGGAGCGGCGAACCATATTGATGGGTGTTGAGCAAACACCCTGTCATTAGTTCATGCAAGCTTCATGTTTGCGTGAACTTTATACTGCTTTGTTCGCAAAGATTTCACAATTTACCCTTAGTCTCTTTTATGTTGGCTCAAGGCGCACAGGGATTCTAAAGCATTCGTGCTTTAACTTCATCCCACGCTTCTTTAAAAAAAGGGATAAGGGAGATTGCAATGGTGATGGTTCAATGTGTCAGTCCTCTATCGCGCTCTGCCAAACCAAGTCAGTTGACTGGTAGAACCCAATCTTCAAGACGGTCTACAGCTACCTCATCTTTGGACTTGAAAGCCAAAACGCTGGAGCTGCTGCAGCAATACAAACAAACGAGTTCGGCTGCGATTCGCAATCGTTTGGTCGAGATGAATCTGGGCTTAGTGCGTAAAGAAGCCCATCACTGGAAAAATCAGTGCCAGGAATCCTTTGACGACCTCCAACAAATTGGCTGCATTGGTC
>JBFRWN010000100.1:0-15911 GCA_051439605.1 Synechococcus sp.
TTCGTCTGTCATGGTTCGGACGCCCTCAATAAACATGCCACTTTGGACCTGCCTCTCTCAAGCGCTTTACTAACTTAGCTACCTCGGATCCCATTGTCAACTCCTTCCTCAAAAAATCTTCCTTGGAGCTGTAACCCACTCTCCAATGAGCTCCATTTCAGCGGTCAGAATACTGTGCGAACAGCGCCTGAGTAAGGGCCTTGTAGCTCGTTAGAAGCCCATAGACATCGGTTAGTAGGGAAGTTGGCAACTCTGGACGCAGCCCCCTTTCAGGCAGCCGATGAGCCATTAAGCTCTGTTACGCGTACCTGAAACAGACTTACAGGCGTCAAGCCGGATAGGGATGTTTTATCCCTTTCATTCGGCACCCTTTTCACTGGTCTGAGAGAGATGTGACCACTGCGCTCTAATAGCTATCCATATCTCGATTGGGACAGTCAGGATTTTTGTCCGGTTAGGGAACCTGGACACATGAGATGCCCTCAGCGACTTGACGATAGCTATATCAATGGTTTTCAACTCCGGAAGCCGTTGTTCGTTTTTTTCTTGACAGCGTCCTTTCAACGATAATATCGACAGCTTCGATCGCTCCGTTGGGAACCACTTTTTTGCGATTACTGGAAAATGGCAGGCTCAGTCTCTCTGCCACCGCATCAATCGCTGTTTCAATATCGCTCGCTATCGCGCATCTCTCTCCCCATTTCTGCAGCCTCAATAATTGGCGATCGTACAGTCGCTGTTGGGCAAAGGCCACTAAGGGAAGTCCAAGAAGGTGGCATTCCGACAGGGTGTTGTAGCCCCCAGCCCCCAACACCAAAGCCGCAGCGGGCAAGCACTCAATTGCGGGCCAATGGGATATCCACAAACTCGAATGGCAGGTGTCCGGGCAGGTGGGGGCAATACAGCGCACCCAAACCTCCGGCATTGCTTTGGCCAAAGATGTTGCCAGCTGTCCGAATTGTGATCGCTCCTGAGGGAGTCCCGATGCTAGTACCACAGCCGTTTTGCAATCCCCGAGGTTCGGAGGCAAATTCAACAGCGCCCTCGCCTGTTCCAAACTGGGCAATTCATTCAGTCCGCGCAATACCCAAGGGGCAGTGGGAACGGCTTGAGGCAAGTGGGAAAATTCTGAGGCAATGGAGTCTTGGGGAATGAGGATAGTGGAGAAGGTTCGAGCTACAAAAGCTACTAGATCTTTAGCAGCGATATAGGCGGGATTAAGATCGCGCTGCACGAGGACGAGTGGAATGCGTCTAGCGATCGCGGGTAGCAAATCAGCCAGTTCTCCCCCCAAGCCGCGGGGGAAAGTGTCAACAATTAAACAGTCGCAATCTGGCTGGGAGATGCAATCGCGCACGAACTTGCAGGCAGTTTGAAAGTTTGAGTCAGGGGGAATCGGGACAAGCTGGAGAGGCTTGAGATTAGCGTTGGGGATTGTAGACGAATTCTCAATGGCAAGGTGAGAGGCGATGTAACTGGCATAGTGACTGTTGGTGAGAATACGCACCTGATGGCGCTGAGCAGCAATACGGCCCAACGAGATCGCCCTCGTTAAATGGCCCCAGCCTCCCCCCAACGCGTAAATCAGCCAGCGGGCCATGCCTAGCTGGCCTCCAAATCTTGCTCGAAATCCATATCTGCCTCTTCTTCGAAGGCGGCAGAATCCGCCTCGGTAAAGGCCATGCGTTCGGAGTCGCGATCGTAGTAATAGTTATGGCGATTGCTGTAATAGGAGCTACCCCAATAGCGGTAGCGACCGTAGCCAGGATAGTAGCTGTCGTAGTCGTTGTAAAAAATATCGTTGGACAGTACGCCAGTGCCTCGACAATAGCGACATCCAGTGGGGTTAGTGCGACCGCAGGTGCGTTTGAATAAAAATCCCACTTGGTTTTGACAAGTTTCGCCCACCTCAAAGGCAGCTGACCCCATTGCTGCTCCAGCAACCGTTAGTCCTGCCACAGCAGAACCTCCAGACCCTACTTTGGGGGTAGATTGCGTGCGGCTTGATTCAATGGGAAATCTACCGGAGACTTCCGAACTGCTGTCAAGACGTACCCTCAGTTCGTAAGGACCGATGCGGATGCAATCGCCAGGAGACACCACGGTGTCGCCGGTAAAGGGGCAATCGTTGATGGCCATAATTCTCGAGTCGTATTCCGGCATCAGAAGCACCCCATCCCCGCTGGCCCGCAGGGAGGCGTGAAACATGTAAATCTTGTCGTTAGGGAGTACCAGCGAACAGACCGGCTCCCCATCCAAAGAGCGGGGTAACCCGGCTAAATTTCGCCCGATCGCGATCGGCAAGGTTCCCCGACATTCCTGTCGCTGCCCGCTGTCGGGATCGATCCAAGTAAGATGCAAGCGCACGGTCATCTATTCCCCTACTAGGTGAATGGCATAGGCGATTGCGGCCTGTTGTTCCAGCGACATGACGTCGAAGCCAAAGGCGGTCATAGCCAGAGGCTGCAGATCGTCTCGGGTGGAGAGCACGGTGCGATCGCCAGCATCCCGCAGCGACAGTTTCCCGTCTTTCAGCTTGACTTTGTACAGCGATTGCTGATCCGGCGATTCTAGTTCGTAGCCGTACTCCCGTTGCTTAATTCGATAAATGGGTTCGTCCGTTCCTGACTCGAGTTTGTAGTCCCCGTCAGCTTGCCGCCGTAACAGGAAGAGCTCCTGCGATTGCTCGGGATTCTCCAGTTTCCACTTGGTCTCGTCAGTGACGACGTATCCCAACACCTCGTCATCAGCGTTCTTAATTTTGACCTTATTGACCTGGACTGTCAGGCGGACCAGTTCGGTTTCTGTTCCATCTACCAACTTGGCTCCATCCTCCTTCGGCTTGAGGGAAAAGGCTTCGCTGCCATCCTCCTGCTTGAACTTGACGGTATCCTCCAGCGCAGTGGGGAAGAGAGAACCTGCAGCTGGAGAGACCGCTACCGTAGATAGGGTGGATGGTAGGGTTTGAGATTCGGACTGGTTGGTGGGAGCGCTGCTGCAACCGATCGCCACTGCAGCCAGAATCACAAGGCAACCGGCAATCCAAGAGACTTTAAGCATGATTCATTTCAACAAGTTGGAACAGAAAGAAAGGGGAAACAGTTGGAGCTATGGGGCATTTTTCGAGAGCATGCGGGCCAAATTGAGGATCTGATAGAGGCTGAGAAACATGGCAGCGGCAACTTGAGAAAGCCCCTCAGCACTTTGCGCTAGATGGGAGGTGGTTTTGACTTTTAGTTGCAGCGAACGCTCGTCTGCCTTCACCCCTTTCAGTTCAGTCTCGGGGGGCAGTTGGATAGCACCTCTGACGTCCTGCTGTAACACCTGCATGCCCCCGTAACGCTTACGGGGAAAAGTGAAATTCAACAGCAGTTCTGACCCTTTGCATTTGATTTTGCGTTTGTGCTTGTACTTGCCTCGGCGCGTTCGCTTCCAGCCGGAGGCAATTTGGGTGCGTTCGGTAACAGTCAATGCAAATTGATTGCCGTCTAAAAATTCCCCCTGCAGTTTCAGCCACGGATCGCGAAAATGTTGCACCTTCCAACCAGAGCGAGTGGGATGGGGGGCTTTGCCGATGAATTTGGGACGATGGGTGGGGGAGGTAAATAGCAGGATTAGGTCGAGGGGATGGGATGGGGAGCAATCGCGGGCCAAAAGGGGAAGCAGATGTTGGGGAAATTCGTAGCGGTAATTGCTGAGGTTAAACCGCCCTTGCAGCCCCCACAGTATGGCGGCAATCGAAGCTACGATCCCCAGTCCTGCGGCCAGATAAACCAGGGGGGGAAAGGCATTTGCCCCAAAGGCCGCAGCAATCGCAGCCACCGCGCTGCAACCGAACAAGATCTGGTAGCGCCGGATGATTGTCTCTATGTAGCGATCGAATCCGGCGATCGCGGATAAATCCTCTAACAGCTGGGGCTCGGGAGCTTGCCCCCGATAGGTCTTGCTTTGACGCAATTGGGCTAAGTTGATGGCCATAGGTCGCCTCCCACCGCATCGGCGATCGCTAGTTTTCGCGCGCCGACAAAGGTAAGCCTATTGAGAATTTAGAGGCTTGTCACCCCAATCCCGCGAAGGTTTATTCGATGCGATCGCTCGCTTCAGAATTTCCGATGCAAGTAAAATTGCGGCAGATTCGCTGCAATCGTACACAGAATTTCAGACATCTCAATTTTGCAGACAACAGGTGCGATCGTTTGGTGCAATTACTATTGCCCGACTACTGATGCAATAGATGTACTGTGATGTTTGATTAGTCTGTAAGGTATGAAAAGCCGATGCTCTAGTAGGTTTGCATTCCAACTGCTGGAGTGCTCTTTCACAAGACTAGAAGAAGGGAAATAGCCTTGCTAGGTATACTGTGAGAAACTGTATTAGTTATCTCCACGTAATTCCATAGAGCCATTAAGCTTTGGGTTTATTGAAAAAGATGCGGTTGAAAAGCCACAGGATTAACCCATGCCGAAACTTCTTTTATAAAAAAGGGAATATATTAAGCAGGGCAATTGTATTTAATATCGTGTTCTCAAACCACTATAATCTGCTCCAATATTTTACTGAACAATCCATATTCTGCCTCAAACAAAGCTCCAGAATTGAGTGTACTTATGTCAGCCTGAAACATAACTTCTGGGACTCGACCTCCTTCAGTTAGTCCGTGACCTGCTTGAACTTTAGTCTCTCATCGATCTTCGCACCCCTTCAGCCAAAAAGATCAACCCCAAGCTTGTGAGAACGCATTTTCAATAAGCAATATTTGTTACTGTGACTAATTACTATTGTTGATACTGTGATTCATGATATCACCTCCAACCTTGGAGCCAGGAGCAACCTACTAATACCTCTAATTGTGAGCTGAAAACGGAAAATTTTATTATTTTTAGGACGTACAAACCAAGAGTGCATGATACGTTCTAATTGAAATCGCTTCTCTTAGAAAAGGTGATATATTTATACCGCCAGCAATGGCTGAAGAAGATAAGTACATGAATTGCCATCAACGAGTATTGTTATTGGTGTCATGGACTTTTGAAACTGTTCGAATAATCCAAACGTTTTTCATCGATCTATCCTATTCTCGTCGTCATTGATTCTTAGATATTTCTTGTTTTATGACTGATGCTGCCGTCGATAGGAACCCAATCGATACAGTTCGATCGATTACAGCCATCTCGATGGAGAGTGTAGAAATTCGGGTGCGCGGAATTGTTCAGGGAGTTGGCTTTCGACCAACAGTTTGGCGCATAGCCCGTGAAATGGGCTTGGTTGGAGAGGTCCACAATGATGCAGCAGGAGTATCAATCATACTGTCAGGGGATTCCGATACGATTGCCCAATTTTCACAGCGTCTAGTTCGAGAAGCTCCGCCTCTCTCTCGAATAGACGCGATTGAAACTCGAAAGCTCGGAGAGTTCTTACCTTTCTCCAGTTTTCAGATTGTGAAAAGCGTTGCAGGGGAAACCCGCACGCAGGTGGCTCCCGATGCTGCCACTTGTCTAGCCTGTCGCCAGGAAGTCTTAAATCCCCTGGAGCGACGGTATCGCTATCCGTTCACCAACTGCACCCACTGTGGGCCACGTATTTCGATCGTCAGGGGAATTCCTTACGATCGCGCGAATACCACTATGAGTCCGTTTCCCCTGTGCGAACACTGTGCCCAGGAGTACGGGAATCCTGCCGATCGCCGCTTCCACACCCAACCAATCGCCTGTGCCGTCTGTGGCCCTCGGGTTTGGTTGGAACGCCCCACGTTGGGTCAACTTCTTTCCAAAAAAATGGAGGAAGGGGAACGGACTCAAACTCATCATCGTATCGATGCGAATCATGCCGATGCGATCGCCCTCGCAGCAGAATCGCTCCTGCAGGGGGAGATTGTTGCGATTCGGGGGCTAGGCGGCTTCCATTTAGCTTGCGATGCCACCAATGAAGCAGCTGTGCAACGCTTGCGAGCTCGTAAACGACGGTTTGGTAAGCCCTTTGCTCTGATGGCAAGAGATTTGGAAACCATTCGGCGCTATTGCCGGGTCACGCAGGCCGAGCAGCAGGTACTCGAGAGTCCGGAAGCCCCGATCGTCATATTGAGCGCACAGGGCTCAGAATCCCTGCCCATCAGCATTGCGCCGGGGCTCGAATGTTTGGGGTTTATGTTGCCTTATACGCCCCTGCATCTGTTGCTGTTAAATCAAGTCGATCGCCCCGTAGTCATGACCAGCGGCAATGTATCCCACGAGCCGCAGGCGATCGACAATGAACTGGCAAGGCACAAACTGAACGATATCGCCGATGTCCTGCTGCTCCATAATCGGGAGATTGCCAACCGGATTGACGATTCGGTGGTGCGGTTTATGGGGGGACAACCGCGACTCTTACGACGCGCTCGGGGATATGCCCCCAGAGGCATCCCCCTACCTCCCGGCTTTGAGTCTGCCCCCCCTCTGTTAGCTCACGGTGGCGAATTGAAGTCAACTTTCTGTTTGGTCAAGGATGGAGCCGCTATTCTGTCCCAACACCAAGGGGATTTAGAGGATCTGGAAACCTTCGAAGACTACCAGAAAAACTTACAGCTTTACGCCAGCTTGTACGACCACCATCCCCAGGTTTTGGTCAGCGATCTGCATCCCGAATATCTGTCCACCAAACTGGCCAAGCAGACTGCCACCGTCCAGAGACTGCCCTTAATTGAAGTGCAGCACCACCATGCCCATATTGCCAGCTGCTTGGTGGAGAACGCGGTTCCCTTGGCAACAGCACCAGTCCTGGGAATTGCTCTAGATGGTCTGGGATTTGGAGCCGATGGGAGCATTTGGGGGGGTGAGTTTCTGTTGGCGGACTATCGGGGCTTCCAGCGTCTGGCAACATTAAAACCGGTCTCAATGATTGGGGGAGCCCAGGCCATTCGGGAACCCTGGCGCAATACCTATGCCCACCTATTGTCTGCCTTGGGATGGGACCAGTTTGCCCACCAGTTTGGGTCCTTAGATCTGTACACCTACCTGGCCCCAAAGCCCCGTCAAATCATCGATCGAATGTTGAACCGGGGCTTAAATGTGCCCCTAGCCAGCTCCTGTGGACGGCTGTTCGATGCAGTCTCTGCAGCGGTCGGGCTGTGTCGCGATCGGGCTTTATTTGAAGGCCAAGGAGCCATCGAGCTCGAAATGGTGGCGGATACAGCCTATTTGCAGACTGCGGATGATTCTCAGGCTTATCCGTTTGCGATCGCCACCTTACCTGAAACTGGCTTGACCTACCTGGAGCCACGTCCCATGTGGCAGGCCTTATTGAGCGATCTCCAATCCCAGGTCTCCGTTCCGGCGATCGCGGCCCGCTTTCATCAGGGGTTAGCCCAGGCGATCGCGTCTATGGTTGAAACTCTGGCATATGCGCCGTTACCCAATCCCACCTTGATTCAAGCTCGCTTGACTCGTAACGGTCACCCCAGGGCTCCGCAAGCCAGTGCCACCTCGCATCCCCAGTTCAGCACCGTTGCCCTATCGGGGGGATGTTTTCAAAACAAGATTCTGTTGGAGGAGGTGACCCGTCGAATTGAAGCGATCGGGTTTCCCTGTTTGTCTCAGGCCAAAGTTCCCTCCAACGATGGAGGATTGTCGCTGGGACAAGCCGCGATCGCCGCTGCCCAATCTCTCTAATGGCTTGCAAATGGCATTCCAGATAGCCACCGCTCGAGGATAACGCTTATGTGCCTTGGAATTCCTGGCCAAATTGTCAACATTACAAACTCAGAATTGCAGTTGGGGTTGGTGAACATCAGTGGCGTTCAGCGGGAAGTCAATCTGGCTTGCGTGGTGAACGAAGACCATCCCCTGGATGCTTGTGTGGGGGACTGGGTTTTGGTTCATGTAGGCTTTGCCATGAGTCGCCTTGACGAGCAGGAGGCTGCCGCCACCTTAGACCTGTTGAATCAACTGGGGGAGGTGCAGGAGGAATTGGCCGGTACGCAAACATCGGAAGCCTAATTTTTATTGATAGTGAGGAATAGTTGATGAAATATGTTGATGAATTCCGCGATCGCCAAAAAGCCAGCTACCTTTTACGGGAAATCCATACCCTGGTAGAGCAAATCGATATCTGCAAGCAACGACCCCTGTATTTGATGGAAGTCTGCGGAGGGCATACCCACTCCATCTTCCGCTACGGCATCGAGTCTATGCTACCGGACAAAATCGAGCTGGTTCACGGCCCCGGTTGCCCAGTTTGCGTTCTGCCCATGGGTCGAGTCGACGACTGCGTTGCCTTGGCAGAACATCCCAACACGATCTTCACCACCTTTGGCGATGCCATACGGGTGCGGGGATCTAAACAGAGCCTCTCAGATGCTAAAGCCGCAGGGGCGGATGTCCGCATAGTTTATTCCCCCTTGGATGCCCTTCAACTGGCGCGAAAACATCCAGATAAAGAAGTCATATTTTTTGCTCTGGGGTTTGAAACCACTATGCCCAGCACCGCCCTCACGGTGCTGCAAGCTGAAGCAGAAGGCATTCAAAATTTCTCTCTGTTCTGCAATCACATTACGATTATCCCCACCATTGAAGCGGTACTAGATTCCCCGAAATTGCAGTTGGATGGGTTAATTGGTCCGGGTCACGTCAGCATGGTCATCGGTACCAGTCCGTATCGGTTCATTGCCGATCGCTACCATCGACCTGTAGTCATTGCCGGATTTGAACCGCTGGATATTCTGCAATCCATTTGGATGGTGCTGAAGCAGCTGGCAGAAGGACGGACCGAGGTAGAGAATCAATACAATCGCATTGTGCCTGAAGCGGGAAATCCCACTGCCCTCGATGCGATCGGCAAAGTTTTTGAACTGCGGGAATTTTTTGAATGGCGAGGTTTGGGTTCGATCGACCACTCAGGCGTCAAAATCCGACAAGAGTATGCGGCTTTCGATGCAGAACGCAAGTTCCCCGTTCCCGACGTTACGATTGCCGATCCCAAATCCTGCCAATGCGGGGAGGTGCTCAAAGGTGCCATCAAACCTTGGGAATGTAAAGTCTTTGGCACTGCTTGTACACCTGAAATTCCCTTAGGTGCGCTGATGGTTTCTTCAGAAGGAGCCTGTGCTGCCTACTACCAATATGGGGATTTAGAAAAAATCCACCGCAAGAAAGCGCAACTGCAGGTGCAACAGCAACCGGTTGAAGTTGCCGCGAAGCAATCGCCCTTCGCGAAAGCGATCGGCAATAGTCATCAGCAAATGCAATGAATGAGTGCGATCTATGAGCGCAGTGATTGAGTTTGAATTAGCAACGGAAGGCAAAAGTCGTCCTAATCGCAGCAAGGTGCGCGTCCCCAATGTCACTCTTGCCCACGGCGGAGGAGGCAAGGCTATGCGCGACTTAATCGATGATGTGTTTATCGATGTGTTCGATCGCGACAGGGTAGCCCCTATGGAAGACCAGGCTCGGGTAACTTTGACCGAGCTGGCTACCCACGGCGATCGCCTGGCGCTGACCACCGATTCCTATGTCGTCGATCCCCTCTTCTTTCCCGGTGGCAACATTGGCAAGTTGGCCGTCTGTGGGACCATCAACGACCTAGCCGTTGGAGGAGCTAAACCCCTGTACCTAACCTGTGCAGTCATTGTGGAGGAGGGTCTGCCCCTAGAAACCTTGCGGGAAGTTGCTCGTTCGATGGCAGTGACTGCAGCTGAGGCAGGCATACAAATTGTCACCGGCGATACGAAAGTGGTTCACAAAGGAGCCTGCGATAAACTCTTCATCAACACGGCTGGAGTGGGGGTGATTCGAGAAAATTACCATCTTGGGGCAGATAAGGCTCAGCCCGGAGATGCCATTCTGGTCAACGGTCTGTTGGGGGATCACGGAACCGCTATTTTGAATGCCCGTGGCGATATGGCTCTATCCACGCAGATCGAAAGTGACTGTGCGGCCTTGCACGAGTTGATAGATGCGATTCTCACTGTTGCCCCCAATACCCGTTTTCTGAGGGATGCTACCCGAGGGGGGGTTGCGACAGTTTTAAATGAGATTGCTCAAGACTCTCAAGTGAGTATTGAAATTGCTGAAGAGCAAACCCCAATCCGCTCTGAAGTGAAGGGCTTTTGCGAAATTTTAGGTTTGGATCCCCTCTATCTGGCTAATGAGGGCAAGGTTGTTTGCGTGGTTCCAGATGCCGAGGCTGAGGCGGCCCTTGCCGCCATGCAGCAACATCCCCTCGGACAAGGAGCCGCCCGCATGGGCCGGGTTACAGCAGGACGAGCCGGTCGCGTTGTTATGCAAACCGTTTTTGGGGGACAGCGGATTGTGGATATGTTAGTCGGCGAGCAATTGCCGAGGATTTGTTAAGTCAAGTTATCCATCTGATTGAGAAAGGAGTTCAGCATTATAGTTGGGACCATTTCCAAAGACGCCACCCAATCCCTTTCGCCTAGCGACATCAAGCCTACCGAGGGGTTTGCCGGTGAGAATTTTTGGATGGAGGAGAAGTGCAAACCCTGGCCTATAACAGGGCCACGAGCGAACATAAAAGCTCGCTCTGGTGGGGAACAGCCATGGGCTTTCGCGCGATGCAAATGGCCGCTAATGGCATGTCCACCAAAGGACTGTGGAGTCGGGAGAATTTGTAAATTGTCAGCGGGCATCCCGGTCCAGGCGTATTGGATGCGATCGACTACGTGACCCACTCTCACCAGAACGATCGCTTGCATGTGGTTCAACATCCTAACTGCCAAAACAAGTGCAACAGTGCCATGAAGTTTGACTGGTGGATTAGCGATGGCGAACGGACGATCGCCGTAAGACTCCGCCCCGATTTTGTCGGCCAGGATTTTGACGCCCTACCCGATCGCCTGAGACCCAACCAAACCGCTGAGAACCTGAAAGAATTTGAGGTCTCGAAGGTGACTCTATCCACTCGAATTTGGAATGCCCCTCTAGAAGAAAACTTTAGGATCGAAATCTGGCCTAAAGTTCTAAAACTGGGAGAATTACCTGAAGATGAAGGATTGAAACCAGATCCCTAGTTTTATCGGTATAGTATTCGGTATACGAATCGTGCTCCGTAGAATGAGACCCGATCGATGTTCTTGGATTCAAGCCAATTCTCTTAGCAATAAGATTCATATCTCGCTCCAAAGTTTCGTATCGGCCAATGTAATCCACAAATTTTTCCCCCGATCGATCAAAAATATAATCGTACTGGGGAATAAAGTGTGAATTGCTTTCATGCTTGTTCGAGCTTAACAATCCCTTTTCGACTCTATTGTAAAGAGCTTTCACAAAATCTTGAAAATCCAACTGACTCACATCTATAAATCTGTTGTCGTCATATGTTCTCTTTCTGAGATATTCAGACAGCAATCTATCCCATGGGTTGCGGATGAGATTCATTTGAAATAGCTGTCGAGATAGCGTCGATCTATAAATCTCTTCAGGATATCTGGTGTTGCACGATCGAGTTGGTAGCTACCATCTTGAGTATATAGATGTCCATACATGACATTAGTATTTGGCCATTCACGATCGAGCTGGCACTTTTCAGGAGCACAACCTGACTCAAACAAAAAGTAATTGATAGAAGTCCCGGCACATCTGGGTATATGCACAAATATGCATTTAAGCTGATGACAAATAACCATTGCGAGCAACGTATTGTAGGACTATCAACGAGAATACTATTAGATAGAAGCCAAGCAGCCAATAAGCCAATGAGAGTCAGGAAGAAGATCTTTAAGATAGATAGTGCGGACAGGCCCTTCCTTTACATTTAGCAGGGGTAGGCAACCTAATTATATTATCCAATATCTTATCCTAGCCTTATAAACTATGCATGGATCGTGATGCTTCAGTTGAAAACTCATCAATCCCCAGATCTTCCCGCCATTTTAAAGATCTCTTAAATTGTTAGAACTCTCAACAAATAGAGCTCTAACGATCGATGGATAACCGTATGAGTAGACTTATGCTAAATGTGTTCATTTTTATCTGCCATCTACAAGATTATCCTGTACATTCTTGTGAAAATCTTTGCAAAATCTAAGTGCAGACCCAGATTGCCCCTAGCAATGCTTGTATCTAATATTCTGCCAAGGTATTAGTTATCGCATCAAAGTATCGATATTTTCTAAACAAAAGCAGGTATTCATGCTGAAGGGTTTTCTATAGGTAACTTGTATGGTTAATATGATTTTATGCATCGTTTAATTGGCGGTAAGAAGTCTAACTATGGTGCTCAACAATTGATTTTGCATGGTTAAGGGTTGAGTGCTGCTTCGAGCAACTTTAAAACTTGACGATCTCATTCAGGGATTAGGGGTAAAGGACGGTATAGATACAATTCTTGATCAACAGAAAGAAGCTTTGTATTATTAACATTCATCCTTTTACTTTCCTAACTGATTTAAGTTTCCCAAGACATATAAAGTTAGCGCCCTGACTTCTAGGCCAATTACACGATCGTTTGTACATCAACAGTACAGGTATGTTATGGATAGAAAACTTTTCCGAAAGTTAGCTGTCTTAATTTGCGTGTGTTTATTGCCGATCGCAATAGTCACGATTTATGGCAGCAACCTGTTTCCTTCCAGGGCTGATGTCTCACCCACCATCAGTTCCGAGCTCCCCAGCGATATTCCCGGAGGTGCTTCTGATGCTTCGTTGACCGAAGCTGCCAGATTTGCTTGGCAGGAGTTTATTGCCCTCAACTGGCCGGCGGTCGAGCAAACCGGTGCTGATGGCGATCGCGATACAGCAGATACCAGTAAGAAACTTGGAGAAAATACTAACGGTGCACCTCTGGTTTGGGAGACCTTTCGACACAAGGTAGAGATTTACCCGGGTAATCAGCCTACAGAATACGTACCTGGTCCTTACGATGCTCTTCCAGATTATCAATACCAAAACACTATCGATCCTTGCCCATCGGTCGACACGGGCTCTACTCCTTGGGTCAACTTGGATGAGAATAGCGAGATCGGTATCGCCAAGATGTTTGCGGGTGAGGACCCCGGCGAGGATGGGGGAAAATATGCGCCCATGTTCCTGTATTTAGCCAAAGCCAACCGTCAAGAATACGATTACGTCACAAATCAGGGTGAGTATGAGACTGCGGGCAGAAATCGGTGGAACGGAATCTCTAAGAGTAATTACGATAACCCTAAAGCCACTCCCACAACCAAAGAACAATACAATGCAAAGTTTTTGCCTCTTACCCAGCCAACCATTGACTACATGATTGCCAACAAAGACAACGCGCCGCCTGCGAGTTCCGATAAGGTCAGTTTCCCCACCGGAACCATTGAAATTAAGTCCGCTTGGCGCAAGTTGAGTACTGGTGGTGGCCTCAATGACGATCCCAGTCACTTCCATACTGCCCCAGTCCGTTTTTACGAGCCAGGCTCGGATGGGGGAGCTACTTGTTACGTCGATGATGGTAGTAACTGGGGGATGGCTGCGTTACATATTATCCAGAAAACCCCCTCAGCACCTTATTTCATCTATGCAACGTTTAGCCAAGCTGACAACATCCGAGATAGTGAAGGGAATCCAGTAGAAACGGCGGCAGGTGAGTATGTAGGTTCGACAGACGCTCCGTTAAACCCATTAACTCCAAATGTGATATCCAAGCCTGCTCAAAACTATGCTCGACTTCAGAAGGTCGTGAACAGCCTACCTGGTAAAAGTCTCTACTACGAAAATGACGCTGGTGCGGGTGGCGCCTTAACGCAAGGTCCTATCACCGTTAATAAGCGTGAAAACCCTATCCCACCAGAGATTCAGAAAGTCAATAGCACTTTCCAGAAAGCGATCGAGGATTACAACGCTGCAAACGGTATCGAGAACTCACCTTGGCAGTACTACAAACTAGTGAACGTTCAGTACGTGCCGATCGATAAAGTCCCAGGTGTCGGATACGATGGCACTTCCAAGACGATTGAGGGAGATGCTACACCAATCGATATCGGTAGCTACTACCTTGCCAATGATGTCGTCGAAACCGACTATACTTTGCAAAAGTTTAGTGGTGCTTTACAGAACAAAAACATCTGCTCGGATTACACCGGTAAGAAAGAGTTGATGGGAGATGAGCTGACAACTTGTCTCGCAGCTATTAAAGATTCAGGACTCTGTGATTCCTTGAACTTGACAGGAGACGATCTCACAAAGTGTCAGGAAAAAGGAAAGGTACCTCCAGACAAAGCCCAAGGGTTAATGACTGATTACGTTAATCCGTATTATTTGGTTGCTACTGATGGAACGCAGCAGTTCGCAGATACCCACTACAAAAACGTCTTCTACAAGGGAGATGGCTTCAACATGGGTGGATGTATTGGCTGTCACGGTAATACAGCTAATGCAGGAACTGACTTTAGCTTTATCCTATCTGGAGGATCGGTATTGGCCCCCGATGCGATCGATACTGCTGAAATCAAAGCTGCAATCAGCGATAATTTCACAGAATTCTTCGCGCAATAGTTTTAAACGTTTGCTTTAGTTCTATCGATGTTTTCAATTAAGGGAGGAAGCAAATAATCAAAGATTCTCTGGCAGCATCTGAACTGCCAGAGTTTTTCTATGAGAAACCATTTGAAATTGTAGCGTAACGCAAAATCCGGCTAGGCTTAACCCCTAATAAGGACGTTCAATCCTAGTTCCATCTCATTTTGTGTGAGTTAATGTCGGAAGAGGTCTCCTACCGTTGAGAGGACATACCAAGCTTTAAAGCAAGCAATTGCATTTGCTTACGAACAAGTATCGCTAAAAGATATCGAACACTGGTTTACTTTTTGTGGATACCGTACTTCACTCAACTGAAAACCGCTATATATCCCGCTCGGGAAAAAAGGCTGGATGCTTGACACAAGTTAGCCCGACTGTCGCTGAAAGTATTGAGTGAGTTGACCTTATGGCCCTAGACATAATGTCCTACCTTGCATGGCCAAAGCTTAAGGTTGCCTAACGAAGGGGCTACCGAACGTGAATCGCTGATAAGCAATAAAAAAACATGACAATCAAGTCATGTGCATGTAAATTATATACATCTTTTTTCGTGTTGGTGTATTTTCTGTTGCAAAAATTGCGCCTTCATGATATTGCGCAGGCGTTATCTGTTGTATCGAATGCTTGCGTTGTTCGTAACTCGAGGTGCTATCGAGGATTGCTTGGCAGTTTTGACGAAATCAATTTCGATATTCATTGATGAGGAGATCCCAAGGTATTAATTATGGTAAACAGCACTCCGTTTTTCTTCTCCCCCGGTGCCGACTCTCCCGGTATTGGAGGCGCTGAAGACATCGTCCACTTCGATGGAAACGGCAACTTTAATATTGTCTTCAATGGCTCTACTTTGGGGCTGTCTAGCAAAAATATTGATGGTATTGACTTCATCGCTCAAAACAAAATCCTGATTTCATTTGCAAACTCAAGTACTTCTCTGCCAGGCTTGGGCGCCATAGATGATTCTGACGTGGTCCTGTTTGAAGCCACCTCCCTTGGCTCGGGCACTGCCGCTGGTACTTTTTCTATGTTTCTGGACGGCAGCAGCATCGGCTTAACCACTAATAATGAGGATATTGACGGCCTCACGTTAATGGAGGACGGCAGCCTGCTGTTTTCAACCACAGGGCAGGCACGTCTGGGTGGGGTGACGCTGAATGATGAAGATATCGGGCGTTGGGATCCCCTGACTGGGACCGTAACTCGCTATTTTGACGGCAGCGATGTAAGCCTGACCAACAGCAGTGAAGATGTTAATGCGGTCAGCCAAAGCAATGGGGATTTGCTGCTATCGACCACCGGAAATTTGTCCGTACCTGGTCTATTTGCTAGAGATGACGATGTTTCTGTCTTTAATCCAACGTCACTGGGCCCGACAACTCGAGGGTCATTTGACAGAGAGCTGTTCTTTGATGGCAGTAGGGTAGGTTTCTTCCG
>JBFRWN010000101.1:0-4451 GCA_051439605.1 Synechococcus sp.
ACTACCCTGGGAGTCAATCCTTGGGACTTCAAAAGTTTGCGGAAAAACTTATCGACGGCACGTCGATCTCGGCGGCTTTGCATCAAGATATCGACGACTTGGCCATTCTTATCGACGGCTCGCCACAGATAGTACTGCTTCCCCTTATTTTTGACCTGCACCTCATCCAGATGCCATTTATCAGCTGGCTTGGGACGGCGGCGACGGAGCTGATTGGCATAAGCCTGAGCAAACTTGAGGCACCAGCTTCGGATCGCGCTTCATAGGTGACATGGAGCTGCGATACAGCATCATTTTCTCGATATCTCTGAAGCTCAGAGGAAAAGTGTAATACAACCAGACGCAGTAGGTGACGATCTCGCTGGGGAAACGATGTCGCTTGTCACTAGTGCTCATTCCCTAAGCCTTGCATAGCCTGGGGTTCATTGCCAGCGCAGTTAAGTTGCCAATGCCTTCCCAAGTCTTCGATCGCTCTCGAACAAGAGCGATGTCCACCATTGATAAGCAAATCTAATCGTAAAAAGCCATCAACCTTTGCTTAGCTAATGCTATTATCTGTTCATAGATTTTTATAATGATAAAAATTAAATTCATAGATATATATCTATGGTTTGTATTGAACGTCTTCTGTTTTGTTGTAAGGACGTTATGGTTACTCACTCTACGGACAGGATGCTAGGCCAATGAACGCGCTACGCTTTGTCAATCGAATTCACTTCAACAATCTCCGTGGCGGCCTAGCTGCAGCCATTGTCTCGTTGACTGTGGTTCGGCATTTGGTTTTGCCTCAAGGGATGGCCCCACCGCAGGTTTGTACGGTGCCATACTAATCGGCTTTTTTCTCCTCGATATTTGGGGGCACCCCCACCTTAATTTCCGAGCCAACCGGCCCAATGACAGTTGTCATGAATGCCGTTGTGTCGTCACTCATCGCCGCCGACCCCGAGCTGACTGCAATCGTGATTGCTTTTTCCATTCAGGCATTAATGCTGGTGGGATTACGAAACTTGCAAAAGACAATCCGACCTTGGAAACCGATGCTATTGAAGAAGGGTATTCCTAATGAATCAAATTCTTAACATATGGCTCCTTCTACCGTTTCTGGTTGGATTCGGTATTTATCTAATTCCTAGAGCCGATCGCCTGCTGGCGCTCGTTGTAGCGCTATCATCTCTGGTGGTGGGGCTTTACACAGTGGGCCGTTCGGATGCACTGACTCTCCAACTCATGGATAGCTTTGGGGTCACCCTCACACTGGATTCCCTGAGTGGATTTTTTATTCTCACAAATGCGATTGTTACGATTGCCGTGGTGCTGTACTGCTGGGCCAGCCAGAGAACGATTTTCTTCTACATGCAAACCATCATTCTGCATGGCAGTCTAAATGCAGTGTTTGTGTGCTCCGACTTCATCAGCCTCTACGTCGCCCTCGAAGTCATTAGTATTTCGGCATTCCTGTTAATTACCTATGCCAGAACCGATCAATCTATCTGGGTGGGGTTGAGGTATTTATTCATTAGCAATACAGCCATGCTGTTTTATCTGGTGGGGGCTGTATTGGTGTATCAATCAAACCAGACCTTTGCCTTCTCAGGATTGCAAGGGGCTCCGGTTGAGGCGATCGCGCTCATTTTTCTAGGGTTACTAACAAAGGGTGGGGTGTTCGTCTCTGGCTTGTGGTTACCCCTGACCCACTCTGAAGCTGCAACACCGGTTTCGGCTCTACTCTCCGGTGCGGTGGTTAAAACTGGCATATTTCCGCTGCTACGCTGTGCAATGCTGATCGAAGAGATCTCGCCAGTATTGCAACTGATGGGTGTTCTCACTGCTCTGTCGGGGGTGATTTGTGCTGCATTCGAGCAAGACACGAAACGAACCCTAGCATTCAGTACCGTTTCACAGGTGGGTTTTGCGTTGGTTGCACCTACGGTGGCCGGATACTATGTTCTCACTCACGGGCTTGCTAAGGCCACCCTATTTTTAACGGCAGGCAGTTTGCCCAGCCGCCAATTCAAAGAGTTGCAACAACAGTCGATGCCTTTGCTAATGTGGCTGGTAATGGCTTTTGCCTGCTTGTCTTTATCTGGAATTCCATTGTTAGGAGGATTTGGAGCCAAGACACTTGCATTTGGGCAGTTAAGCGGCAGCGTGAATGTCGCAATGAATGTTGCTGCAGTGGGGACAGCAATTGTTTGTGCAAAGTTCCTGTTTCTTCCATTCAAGATTTCAAATCCATTCTTGAAGAACTATGGCGTTCAAACCAGCTTCTGGATCGCGACTCCGTTCTTAATTATTGGTCTGTTTTCTGCTAATGCTGGCTATTTAGATGCCTATAGCCTTAGTAAGTTAGTCAAGGCCGTGGTGACGATCGCGCTCGGATTGGCTATCTACCAGGTTGTTGTCAAAAACATTGACGTTGCGATCTCCAGATTGTTTGAACGCATCGAACATCTGATTGGGATGATGAGCGTTATCCTAACATTTTTGTTCTGGATGGTGGTGGCATGATTAAATGTAGCGACCCACAATAAATATCGACAGAACCTGCAATAAAGACAGATTTTGGCCCAGGTTAATTACAACTAGAGGTACTGTTGCAAAGTTTGAGTAATACGCTTCTCATAATATTTTGAAACTACTTTCAAACCCACATTCATCAGGTATCTGAGGGGAGCAAATAATATTTTTGGCAGTGTGGGCTAAGGAACTGGAAAATGAGTTGCTGTCTGTGGTTCAAGCGAATCAAATGGTGAGAGCCGTTGAGCCAGACCAAATGAACTGATTGAAAACATTGGAGAATCCAGCGCAAAGTCGGCCGAGAAGTGGGCTTACCCTTCTGTTGTGGCGATGTGGCCTCAGCTGCGGCCAAGGTTTGGCGAAGTTGTCGTTGACCTAAACTGTAGACCAGGAGGCATAGGCCCATAATCATCGCCAAAGCCATGATGCGTCGGTTGGATTTCAAAAAGACTCTGGAGGCAAAGAACAGAGGGTCTTTGAGAAATCGAAAGCCTCGCTCACAAGTTTGTTGGTCTTTGTACTCTTGGAGGATACGTTGATTCGTCCAGGTCTGGAAATCCAATAAGTTAGTCGCCAAAACAAATCGCCCAGCTTGGGTGCGATGAGCCTCAAACACGGTGTCATCTAGCACCAGTGTGGCCTGGAGATGAAACGTGTAATGGCTAGGGGAATCACTCTGGCTGGGGCGGCCTCGTTTGCGATAGTGAGGGTTCTGGATGACCTGAATGTCACTGAGGGTACTGAACAGGGCCGCATCCGCCACAAACACCTTGGGTTGCTCTCCCGTCCACTGTTGCTGGAATTGTTGGATGAGGGGAGCAAAAACAGCTCGGTCGGCATCATTACCATTGCCCACTACCAAGCTTAACGGTACGTCTGCATCCCCACTGCAAATCAGGTTGAGCGTAAACTGTTTCAAGTCTGGACGAGAGTCTCTCGAATACCCATGGACGAGCTCAAGCGGGACGGGCTCGTCTGAGTCTACGCTCTCAGCCTGGGCGCAAGAGCTTTGCTCGGACTCAGTCTCCTTGTCATCTGAGATGCTCTCATCAGCCGAGGACTCAGTGGAGGAGCCCAGATATTGGCCATGGACAGACACGCTGCTGCCATCCATATGGGCACTCTCTACCTCCACTCCAAATCGGTGCACCGCTGCTAGGGCAATGCGCACAAACAGTTCTGTCACTCCATAGCTGTAGAGTCGATCGAGCACTCGACCGATACGATGGTCGTTGAGCTGCTCCGGTTTCACCCCTGCTCCAATCAAATGCTCGGTTGCTTTGCCTTCGAAGAATTGGCTGAACAGATATAACGGGGCCGTCAAAAAGCCTAAGCAATTGAGAATCAAGGCTTTGACAATATTTCCAGCACTGACGCTCTCTTGCTCGTGAGTCCCCAACTGCTCGTTGACGATCTCCACCAGCCCGCTCTCATCTACAATTCCAGCAATGATTCCGAGGTGGTCAACATCTTCAACGTCGATAGCGAGTGGCTCTGACATGGATGGATACCCTGACACCTATCGAGACCCTAGCTTGTTGCGACGCCCTTTGAGAGCATTGATACTGATTGCTTGAGACCCTGACTCCAACCGGCATTAGTCGTCAAAATTACTCCAGCTCGACGCCAATTTCGAAAATTTTTTTATACCTTTCCTACCTGATGAATGTGGGTTCCGGATAGCTATAAACAAATTCAGGCCCAGCGTCGGGCTTTCTTGTTTCTCGCGATATTTGCAACACAACTCAATCAATAGGTCAGATCGGATCGGTAATTGTTTCTAGCTCTGCAGATGCCTGGTTGAACGCCAGTTCGATAGAATTAGCCCCTAATGCAAATTCTGGGGCTACTTGAAAGGAAATATAGGCTTTCGAGGCTCTTGTTCCCCTTTCCCGAGCCGGGAGAGGGGCTAGGGGAGAGGGCCATCGAACTCA
>JBFRWN010000102.1:0-5342 GCA_051439605.1 Synechococcus sp.
ATATGAAAATAGGTGCGATATTCTCGCCAATACTCCAAGGACACCATCACCCGCTCTTCCAGGCACAGCTTAGGTTTACGGCCTCGTCCTGGGTTTGGTGGCAGCTGCTTTTGTAGAGCTTTGAGCACCTGTTCAAAGGTTGAGCGACGGACCCCAAATCGCCGCTTAAACTGTTGGGGGCTCAGTTGTTGGGTTGATTCGTTGTTCATTAGCAGGAGCACCACGCGTCGGGGTTCTCTGCTATATGCCGCAATCAGTGCCCTGCATACAAGCCCTGTGGGTCAAGGCATAGACAAGCTGACTACTTACCACAAAACTTTTTTGCAAGAGGTCTCGTAATCCTTCCATCGCTGAGTTTTTTCGAGCTGACACCATCCTGCATTGCAGCCAATCTTCGTTGCGATCGCCTAGGAGTTGGCTGCAGTGTCCGGGTTGGGGGTTTCGCAACTATTACACTTGAGGTTCCAAAGATTGTAGGGCTTCACTGACACGTATGCTATTGAATAAGTATCCGCCTACCCTAGTTGGATACTGTCGCATCTTTGATGTTTTGTTGGAGAGATTTCGATGCCCAAAGCAATTTGGAATGGTATGGTGATTGCCGAAAGCGATCGCTGTGAAGTGGTAGACGGCAATCAATACTTTCCTGAGGACTCCATCGCTAGCGAATATTTCCAGCCCAGCGACACCACCACCGTTTGCGGTTGGAAAGGGGTGGCCAACTACTACACCCTGAATGTCAATGGAGAAACCAACGTTGATGCCGCTTGGTACTATGCCGATCCCAAGCCTGCCGCTAAAAAAATTAAAGGTCGGGTGGCTTTCTGGAAAGGGGTCAAGGTAGAGGTTTAGGCTGAGGTCCCAAGACACCGGACAAAACATCGGGCGATATCGCTTGGGCGTAAATGCCGTCACACTATGATGGCGACTCGATTGGGAACGATGACAGAACTGAGATATGCAATTGTTGGCACGGGGGCTCTGGGGGGTTACTACGGAGCCCGCCTGCAGAAGTGCGGTCGCGAGGTTCATTTTCTGCTGAACAGCGATTACGAACACGTCCGCGATCGCGGCCTCAAGATCGAGTCGATCGATGGGGATTTCCTACTGCCACAGGTTCATGCCTATGGCCAAGCGGCAGATATGCCCCCCTGCGATGTAGTGCTGATTTGCCTCAAAACCACCCAAAATCATCTGCTACCTCGCCTGATGCCTCCTCTCGCCCCTGGAGCGTTAGCGATCACCCTCCAGAACGGTTTGAATGTGGAGCCGCAGTTGGCGGAACTGGTGGGCAGCCGTGCAGCTGTTGCTGGTGGCACCGCCCACATTTGCTCCAATAAAATTGGTCCAGGCCACATTCGCCATTCTGACTACGGGCGCATTAATCTCGCAGCCTATTGTCCTGAGGAGGGGAAGATTGGACTCCTCGAAAGACTGGAAAGCGTTGCAGCGGACTTTGTAGCTGCTGGTGTTGAAACGATTGTGTCAGAGAATTTGTGGGATGTGCGCTGGCGCAAGTTGGTGTGGAATATTCCCTTCAATGGATTGTCGGTGATTATCGATGCCAAAACCGATGCCATGATGGCGGATTCCAATACGAGATCGCTGCTGGAACAGCTGATGCAGGAAGTGGTGGCTGGAGCCGCCGGTTATGGCGTAGAGATACCCCAAGAATTTGTGCAACTGATGCTGGATAGCACTGAGGCGATGACCCCCTACCTCACTAGCATGAAACTGGACTTCGATGGCAAGCGTCCTTTAGAAGTGGAGGCAATTTACGGCAATCCGATTCGAGGCGCCCGTCAGCGAGGGCTCGAGATGCCCAAAGCAGAGGTTTTGTATCAACAACTGTGCTTTTTAAATGCACGCAATTTAGCCTCAGCTTGATACTCACGGGTGGAACGCTCGTTTGCATGATGAGACCGAATGATTGCAGGCGAGATGGTTTATCAGCGATCGCGTTGAGCGAACGTTTCGCGATCTCAAGCAACGGCATCAGTACGAGAACGAAGTGATGCACCATTGAGACTTGAGGACAAATCCCCTATCCGTTCCATACTGGGTAAGTGCAGCTCCTCCCTGGATGGGCAAGATCGAAGCCTTGCCTGTTATGGTTCTGACCTCCTTATCTCCGCCGGTGTCTTTTCCTCTATGGTTGACCTACTGCTGATTGCTGCCCTGGGATTTTTTGGAAGCTTCGGCCACTGTGTTGCCATGTGCGGACCGTTGAGCATGGCCTTTGCGCTATCGATGAAAGGGGACGCGAAAAGCTGGCGACAGGTCCAATTTCACGTCTTTCTCAACCTGGGCAGAATTTTTAGCTACATCATGGTAGGGGCTGCAATTGGTGCCGTAAGCTCGGTGGCGATCGCGGGAGGGCAAATGGCGGGTCTGGGCAGTCTGCTGCGCCGCCTTGTGGCAATTTTGACCGGTTCGGTGCTGATTGGGTTGGGGCTGCGGCAGATTAATCCGCTGCTGTTGCCAAAGTTGCCATTCCTGCAGCCCATTATGGGCGGTGGTTGGCACGATCGCCTCAACCGAGCCATGACTCGGACCGCTGAACAGGAGCGCTGGTGGACCCCCGCTGTGTTAGGTGGAATTTGGGGGCTAATTCCTTGTGGTTTTTTGTACGTGGCCCAAATTAAGGCAGCCGAATCGGGCGATTTGTGGGTAGGTTCCGCCACGATGCTCGCCTTTGGATTGGGAACGTTGCCTGCCATGCTAGCCATTGGGATCTCGACATCGCGCATTAGCGGCGATCGCCGCAGCCAGCTGTACCGGCTGGGGGGATGGCTAACACTGGGGGTCGGGCTACTGACTTTGATGAGAGCCGGAGAAAGTACGGGAGATTATGCCGCTTATGCAGGGTTGGTATGCCTACTGTTGACCCTGGTTGCCCGACCTTTGCACCGGGTGTGGCCCGGCTTGTTGAGCTATCGCCGGACGTTGGGAGTGGGGGCGTTTGTCTTATCGGTGGTTCATGCCCTCCACGTGATAGCCCATGCCTGGGATTGGAATCCACAGGTGCTGTTGTTCTTGTTACCGTCCCACCAGTGGAGCATTTCGGCCGGAACAGGTGCGCTATTGTTGATGCTGCCTGGTGCCCTGACCAGTTACGATCGCGCCCAAAAGTTGATGGGACAGCTCTGGCGTCGATTGCATTTGCTGGCGGTACCCGCCTTAGTTCTCAGCGCGTTTCATGCGATCGCGATCGGTTCTCATTTCCTCGGGACTGCGCAAGTGGGTTGGGACAACTGGTTCTGGACGGTTGGGTTGGCGATCGCCGTCATCGGGGTACTGCTGTTGCGCTGGCAATGGTGTTGGTCATTGTTTGCTGTGGAGGATCGATATGCGCCCCCTCAAATTAAATAGCTGGGTTACGGGATTGGGCATTGCGTTGAGTTTGGCGCTTTTTGGGGGGCTGCGGATCTCTGCCCATCAGGTGCAAACGGCTGAAGATATTGGCGGCACACTGCATATCGAACCCAACGATCGCCCGATAGCGGGGGATTCAGTATTGGTGTGGTTTGCTCTGATGCGGCGGGGGGGAGCGCCGCTGCGCTTAGAGGACTGCAACTGTGCGGTGCAGGTGTTTCAGTGGCCGGTAACTGAAGGAGACGCACCCATCTCTGCACCAATGCTGCGCGAGGTGGAGGCCGAAAATTACGTTGATATTCCTGGAGCCGATGTACTGTTTCCGACGGCAGGAGCTTACACCCTCACCATCTCGGGTTACCCCAAGGTGGAAAATGACTTTAAGCCCTTTGAACTCGAATTTGATGTCACGGTGGTTGGTCGGTAGGTTGCAAAGCACAAACAGAAAGTGATGGCTAAGCGAATCAGATATGACTGTCATAGAAAGCTGCTTCGTTTGATAGTTTTTCTGTAAGGTTGTGGAATCTACCTCTGAGTTAGGTACCCGTGACTTCGACAACGCCTATTCCCAATCGAATAGAACCGGATGGTCAGGGGATCAATCCGCGTTTGAAACTTAATCCACCTTTGAAGTGGGCAGGGGGAAAGCGTTGGCTGCTGCCCAAACTTTGGGAGTTATGGCGTCCCTATACAGAACGGCGCTTAGTGGAACCGTTTGTGGGGGGGATGGCAGTTGCTTTGGGGCTGCAGCCGCAGCAGGCACTGCTGAACGACACCAACGAGCATTTGATCAACTTTTATCGGTGGCTGCAAAAAGGTCTGGAGATCGAGCGAGACTTCGCGAATGATAGCGACCTATATTACCGCTATCGAGTGGAATTTAACCAGTTAGTCGATGCAGGATGCAGTCAAAGTCGAGACTCTGCAGAGCTGTTTTACTATCTCAACCGCACGGGCTTTAACGGCCTATGCCGCTTCAACCGCCGCAACCATTTCAACGTCCCGTTTGGCCGGTATAAAACAATCAACTACGCCCAAGATTTTTTGGCCTACAAACCGTTGTTGGCTGAGTGGACGATTCAGCAGGGGGGATTTGCAGCAGTCGCCAGGGAAGATGGGGATTTTTTGTATGCGGACCCCCCCTACGATGTCGAGTTCACTTCCTATAGTGCTGGCGGTTTCGGCTGGAGCGAGCAGGTACGGTTAGCAGAATGGCTGGCAAAACACGACGGCCCGGTGGTGGCATCCAATCAAGCAACAGAGCGCATTTGTGAGCTGTACTTCAAGTTGGGATTCACAATTGAAAAGCTACCGGCTCCGCGCCGAATCGCTTGCAACGGCGATCGCACCCCAGCCCTAGAAATGCTGGCCACAAAGGGCCTTCAATCCAAACAGCCCTAATCCTGCACCTGCGATCGCTGCTCGGCTTTAATGTGAGCTATACCCAGATGGAAGCCTTGCAAAGCGACTCATGACAATCGATCTGTATTACTGGACAACCCCCAACGGTCACAAGATCGCAATTTTTCTGGAAGAAGCCCACCTGGACTACGCCATTATTCCCGTCAATATTGGCAAGGGGGAGCAGTTTCAACCCGACTTCCTCAAAATTTCTCCCAACAATCGCATTCCTGCGATCGTCGATCACGCACCGCTAGATGGGGGAGAGCCCATTTCTGTATTCGAGTCCGGCGCCATATTAACCTACTTGGCAGAGAAAACCGGACAATTTCTACCATTAGACGTACGCGGTAGAACCGAAGTCCTGCAATGGTTGAACTGGCAAATGGGGGGATTGGGACCCATGTTGGGGCAGAATCACCATTTCAGTCAATATGCTCCCGAGAAAATCCCCTATGCCATCGATCGCTACGTCAACGAAACCCACCGGCTGTACGGTGTCCTGAACAAACGGCTGGCCGATCGCGAGTTTGTCGCCGGGGACTATTCGATTGCAGATATGGCAA
>JBFRWN010000103.1:0-38977 GCA_051439605.1 Synechococcus sp.
GTTAAGGGGCCTTTCGCTGTCTGAACCGGCAGGTATTTCCCGGCCCGGTCGAGATCGGTCGTTCCAACTGAGCGGAGGACAACAGTGCCCAAATTCCAAGTCCGATTCCAGGTCACCGCATCTCCCAGCAGTCGGGAGGGAGTGTTGCTCGATTACTTGCTGGCGCGGGAGACTCCCTATCCGCTGCGGGACATGGTGATGCTGGCCGTCCAGAGTTTTTGGTTACCGCTGGCCTACCGCGATCGCCAAGCAACCTCCCTCCCTCCTCCAGAACTGGAGCAATTGGTTCGCAGTTGCGTCCTTCGCTTGCAAATGCAGCAGCAATACTTGCAGGCGCTATTGCCCAAGCCTTTAGCAGAGTTCCCCGAAGCTCCTGTGGAACGGAAACCGCTTCTGACTATCGGAGGAACATCGGTAGGGACAGATGTCGCGGATGAACGAGAAGCAGTTTGGGACCCCTTTGCCTAATTCAAATGCAGCTTTTGGAGATAGACAGTGCAAACCAAGAAAGATTTAGTCGCCCAGATGAGTGAGGACGATATTGCCTCCACATTCAAGGCTTGCAGTCTGCAGGACAAGGACAAATACACGGACGAGGAAGCCGATCGCTTCAGGGACTGTCGCGCTTTAATTCAACAGGGCAAGTCCTACGAAGAAGCAACGCAGCTCCTGCAGAAATCGGCACCCAAAGTTACTGCGAAGAAGAAGCGCAACTCTCGCAACCGACCTGAGCAATCGGATAAACGTCCTTTGGATATGGCAGAGCTTGAGGGTACCCGTGACGAATTGTTGAAGGCGATCGCTGGACAGAACGACTGGGAAAATGCGGCTCAAGCTGCAGCGGAACAGGTGGTGGGTTCGTTCTTGGCATCTTTCCAATTTCATCTCCAGCGGTATATGTCTGAGACCACGCAGGTGCTTCAACAGCGACATGCCAAATCGCAAATTGAGACCGATGGAAATAGCGATTATCGCCAAAGAATAGAAGCTCGCGTAGATCGCTTGTTTGGCAGCCCGAAGTCCCAAAAGCAACTGAGCGATGGAGAATCTACCACCAGCTGACGATCAGGCCAAGGGGCTTGAGGAGGCGTTCGAGCAATTTACTGCTGTCTTGACTCAGGCTGAAGCGAGTCGACTTGCGGGTAGAGCATCCGAAAGATTCTTGCAAGAATTCAGCCAGGAGCTATCGACAGAACGCGAATTGGAGCTTTTGCTCAAAGCTCTGACAGTTTACCTGCGCAGTTATGCCGAGCAAGGTTGTGTCGAGCCAAAGCTGGCATCGGTTTTGCAACAGTGGTGGGGAAAAGCTGAATTTAAGGAGTTGGGGCAAGCGCTGCGATTGTTTGCGCGATCGGCAGAGAGTAGAGGGGCTGAGAGAGCGCGGATGAAGATGAAAGCAGCTTTGCCGCAGTTGGTGGAGCAACGGTTATCAAAGGGGAAACGTCATGCTGTGGTTGTTGGTAGGCGCTCGAAGATTCTGACAATGTCGGCTTGTTCAACTGCGGTAATAGCCTCTCTGACTTTTACTTGTATGATTTGCGGCATGTTTATTGGGCTCAATTTTGTTCCTTGCGCGATCACCTGTGAAAGAGGTTCGTCTTTAGAAATCCGAAACGAAGTACTTCAATATCAGCAGAGAAGTTTGTTTGATTTTGAATGAATCAACTACTCAACACAACTTTGCGGCTTATTTCAATCGGTTTTCCTTGGCATACTCCCTCCGGATACCTTCAGAGAAGTCAGCTTGTCGCAGAACGGTTTCATCTCGGGAGATTGCCTTTAGGCAAGCAAATCGGATCGCGTTCATAATCGTTCCACCACTCATTTCGTACTCGTTAGCCATTTGGTTGAGATCTGCTCCAGGTTCTAAGTCAGCTGTATCGGGTAGACCTTTTTTCCAAATCAAGCGACGTTCACCCTGACGGGGCATGGGGAAATGGATGATTTGCTCGAAGCGGCGCGAGAAGGCTTCATCTACATTGTTGGCCAGATTCGAGGCTAGGATGACTAAGCCGTCGAAGGTTTCTACCCGTTGCAAGAGAAAGGATACTTCTTGGTTAGCGTAGCGATCGTGGGAGTCACGCACCTGGGTGCGTTTACCGAAGAGGGAATCGGCTTCGTCGAAAAACAAAATCCAGCCTTTGTGTTCTGCTTTATCGAAAAGGGTGGCTAGGTTCTTTTCGGTTTCGCCGATGTATTTTGAAATCACCATAGACAAATCTATTTTGTAGACTTCTCGCTGGGTTGCTTTACCTAATAATGTGGCAGTTAAGGTTTTTCCGGTGCCTGGCGGTCCGCAGAACAGGACACGACAGCCTGGGCGCAGTTTTTTGCGCATGTTCCATTCGTCCATCAATACCTGTTCGTTTTGCAGCCAGTTCTCTAGTTCTTTGATTTGGCTGAGGGTGTGGCTGGGCAAGACCAGATCGTTCCAGTCCATGGCGGTTTCTAGTCTTCGGGCCGGAAACTGGAAACTCATGCGCGGTGGCCGGACTTTGCCGGTTAAAATGCGCTCAGCATACTCGGTATCGATAACTAAGCGACCGCTCATGGGGGGGTCTCCCTCGGGGGCGTCTTCGAGGGAAATGATGCCTTGCTGAACTAGGGGGTGGTCACCCCAGAGCTGGGCTAGCCAGTAGAGGCGGGCTTCGAGAACGTCGCCTGCGAGCAGGAAAAGAGCGGTGTCGCCGGTAGGTAAGAAGCCTCGATGCTGGCGGCCGCGTATGCCCCCAATCCGGGGGAAATCTCCGGCTTGGGGCAAAACACTTTGAATCAGGCGATCGAAGAAGTCTGGCTGAATCCAAGGAACAAGGGCTAGGAGGAGGAGGAGTTGGGAGTCGGCATCTAGGTGATAGTCGCAGATAAAGCAACTGTAGGGGTCATCTCCGCTGCAGGGGGGGAATTGGAATGTTTCTTGGTTCGGAGGAGCCTGGTTAGGGTCGCCGAAGGAAATCCTCAATCTTTGAGTTAATACCTTTTCTAGAACAGTGATCGCTTGGGTCAAATAGGACAATTGCCGTGTTATGGCGGATGAAAATTTGCTAAGTGTAACCATGGGGTAACCTCTACCATCGACTCCTGAAAGTAAACTCATTAAGCGAGATTTCAGTGTCTGCATAAAGCAAACGGATCGGGTTTACTGGAGATACATCAAACCTATCTTTCCCTAAGGCTCTGTTGAGATTTGGTTTGAACGGGCTCGAAATGGAGTACTAAACTGATGTGTTTATCGTATCTATTAAAGGTGACCCTTTAAAGCCTACGATTCTGTTTTTTCAAGGTTAACTTGCCTGTCCTTTCGCGATCGGGGCTGAGTTATCCATTGCTTATAACTCGAACTCATTTTCTACCTTGGTCAAGGCCTCATTGGGCGAGACGTCGCCGTAGATAACGGCCATGATGCCAGGCAGATATCGATCCACTATTGCGATGTTGGTGTAGACCACCTGTCGAACTAGGGTTGTACTGAGGCGATCGCCTTCGACGTCAATGCTGGTTTTGTAGTGAATTTCGCCGCTGTCCAAGTCCATCTCGAAGTTGCCGATCGTGATGCCGTAGTTGACGCGGGTGAGGAATTCGGCCATGGCTAGCCGCTGTTTGTCTGGGACGTTGACGGGGCAGAGGGAGTAAAATACGAATTCTTGCCGTTCTTCATGGGTGATGGCATAGCAGGTCCATTGGCCGTTTTCGCCCTGGAATGCTAGCTGGAGTGAGGTCTTGCCTTCAACTTGGGCAATAGGCCATTTGTTGGTTTTAAAAAAGCTGACGACTGTTTCAAATATTTCTCCACCTGAGGAGTCCCAATCGGTTGCAGTGACATCATCGGTTAAGTTCTGGAAAACTCTGGTAATTTCTTCTACATGTTCGTCTGAGGCTTCTTGGAGGGCTTTGGAAAAGTTGGCTTCAACCCATTCTGCGAAAAAGTCAGCTATGCCTGCGGAAATTTGTTCGCCAGAGGTGGCTACCTTTTGCAGGATTGAGGGATTAATGTGAGACCAGAAAGTGCTGTAGCCAGTTTCTGTGTCTCCTTGTTGCTGTTTGACAGAGAGGCAGAGCCAGCTTTCAGTGTGGAGAAGTGGATCGATGGTTGCCTCGGTGGCTCTGGGTTGGTGAGATTCTATTTGATTGGGAACTTCGATAGTAGGTTCGCTCAGGGGAATTTGAGATTGGGAAGTGTCTACTTCTTGCTCGGGAACGCGGGGAGTTTCTGCTGGCTCTGTTTTCGGGCAGGGAAGTAGATCTTTTAACTGTTGCTGACTGAGATTGAGGAGGTGGGACGCGGCTTCCTCGGCATTGGTGGCGTTTGCAAAGAGGCGGGGAAGGAGGTCGGGGTGTAGGGTGACTTCAAGCTGGATGTTGGGTTCGGGAAGGAAGTCGCGGCCTGTGAAGGGGCCTCGAATTTCGTCCTTGAGATTAAAAAGGCCTTGGGTATCGATGTGGTAGTAGAGATTAGGAGAGAGCAGGAACGTGAGGCAACATTTAGTGAATTTTTCATCCTGTCGGCCCAAAATTATATCAATTGCATGTGTATGCAGAGAAAATCCTCCTGATACTCTAAAAAAAAGATTATTATCTAGATGATAGTGTTCGATTTTCGCTTCCATAACCTGTTAGTTAAAATTTCTCCTTAGCCTGCTCGCGAAGATCGTTTAGTTCTTGCCACTCTTCACTATCTTCATCAAAGAATTCCATCATCTCGCTAAGCAGACCGAATATAGTTTCAGCAGAGTTAGGACTTAAATCAGATCTATCAAATCTCCCTTCTGGGGGTTGTTTCCCTTCTGGAGGCTGTTTCCCTTCTGGAGGCTGTTTCCCTTCTGGAGGTTGTTTCCCTTCTGGAGGCTGTTTCCTCTCTGGGGGTTGTTTCCCTTCTGGGGGTTGTTTCCCTTCTGGAGGCTGTTTCCCTTCTGAAGGCTGTTTCCCTTCTGGAGGCTGTTTCCTCTCTGGGGGTTGTTTCCCTTCTGGGGGTTGTTTCCCTTCTGGAGGCTGTTTCCCTTCTGGAGGCTGTTTCCTTTCTGGAGGCTGTTTCCCTGCTGGGGGTTGTTTCCCTGCTGGGGGTTGTTTCTCTTCAGGAGGCTGTTTCCCTTCTGGAGGCTGTTCTCCTTTTCCTTTGGGAGGTTGGCTGAGCAAGCACTTCATGAGACGTTTAATCACAAATTTTCCAGAATCAGACTTGCTGCAACCAAGATGTTCTTTAATTTTCTCAAGAGAATATTTTTCGTGATTAAAAATTTCGAGAACTAGTTCAACTTGTCTCTCTGTGGCTGGCTCGCCAGGTACAAATTCAAATTTTGATAAAACATCTTTTTTGACTGTATTGATATTTTTTTTCTCCCATTCTGACCTCAAATCACTCAGCTCTTTTTCGTTTGATTTACCATCATTAGGTAGGTTGCATGGAAACTCTTTCTCATCAAAGCTACAAGCGCCGCCTGCTGAAGCTGCAATTGTAGATAGTCCTGCTAAATCGAGAGCCTCCTTAAGTATTGTTTGATACCACGAGCCTAGTTTAGAATTTAAGAGCTCACATACTTTTTCGTTGATTAAATCTTTGAACTGCGAAGTTCTTGCAACCAAATCAATTACTAAGCTCATTGCAAATTGACCGACAATTCCCCATAGACACCCCCAAGCAGGAGGAGAAATGCAAGAAATCGCCTGAAATACCCCTCTTATTGCCCATTCAAGACCTCCAATAAAACCGAGAATTTCATTGCTACGATTAACAAATCTAAAGAACTTTTCAAAGCTACTATTAAAGTCTGCTAATGTATCTTCTAGCTTCTCTTTAGAACCTTCGATTAAATCTATAACTGTATCAATTGGATTAAGCAATTCATCAGTAACATCATTGTTTTTAAGTTGTTCAAGAAAGTCATTCATGACTTTATCCAGGATTGCATTCATACAACCTGAAAAAAGTTTATATGCATGCCCAATTAATTGTCCAAAGCCTATCTTTGCAGCCTTAATAAGGACATTGAATACACGGCGCTTCCAATTTCCAAGCCCTGATTTATATTTTTTAATGCCCGTTACTCGTTTCTTGAATTGCTTGAACCTATTTGCCAGGCATTTAAAGAAAGCTTCAACTTTCCCCAATACTCTACCAAGCTTAAATCGGAGTGAACCAAGTTTATCGCCTAATTTTCCGCTCCACAACCTTATTTTCTTAATATCTCTAACTGAGGCATCAATCTTTTTACTTTTGATGCCATTAATGCCTAATTTGCTATCAATTTTATGCCGCTTTATGACACTCCGAATATATCCCTTTTCACTCTCTAGAATTTTCTTAGGGCCTGGGGATTTTCCAACAGGCTCCTTGCCATCTATCCAGCCCTTTCTAGCCGTTTTCCATTTTGCTTCTGCAGACTTTGACCATTCCTTGTTCGGGGGAGCATCTGGACATTTACTAGCTTTTGCTTGAATGAATAAATTTTCTGATATAGCTTTCTGATCACTCTTTTTGAGTTGAATGTTAAATGTAGGAGGGCCAGGACGAGGCTTCAAAGCTGTTGGTATGGGTTTCCGTTTCTTGCTTGCTTTTGATGAAACATTCTCTTCTAATTTAGATAGCTGCTCCTTAAGCTCGAGTGGCTCCTGCTCCCCACTATAGGGACTTTGAAGCAGGAAATATGTATACATACCATTTGGTAATCTATAAAGCCAAAGGCGGTCATAGAGCTCGTCGTCCCCAGTTTTAGTTTTTTTCTTTGGTTTAAGAAATTCAGCTAGCTCAGGAGCCTTTCGTGTAAGCTTTAACTTTTTCGCCAAGGTACGTGTTTTTTCGTCAAAAGAAGCTAGGTTCTTTCGGGCTTTATTGTAATTTAGTACATCTGGAATCTCAATATCTACAAGCTTTCTTCCTGTACTATTTGAACGAGTGGCATTATTGCTTTGTGTGTTGACTTGATTGATAAATTTTTCAAATCCTATTATATAATTATCTATCTGAAGCGTTCCAGACCCAACAGATTCAGCTGTTTTAAAATCTGTCTTGAAGAGAGGCTTGATTTCTCCAACATAAAAACTCTCAGGAAAGTCATTACTCCACTTACTCCCTTTTCCACACTTTGGTCCAAGCTTCGGATTTCTTGCTGATTCTATATTTCCTACTCGAGGTGGTTTTTCATAGAAAAAGTTTTCATCCTTGGAAATACAGTTTCTGGGTTTTGTTTTGTCAAAATAGTTCTTTGCCCTAACACCAGATACAATATATTCTTCTTTACTCTTATATAAATCTGCAAAGCCCACTAGATTGTGCTCAGGTCTTCCTTTTCTATGTGCACCTGGGATTGGAACCTCCGTCATTAATCCCTTATTTTTAGGCTCCTTTACAAGTACGCTCTCTATATTATTATGTGCCCAGGTTCCAGTATATCTTTTGTCTTCATTGACCGAGAAACGCTGAAGATATCCATCTTTTTGTGAGATAGGATCTTGTATTGCTCTAATACCTGTCTGCTGAACTACATGCGAAAGTTCATGTGCTAATAATTGATCGCCACTAAAGGTGCCCGGTTGATATTTATCTGATGCGAAGTAGATATCTAGACCTGTAGTAAAGGCATATGCATGAAGGGCTTTGGTAAGGTTATTTGCTTCAGCATCAATATGCACGCGAACCTTGTTGAAATCAACACCAAACTTTGTCTCCATCAATTGGCGAGTTGATTTTGGTAGTTTAGTCCCTTTGCCTTTTTCTCTTAGAACCCGATGCTCAATATCATTTACATCTGAGTATTGTGAAGTAGAATATTTATGATTTAGATCGATTAACTTCAGCTTTGTTTGAATCGCTGTGCTCTCTTCTTCTGGATCAATTTGCCCTTGAATAGTAGAGAATGTTTGACCGTAATTAGATTTTGGTTGAACTCTTTTATTTTCTTCCTCTCCTAAGACTGGTCCCGTTTGGATCTGTGCAAGAGGTGTAATTTCACTTGCCAACGGTTTTATTTTAACCATACCTTCGTTTTCATTTGGATAGCTCTGCCGTTGCATTTGGGGCTCTGACATCTGCATCACTTGATCCGCAACACGATCCGCTTCCTGCTCATATTTATCATTCGGCTGCCCAATCTTCAGCTTTGGCTGAACAATGCCTAGTCCAGCTTTTTCCTCCTTTTCACAGCTGACACATTTACGCTGAATTAAAGGTAAGCCCATGTCTGCGAGAGGCTTAGTTTGAACAGTATCATCAGTCTCCTCTTCAGCTCCCTCTGATTCAGCTTGTTTCTGAACTAGCGGTTTAATCTGACCCGCCACCTGCTTAGATTGAATGAGTTCCGGAGCTTCCTCTTCTGCCTCATCATCCATCCGTCGCTGCAACGCTGGTGCTTTATTTGGAATTACCTTTTTAGCTATTGGGTCTGCCTTTTGCTCATGGAAATTACTTGGCGGAGCGAGCTTTAACTGGGTTTGAATTGTAGTTTTAGAGTTATGCTCCGAAGGTGGAAAGGGGGCCTCGCCAGCAGAGTATTGATGGCTTTCCTGTTCAGAATCATACTCTTGCGCCTGTACTTCTTCTAGCTCTTTCCGGTCGCCAACTTCGCGCTTCGGTAGAACAGTAGTGATTGAGGGAGAGGCTAGAGCAGAGAAAAAAGGTGCTGTTTCACTCTCATGCGCCGTTTTTGAGAAAAAAGGTCGGCTCGTGTGGTTTTGCGAAGATTGTTGATGGGTATGGGTGCTCAACATTGGAAGGCAATGTGTCAATAGACCTGAAACTAGCCTGGGCTCTGTATACCGGTAACCGATACTAATTCTCGCTCTAGAGCCTTACATCTGGAATCGCTTGAATTTATAGATAAGAGATGGAGCTAGTAAGGGGATAGGAAAAACAAAATATTGTTTAACCCGCCCCTAAACGATTAAGCGGCAGAACGTAGTGGTTCATTCTTTAAAAAATAACACGATACACGATGAACTGAACGTTATCGTAAAAGATCTAAATAGACACACGCACTATCTAACGCTTAGAACTTAATAATTTAGATTTTGAGCTTTAACTTGATTGCAAATCAAATACCTTCAGGAAAACCTTTAGATCTATATTGAAAGCATCTCGAATTTGGAGCAGCTCGATTATTATTAATGGCTGATCTAAATTCTCGACACAAAGCTGAGCTATTCAATGATTCCAAGCAAAGAGCTTGATGATTACGATGTCCTTCTCCGCCTCAACAAAACTATTTCCTATTTCTATAAAATCCATAAGTCACTTGGAGCTACGTATGGGAAGGAAACTTATATTCTTGAGCAATTAGTAGGCTGTTTATAAGCTGAATAAAGGATTGTGAAAATATCATCAATTGACAGGTGTAGGTGCGCTGAGACCAGTTTGAGAGCGCCAATGACTCATTCGCGCCATCCCAAGATTTCCGGGACATGACCTTGATGTATTGTACTCTTTATGACCGCCTAAAAAACTAATATTTGGGAATCGACCGATGAGATAATGAATTAGTTGAAGCAGTGAAGCTTCCATATCATTTGTTATTTCGTCGTCGGCATCGTACCACTGCTCATCTAAGTCTGCTAATAAAACGATACCTATTTTCCCGGTATTTCCTGCCGCGATATGTGCGCCTTTGACACTGATATCGCGTCCTTCAGAAATACCTCCCCATCGGTCAATACCAAAATGGTATCCAATGTCTGCCATATCTCTATCATCTATGTGAAAGTCCTGAACTTCATCAATCGTTCTATAACCTTCATTGCCAGCATGATGTATCGCGATGCTATCGTATATGTCTTCTAAATTCCCCGTGTAGGGTTCATAGGAGCGATCGGGATCGTTAACTATGGGGGGTCGGGCTCCCCAAATCTCTCTATCGATAATGGTGGTGGATAGATCATACCGATTCCGCCAAATGCTACGCAGCCGACTGTATTTAATTCCTACGAACATTCCCACTTGTAATTCCGTGCTAACAGTAAACGGCTCTCCTCTCTCCTCTTCATCCCACACAGCCCAGATATCAGTAGCCAAAGACTCATCTCCATACAAATCGGCTGCAATCAAGCGTGGCGTTACTCCGGTTGCAATAATGTAGACGCGTTCGGGTGTTTGTTCATCCCAACGAATTTTCCCTTGACTAATCAAATCTGGGGGTGGGGTGGGGGCTGGAGCTGTCTCCACACTTGGGGCAGGTGCAGGTTCTGCGCTAGGTTCCGTTGCGGGCGCCGGGATATCCTCATCATGCCAGATGCGAACCTGACTCATACTGGGCGTGTCAGTTGCATCGTAGAAACCAGAAACATGTATTTCTACTCGTTCCCCTTCATTAAGGTCTCGCAAATGTCGTCTACTATGACGCCGATGGAAGCGACGTGTTGGGGTGTGAAAGGGTTGCCACATACTAGCGCGCGGAATACCAGCGAAATCACTACTCCTTGCTGTGGCCGCGACAATACGCCGATATAGTTCTGCGTAGTCGTCAGACCAAGCCACGTGTATGACACCTTCGTAATGGGTAGCACCATCCCTTTGTATATTCTCGGAAACTTTTGCGCCTTGCTGGCTTTGCTGCACTACGTGAGTGGCCTCATGAGCCAGCAAATGGATGTCATTAGCGTTTTCCCTTGAGCCTAGAAATATATCCTGACCATGTGTAAATGCCCTAGCTCCAAGTTGTTTTGCCGCCTCTTGGGCACTTGCACTTCTATGAAGTCTGACTGAAGAAAGATTTGTATTGAGCAATGGCTCAATATGTCGCCGTATAACTGGGGGCAAAGGTTCTCCCGCATTGGGATTGGCAACCTGATTAGCAACTTCGACTGTCACTGGAGGCGTTAGCTGCGTCTCTCTACTACCAATCGCTTGGATAACAGGCATTTGGATCGCCGCAGAGCTCCTATCATGCCGCCTGAAAATAGGCGTTATGTTGGGAGGATAGGATTCAAAATTTGCTTGTACTGCAGATGCAGTTGGAGAGTGTAATTGGCTGACAACTCGATCTGCAACGCGGTCGGCTTCCTGTTCGTATCGATCGCCAGGTTGCCCCACAGTGAGTTTAGTTTGCAACATTGGCTTCTCCTGTTGCTCCCTCTCACATTCGACACACATCCGCTGAATAGGTGTATCTGCTAAAGCATTGGTTTGGACAACTTCTTCTTCCTCATCTGGTAGAGTTTGCTGCTGTAAGGTGTTATCTAAAGACTTTGTCTGGACTGGAAGCTCTGCTTCTTTTTCTTCGGGTAACTGAGAAGTTTCCGCCATACGCTGCACAACATCGGAGCGCTCGTTAGAGAAAAAGGGTTTTGAATTTCTATGTATCGACGCTTTAGAGAAAAACTGTCGGTTTCTGGTGGGATTAGAAAATCTGTGGTGCGGACGGGTAAGTATCATAATTACCTCAAATTAACCGCCGTGCTTGTAGCGTAGCATGCCTAAATAGTAGGACTGTTGAAATGCTAAAAAGCTTAAACTACTGAAAATGAGTGTTGTTTTTTTAAAAAGAATCCCTTTAATACAAAGCTAAAACAACCTTTGCAGACTTGGAAACTTGGAGGCTAATTTGACTAAATCAACTGAGAGCATAGATTGAAAACCTGGCCCAGTTTTTATGGGGGGCAATCCGGGCACGTTCTGCATCAGTGTGGATGGCAACCCGAGATGACCGGGAACGGGAAGTACCTCGGGATATGGGCTGAGCTCGGTAAAGCTCTTACCTTCTGCTTTCAGACCGCCGCCGAGGAATTCCAAGCCAAACTTACCTCCCGTTAAAGACAAGCTTTGCCCGGGAGTATACGCTGTATCCAATCCGAAGGTTGCACCCGTGAGCGGTACTTGTGGATAGCGATCGCGGAGCAACTCTAGGTAAGGATTAAATGTAAACTCTCCAGAAAAACCATATTCCGATTTTCCGGGCCTCGGCAGTTTGTATTTAAATCCTTCAATAGGAGAATATGGTAGCCAACCCAGAGGTTGCCCAATATTGACATCGGACAGTAACTCGCGTGCCTCTGGATTGAGTGCGAAAACTAATCCCGCCAGGCCTAGGTTGACGCCCCCAAAAGTAATTAGAGCTGCTTTTTCATGGCTCGGTCGCTTTTCCCACAGGCGTTGTTTCAAGAAATCCAATTTCGGTTCGTACCAGGCTTTAAATTTTGGTACTTTCAAGAGTTGTTTCCCAGTTGTTTTTAAGCCTTCAACCAGGGGATCTTTTTCTTTTGGCTTTTCGGCTTCAGATTTTTCGGGTTCTGCGGGTTCCTGTCGCTGAACCATAGGCGATCCGATAGTCAAGGACTGAATAGCGGGAACGGGATCTGCTCGGAAGAATGGCTGACGCCCGCCAGTTGGGTCGTAACTGTGCGCTGGGCGAAACATCGGCTGTGCGGCCGAGTACTGAATGAATTCCGTTTGGTTTTCCGGGTTTTCACGAGAACCTCCTCTGCTATCGGAAGGTTGAGGGAGGAGAAAAAGCTGAAAGAAAATTCTGCCATCTTGCTTCCAGCTTTTTCTTCAGTGCAGCGAATACAGGATGATACTGGCATCCTTGATTATCCAATACAAATTTGGAAAAGCGCTAAGACTCAATACCGCTTACTGAATCCGAAGTACGACGCTTCCAAAACCAGAGGAGTAAAAGCAGCAGCAAGACAATTACAATAATCAAGATAACGAGCCATAAGGGAAACTTCTTAGTGGGACCAAATTGTTCGGCGGAACCCTGATAAATCTCTTCATCCAAGAATTTGAATGAAATTGCTGTATTGGGCTCTTTTCTATCTAAGAGAAGGGTATAGCTGCCGTCTTGATGATCTCGAACACTAACAACATCAAGACCGTCAACACTCATGGCTGAAGCTTGTCCCGGTCCGATTAAACGACCGTCGATCGTCATCGGTCGCCAGTACACCAAGATGTTATTTCCATCAACAACTGTTGTTACTGAAGAGGAATCTAAGTCGATCGCTCCGGGGCGGACAAAGAGACTTTGTATAGCTTCCCGTTGGATTTTGCCTAGATTTGGGTCATCTGCAGTGATGCGATAGAGAATTTGGTAAACATCTGAAATGTCGCCAGGATTATAAGCGGCACTGTAAATTCCATCTCCTTGATAGTCGAGGGTGAGTGTTTGTTGGTTTGGTTGGAGTCGATCGACAAAGTCAGGATTGTTAAGCAGTAGAGACCAATATTTTTCACCTCCAGCTGAATATGCGTCTTGAACACAGGTAAGACAAGAATCGACTCTGCCTGGAGTTTTAGCTAACAAATCTCCCAAATCATCCCCTGGCTTTAAGATTAATGCTTCGACGTTGGCATTAGAGATAGGCTGACCGAATACACTTAGCTTCACAGTTGGAGAGAAGGATTGATTAGTTTGTGGAGCATCAGGTGCGACAGACCACCTCATATCGAGAATACTATCGTCTGCGATACTCGCCAGACGGAAAGGAAGAGGACTTGTACTATTGGTGGGTTGACTGAGTTGAACCTCGTAGCTTCCCTCAGAAGGAAGAGGGGGTAAACTAGATTGGCCTGAAGGAGAGGATTGGAAGCGACTTTGTAACCAGATCGTTTGGGCAGTATCACCGACGATCTTCGGCTCAAAATAATTGGTAACAGGTTCCCCATCCTTAAGCACGTTAATGTTTGCCAACAATTCCTCTAAGTCAGAACGAGGAAGCTCTCGTTCAAAGGTCAGTTTAAGAATTAGCTGGCGGACATTTTGATTTAAGTTGAAGGGAGTTAAAGTGATTTCCCCGCCAAGAACATCCTGGTATTGTGCAACAATTTGGGGACTACTGCCTGATAAAGCTGCAACTAACGCTCCATCTAAAGCAGAACTAATGTCTCCTGTGGTTGTCAAAATGACTGAATTACCGCCGTTTTGGCTAGCCAGGTTTTGTAAGATTGTGAAATAATCGCTGCTGGGTTGGATAATACCGACAGAAATAATTTCAATATCCGATAAATCTGGACAAGTAGCATTAATTGCTGTTGGGGGTGTGGTATCGTAGTTCACTCCATCTAGCTGTACATGAGATGGATCGCCTTCCGGCTCTTGTTTGCCGTCTGTGAACAAGACAAGGATCCTGGGGCGGTTACAGTCATCTAGCTTCTCTTCTGCATCTTTCAAACCAAGTCCCATTCTTGTATAGCCTGAAGGGCCACCGGCCTCTTCTAGCATTTCAGTAACGGTACTCTCTAAATCATCATCAACGGGCAGCAGGTCAGATGAAAATTCGACTCCACCGTCAAAAATAGTCAGACCAAATCGGCTGCCGTCTGGTGGAGAGGTATCATCGACCATATTTGCTAGTACCGCACTGTCTAGGACAGCATTTGTCAAAGCTTGCCAACGGGTAATTTTATCTGGATCGGGAACCGTTGGATCGGCATAATTACTCATGCTTCCAGAGCGATCGAGCACGAAGCCCAAATCAAAGGGGACTTCAATATCTACAGCAAAGGTGCGTGTAGCCACCTCAGCAGCCCCCCCCTCTTCTGCAACCGTCAGACCAAAGGTGAAGGAAGTGGAAGCAGTTGGTTCCCCAGGTACTCTAGTTGGTGTCCCAAATACTCTAACTGGTAACCCCGCTGAAACTGGAGAATCGGGTGCCCCCATTGGAAGCTCGACAGTTACACCATTACAGGTAGCAGAATTGGTAGGAGTGGACGGTGTACAAACGACGTCACCTCCGCTTGAAGGGGATGGATTAAATTCCCAGAACACTTCTCCAGGTGCATTTTGGACATTAATGTGTTCGTCTTCTTCCACAATCGGCGTATCGACCACGACCTTAATCGTGTGAACGATCGTGTTGGGGGGGGGATCTGGTGTTGTTATGTCAATTGCATAGGGATCGGCAATGGCCGTATTGCCTGTAAATACGAGAAATACAGTGGCCAGCCAAAGGCAATGCCAGATCGAATGGCTGGCCCTTGTTAAGTGAGTTCGTATTGAGACTTTCATGGTTGTAGGCTCATTCAGCTTGAAAATAAGTTTTTGCTTGCTTAAGATGTCCAGCTGACATGCAAAAAATCCGACATCCAGGGCAGGCGAATCACTCCGATGCTCCATGGCAGCTTGTCGAGCAACACATCCTGGGCGCGGCGCTCGATCTCCAGCTTCCAGCCGAAATCCACTCGGGTTAGCTTGCCATCGCGCCAGAAAAACTGTTGGCGTAACCAATCTGCCGAGCTACTGCGGAGAGCGCTCCAGTGTTTCAGCACTGCACCGAGTAATTCTGCGGCAGCTTTGCATTCAGACTCGTCCAGTTCGTACGGGGGGAGAGGTTCCTCCCAAAGCCAACTGCAAAGAAGCTTGGGTAGCAAGAGATCGTATTCCAAAACATCGAGATCTCCGTAAGTTAGATAGGTCGTAAGGGCAACAGCACTCCGCTGGGCTTGCTGATCGCGGAACTGGAGATTGCTCAACAAGTCGAGGCTGCCAAACAGTTCTTGCAAGAATGGATGCACAATGACGGCACCCGCACCCTCTATATAGAGGGATTCGATTAAATCTTCGTCCAGAGAGACAGTTGCCTTGAAGGGAAGCACTGCATTCATTTGCACCAGTGCTTCTCTAGATTCCAGCAAATTCTTTCCAGGCTCTGTTGAACTCCTGTCAGATGAACGCAGATCGACGACTAACGGTTCACTGGGTGTATCTATCGCACGTTGTCGAACCCAACCCTCTTTGTGTGTGGATGAATGAGGGCTTCCATCATCCTGTGTGGTTGACTTTGCTGGAGTAGCTGGTTGCTGTATGGGGGGATCGTCGCTGTCGCGATCGCAGGCTTCATAACTCGTCCCATCGATGGGTGCCTCTAGCTCTGGGGGAACAACCGTTGTTTGCGAGTGCTGAAGTGGATTGATATATTGTGGAACGCTCTCCAGCCAGCTTTGCCAAGGTTGGGGCAGCTGCAACGATCGACCGGATCCATCCACACAACCATTGGCAGGATGGCAAGCACCCGTTTCTGGGGCATTAATACCAGCGGCGTTGATCGACTTTTGTCGCTCTGCAAGCAGCCGTCTCACGAGCTTTGGTCCCCCTTGCCAGGTAGCCGTTAATTGAGCGGTTGAGCCAGCGAACGAGATCGCACTCGCTGGGATGGTTGACTCCAGCACGATGACCCAAAACTGCTCGCGCCATAGCGATTGCGATTGTCGGCTCAGTCCCTCCGGCATCAACAACATCCGAACGCGGGCCGATGACGCCAGTTCGCAGAGTCTTTGGGGAATGGTTTGCAAAAACTCATCGCTGACCGTGTAGATCGACCGTCGCAGGGCTCTGCTGTCTTGACGGAGGAGAGATGCGAGAGACCGATATTGGGCTCGAGTCATCGTGGATGGCAACGTCTCTAAAGATTCGCGAGAAGGCTTGCGACTCTCCCAGGGCAAACGGCCGTACTGGCAAAAGAATAAAAATTGCTGAAACAGACCGTCGCGGGTGCTCCCTCGGGACGATGAGTGTTGCGATGTTAAATCCTGCGTTTCTAAAGCCTGTGTCAGCTTTTCTTCTAACTGTTCTGCCAAGCGACGGCTGAATTGCTCCGGCCAATCGCTGCCGCGCAGCTCGCCCAAGTCTATCTCAACCCGTTCTAACCGAATCAGCTCGTCTGGGCCTACTAGGCGATCGAACAGGGTCTCCATAACCCTCTGTCCCCGATCCCGAAACACTTGGGCGACAGCACTTTGGAGTTCAATTGCTCCTTCAGTCCGGTTCAGCTCCAGCGCTAAGACCTGACGGAGAATCTGGTGGGTGTTGTCAGGTGCCATTGGCCACTCCGTTCAGAGAAATAATCAGGGCCTCTCGAGCAGCATCAACTTCTGAATCATCGATGCCTGGGAATAGCTGGGTTTCCAGCCACCTGAAATAGGCGGCCTCGAAGTGTTCGAAACAACTCGGTATTGCTTCAAAGGTCGGAGAGGTATCGGTAAGTTGTATGTGTCGATCTACCCAGTAGATCTTGGGAAATAAATGCACCGGGCAGGCTTGTTGAACGATCCGTTCGGCGTGACGGCGAAATTCACGATCGCGAAATCGGGCAGGGCTTATTGGCTGTGGTTCTTCAGAATCTAGAGAAAAGTCACGAGCATACCCGGACGGGAATATCAAGGATAATCGTTGACTGTAGGGATCCCGTTCTTGTTCGAGATCGGTCAAGGGCAACGAAAGGAAGCGATCTCCCTGCTGGTGCGGACGCAACAAAATATGTTCGATAGTATGAAACCCTTCTGCACTGTAAAGCGAGTACAGATGATGTATGGTTTCGTCAATGGCTGCTTGCGCTTCTCCCACTGAGGGTAGCGAGGGTAATCTCAGCGCCAATATCTCTCCATTGGGATGGAGCAACTCAAAATTGAACGTACCCGGGCCTGCAGGTGAAACACGATAGTTCCAACCATTTAATCCATAGCGTAAGACGCGTTGAATCGAGCCCTGTGCCAGCGCAACTGCCTCACCATCGGTAGGAGCTTCAAAATGGAATGTACTGCTCAACAAAACAGATCCGGTGTATCCCCTTTCTGTCCACAAACGCCACCGTTTTTCGATGATGCCATCGCTATCTAATTCGTCGTAGATTTCAAAAAACTCGTCAATCGGTAAGCTCAACCGGCGCCGCCTTCGATCGCGAATCCCCGTGAGATGGGCAATGCGCCGTTCCATCGGCATCGCAGCAGTCTCTATTCGCAGTCTGGCAAACAAAGCTGAAGTTACGATTGATGCATCGTTAGCCGCATTGGTCGTAGTCCAAGTTCGCACGCTAGTGCCTACTATCCGAGCACTCATCTCAGCGCCAGTTCTCAGCTCGTAGTGAAAGCGACCCGACCCAGCACTTTCCACCCTATAGAAATTGCGTTGTGTTGCTAGAATTGCCGCGTCTTCTGACTCAATCGTGGCTGCTGCTTGGGTCGGGAAACTGTCCGCCGAGCGCAATCGTTGTTCGCCTTCTAGCACCAGTACCCAATGAAAGTAGCCATCGAGGTTTTGCTCCAACTGTAGCTGTTCTGGGTCGCGTCGCAGCGGATGCCCAAATCCTTGCAATTTGTTCGAGTTCAGGTCGGGGATAGCAGCTAAAAAATCAGCCTTATCACCGATCAGGCCCGCGTTAACAGCTTGGCGCCGGGTATCAATTGGGTCGTCGGGAGGAAGGGGCGCGAGCTCGAGGGCTGAATTAAGCTCCGCTTGCGCCCAGCGATGCCGTTCCTGTGTCCAGGTCACCATGTCTTCCCCTTGGATTGCCAGCAAACGATCCAACATGCGGTTACGTCGATCTAATAACTGCTCGTGCGATTCAACCGCTGCTCGTAAGGCCACCCGATAAGAATTGTTGGGATCGTCGACATAGCTGGGCCAGTCACTTCCCATTGGCAACCGTTTGAGGAGTTTTTGCATACCTGGTAATTCAAACAAGGCCCTGGTAAAGTATGTGGATTGTTCTTCAGGATTCGCCGAGAAGAATCGATTGATGTTGCCTAGTTGAGCGGTTAGGTCTGCCAGAAATTGTTCGAACAGTAATAAATATCCTTGGGTTTGCAGGGTTCGCGAGGGTAAATCACGAGCGGTTTCCCATGAAACGCTCCCTTCGCCAACACCAAAAATGCGAGGTAAGTCGTTCTGAAAGGCAAAGTAATCTTCTATTGGTAGCCAATCACCCGGCTGTACCGGCCAAACAGGTGAAAACGCCTGGGGGCGTGTCGAGCCCCGATATTGGCTTTGTTTTTCGTCGAATAGGGCCGTCACACGGCGAGGATCGTAAGCAACTTCTACATCGTTGCGGACAAAGTTAATGCGAGATTTGGACAAACTCAAGCGCGGTCGATACAGATCTATTTCTACGAGGTTTAAGCAGTTTGGTGCATCTGTTGTGATGGGACGGTTATTCACATAGTTGCTCAATGCCAAATCGGTCACTGCCACAATGTCTCGGCCTGTGGGATTTTCTTGGGCAACCACGTCCGTGCTAGAGGAACTGCGCAAGCGCATGATGATTCGCAGAATATCGGAGGTATAGATTTTGTCGTTGCGCAATAAAGGCTCGGTATCGCTTGCCTTAAGAAAACCGTGTTTCAATAAGGGGCCGTCATAGAGTGCTTCGGCACTTTTTCCGAGATCTCGCATTTCGGCCAGCGAAGAAAACTGCACGAGCGGTGACAGCGCCAAGTCAATGGTGAAATAGATTTCGGCAAGAAGCTGTTCTAGATCGGTGCTGCCGGTGACTTCGATACGGGCGCGAAGACCGATTTCCTGAACTCTGGCTACCTTTAGGCGGATTGGGTATTCGCATAGGTTTCGCCAGCTTTCCGCGTAACGATGGACTTGGAGCGCGCCAGTGCTTGCCTCCTGCACCCGAGCAACAAACTGCGAGATCGGGCTAGTTGAGTCACTAGTCTCTAAGAGAGTTCTGGCATTTGTCAGAATGCCGGTAATTACAGTCGCAGGTCTATCCAGCTCGCTGGTGATATGCAACAAAACCCACAGATCGATATGGTCAGTGGCGTCGCTGGTATCGTTATAGCTAACTCGTAAGGTGCCGAAGTAGCTTAGTGGCTCTGTTAGGGCACGCCATACCTGACCAGCTGGCGCGTCTTCACGCTCCAGCATAGCGATCGAATTCACAGTGGCACCGGCTCTGAAGGGGGCAGCCTCGGCCTCATCCCAATAGGGCAGGGCAATATCTAACTGGTAGGGATCGCCTCCATCTTCTGCTTCTATCGAAAAGGAATAGGTATTGCTATTCCACTCTCTCGTTTCAAAAACCAGCATGACTTCGTAAAGACCGCGAGGCTCTATTTGAGATGAGCCTGGGTCGTAAGTGAAGGGCGGATCCATGCCGACCGCTTGAAAAAAGGGAACTTCGCTATCGGTAGTCGCCACAATCCGGGCTTCACTGACCAAAGGATGGTCTAGCAGCATCTTTTGCCAGTCTCCTGCCGCTATCGGTGCCGATGGTAAGGCGCGATGGACAGGAACAAAATCTGGCAGCGCATGACTTTCTCCACTTCGGAGCAAATCCGCCACATCTTGCTGGAGCCGGAATCCCAACTCTGTCATGGCATAGCTAAACGCTTCCAGCAGCGTTATGCCTGGATCGTGGACATTATGGTCGGTCCACGTGTCTTGCGCCAGTTCGCGGATTAGTTGCATGCCCTTCTCACGCAAGGCAGCGTAATTCATACTGGTGCTGGTGGGAGGAGTTGATGATATGCGGACGGGAGTATCGTTCATTGGGAACCTACACCGCTTACTTATATTCGTCTTGGCTATAGGGGGCTTGTTGTAATTTGGCGATAGTCCCTTCCAGTTCTGCAACCCGGCCAGTCAGCTCTTTGACAGCATTGACCAAGACATAGGTCAGGGCCGAACCGTTATAAATGCGTAGCGGCTCATCATCGCTTGCAATTCCATCTGCATTGGGTAAGGGTCGCACCATTTCGGGGAAGATGGTTTCTATTTCCTGGCCAATGATGCCGATACTTTCTTTTCCTTTGGGCGTTCCAGCTTTGCCGTTGTAGCGGAAGCGTACGGGGCGCACCTGCATCAATTCATCCAACCCCACGTCTAAATCGCGAATGTCCTCTTTGACCCGAATATCAGATAATTCCGACCAGACACCTCCGCCTGGTTTCTGCGCGTCCCCTGCAACAAGCAAATCGTTTCGAACACCTAACGTATCGCTGACAAAAGCCGAGCCACGGACTTGAAATTCGGGATCTAACGCTCGGCTAATTTCATCACCGAGATCGGTTTCCGAACCCACCACCACATGGCCATCTACGGCAGTAATGCCCAACCGTACGCTATTTCCATTTTGGCGAATGCTCAAAGGTTGATCGGCAGGGGCGTTGAGATGTACGTTCCCATTCTCACCCTGCCGAAAACCATAGGCTGTATTGGTGGCGTGACCTCGGTGAGCGAAATAAGCATAGTTCTGGAAAGCGCCTTGGCCATTACTACAAACTGCGTTGCCAAAGCGCACCTGCTCTTCAGTTCCCGTATTTCTACCTAAAGGAACTTCTAGACGATAGGTGGGTGGTTCTGCTGCCGTGAACCCGCTGCCAATACCGACGTTTCCCCTGTCATAAGCTACGGCATCTGAATCTCCAACAGATTGAAACGCTCCGCCGCTGCCACTCGCCAGACTCACCCATGCAGAACCGTTCGAATACTGCACCTGGGTGCCAGTGAAACGCAACGTACCTGCTGCAGTGACACGCTCGCTATTTCCCAACTGCAATCCACGGGGTAAGAGTAAATCCTGTTCAACAGGATCGACGCTTAAGCCATCTTCTTGAATATTTAGAAAACTGTCTATTAGATCGGCAAAGTCTCTGCCTGAAGGCCGTTCGCCGTCTTTAAATTCCTCTTTTAGAGAGGTTCTGTTTCGAGTACTCATAATCTGTTCTCCAGAATTGTTGTTGAAGAAATCGACAAGCGGTTAGATCGTAAAATCAAGAGCTACCGTCATATAGCCAATGCCAACCTTCTTAGGTCCAGAGCAACGACCTTCACCGATGGAAATTGGGGTTATTCGGTGCTCCGGATGGGAAACCAAGATGCTGTGGGGGCGAGTGGTGATGGCAACTTCTACACCACGTCCAACCACAAACGTGTCACCAATAACCATGCCTGGCTGTGCGTGTGATATTGTCGGCTGTGGGTCAGGGCGAATAATGAAATCAACCCCCACTGTCATATCGTCAATACCGCCGCGCGGTGCTCCATCGTGGCTGTGATAAAGCTGAAAATCTGTTATGTAGTCCACGTAATCTCGACCCTCCATAAAAGCCAAGATCTCGGACTTGTAAATTTGGGCTCCGAACGTAATGTCCCGTCCATCTTCGTAAGCCCACGGAGACAAAAAATGACTCAGTTCCTGATTTAAAACACCAGCGTAAAACCCTGCGTCCAAGCCAGATTGAAAGGCGACTTGCGCATCAACCAGAATGTGTTCGTACGCAGGAGGGATAACATTCACATTCGCAAAGGCACTGGCAATTCCACTGTTGATATAGTCGCGAATGCGGTTCATCAGCACCTCACCGGGGCGAGGTTCTAGTCGGTTACCGATAGTGACGGTGCGGAGATTAGGCACAATCACCAATGCAGCCTCACCTGCCTTCTCCGTGCCGTCAGTCGTACTGTGGGGCAAACATTTGACTTTGAATACCTCCGGAAACTGTTCGAGCACGAGTCGCTCAAAATCCCAGGGGGTGACCGCCCTGTTGCGATGTCGAAGCCGCTCGCTGCAGCGGCGGAAGAAAGCTTTATCAGTTTCGCTGGCGCGTCCTCCGTACGAACGATAGGGTTGACTGACCGACTTAATTGCTGCATCTCGCTGTTTCAGACGTTTGATAGTGTGCTCGGCTATTCCTTGTTGAAGATGGGTGTTGTAGCTCGACAGTTCGCCAGCCGTGGGCGAAAACCTAGCAATGGCAGCCTGAGAGTGTAAAGCGTGGGTTCGCGCTGCACTTTCAGGGGCTTGGCGAACCAGTGCTCGCAGCCACACCATCCCTGCTGGCATGATGGTGTGGACAGTGGTGGCATCTCTGGCAACCGATAACACCACTAAGCCGGGTTGCTGAAAACCGTATGTACTGTCATTCAGGATTGCGTTTCTGGGCAAGCGCTTCCACCCCTCGCGACTTAAGTAACTCCACTCGGTTGCAGTTGGCGCTAAGACAGGGGTTGCACTGGCGGTTCCACGGTCGATTTGAAACAACAAAGAGATATTGTCGGGGGGGGTGAAGTTTTCTAGACCGAGATAGAGCGCTCCCAGAGCAAATGGCAGATTGTTGGCATCAGCATCGGTTAGGTTCGGAATCAATCTGCTCCCTTGCGCTGAGGCTGGTGAGTAACCAAATGGCTCCAGCCTGAAAAACTGATTTTCGCTGTGAGCCGTCCCCGGTACTATGTCCACAGAGGCACAGTAGTCGAGGGAAAGACTTGCGAGCGTAGGCGTCCAGGGTGGGTTGGGCAATTCTACATTTTGGTTTTGACTGAGGGCGATCGCCTGAGTCCCGTACCGTTTTGGAAACATTTGGTGTCCAAACGCTTCGAAAGTAGTCTGACGGACGTAAGGAAGGCCAAAAGAAGGTCCTGTCAGACTCAAGCGAATGAACCCATATTTTGTGTCGGCCTTGTAGGCGCCGAGTTCGCGCAGCTCGGGCTTGGGGGAATCGTCGGTGTCCGCCAAAGCGGACCGGAACGCACTGTCGTTAGCCTCAATGACTCGACGATCTCTAGCAAGATCGTCATTGCTATTGAACAGCGACTGGAAAGACAATAAGGAGTGATCCCAGCTGTGATCGTAAAGTAGGTCAACCTTGGCAACAAAGTAGCTACTAAATGTATCTGTCAGTTGAGAGTCAGAACTATCAAAATAGGCGCGATAATAAGCATATAAATCCTTAGGAACATCTTGCCACTCCAAAATGAGTTTTAAATTATTCAGGTGCTTGCTAAAAACTTCGGCACTTCCAATATAAAAAGAAGACCCCAGACGTGGTTGACTGCCAAAGAGCGCCATAGGTTGTTCGGGAGTAAGCAGTCCCTGCTCATTTTGGACTATCAACTGTTTCACCCCTTTAACATCAACATCTAGGGTGAGATGCTCGATAGTTAAGCCGTCCAGTGTTTCGTAGTGACCAGCAGCTCCATTGAGACGACAGCGCAATACTGGCCAAGAGACAGCCGGTGCGCCATCACCATGTAAAGTCGAATCGAAAGCCACAATTGGTGGAGCCGTTTGGTCCAGTGATAGCTCTATTGTTAGGGTCGCGAGGTCACTATTTGGTTGATGCTGCAAGAGTGCGGTAAAGCTGTTAGGTGTAAGCCAACCTTCTACACCTGTTAGGTCCACTGTAAATGCCGAGACCAAACCTAACGTGCTTGGACCAATGGCTGTACTGCCACTCAGATCGATTCTTACAGTAAGCTTGCGAGCTCCCTCGGCCATCAGTAGGATGGGCGAGGCAATAGCAAAACCAATTTGGGCTTCGCTCATAAACCGCTGATTGGCGTCGAGATCCAGTTGCTTGCGCCCGAAGGTATACCAGCTTTTCCCTTCCAACTCAGAAGCACCAACACTCGAAAAAAAGTGTTTCTTATTCCGATAAGTTTCTCCCACTAAACGTCGGAATTCTTTAACCTTCGCCGCACTAACTACAAGCTCAGCTTGAGTCTCATAATAGCTAGGCCGACTTCTTTTCTCTTTATCGTCAACGACCTTGCCAGCATCTAATGAGGTATGAACCTTGATTCTTGTTGGGGCCGCATTACGAGCCAATTCAAAGATGACATGCACCTCGTCGGCCTCGGCCTCACGTCGCAATAGACTCAGTTTCTTTTCATAATAATGTTGCAGGTGCAGTCGAGGTAGCGCGTTTAAGTCAGCTTGCAGAAACTCGTACAACTTCAGAAACACGACAAAAAGTGCCACGTGGGGTGGCCAATCATTGCGCAAATTTAAAGTGGTTTCTAAGGATTTTGCATCGTATATCTCTCCAGTCGAAGGATCGACCAGAGCATCTAGAAAAGGACGCCAGTCTCCCGTCGCTTGACCGTTCAGAGTATAGAATCTAATTTCAGCTGCTAACTTACGCGCATAGCCTATCAGGTCACTCAGTGACCTTTCGTCCGGCAAAATATAATCCGGCTCCAGTGCGGGTAGAAGGCGCTGCAACTGGTTAGTGCCGTCAAATTTCAGTAGGTTACCGTAACGTTGAAAGCGGTCCATAGCTATACCAAGTTGGCTTCATCCAGATAGAAGGGATACACCAAATTACTGCGGGTATTCGTGACTCGAATGGTGTAATCCAGCCGAATCTCAATCAGTCCCTCCCGGTTTGGAGGCAGTTCAAATGTGACCTTGTTGAGTTCGATCCGAGATTCGAAAAATAAGATTGCCGTTTCGATTTCCCCTTTCAGGTAGGACGCAAAAGTAGTAGATAGTGGCTCGAACAACAATGCGTCGCGTTTCCACCCAAAAGCAGGTCGCATTACCCGTTCTCCTAACTCGGTAGAGAGGAGAATATTCAGGCTTTGGCGAATGTCCTCTTCTGCCTCCGCCATCCGCACGCTACGGCCCTGATTTTCAAAAACCAAAGGAAAGGCCCATCCTTTACCGAGAAACTGTTCTTCCATAGCTGTACTACCCCCCAATCATCACAGTGGGGCAGCCCGCGATAATACTTCCGCCATGGGCAGTACTATCTCCCAATCGGGCAGCTGGCATCCCCCCGATCGTCACAGTGGCGCTACCCATAATTACGGTATCTGGAGGGCCGCTGCAGGTCAGCATGTCTCCCATCCTCAGGGCAGGCATGCTACCAACCATCACGGTGGGTTCCCCTGGTGGCAAAGCGGGACCACCTAAATGAGGAACAGTGCCAGTAACCATTGGGCAAACATGCATATCGCCAGCGCGGGCTGCAGGGGGCATGGGTTCATCGCTCCTGTTTCGACTCAACAAAAAACATTTCAATCAACGGGATATACAAGGTTGTAAAAGACAAAGAAAAGACTAGTTAATCTGTACCAGGGCTCCTTTAACCGTCATAGTGCCGCTACTACTGACTTCTGCTGAGGCGGATCCCTCAGCTTTAAACATTGCAGATGCTTTCAATTCGGTGTTGACCCCCTCAGCAGCAAGATCGGAAGTTGCCACTAATTTCAAGGCTTGCGCACTTGAAATCTCGATACCTTCACTATTCATGGTGATTTTATTTCCATTTAGATCCTCCAACACGATGCCGCTGTCCGCGTCGGAGAAGGTCAGGGTATTGCCCTCAGGTGTGGCCAATGACAGCACGGCTTGGTCGTCATCGATCGATACGGTGATGCCACTGCGAGACTTATATCTCTTTTGATGGTTATCCTCCGTAGCTTCAATAGGGGGCGTATTGGCGCTGCTGTGCAGCATGCCCAACACAACAGGCTGGGCCGGATCGCTGTGAAAGAATCCCAACACCACCTCGTCATCCACTTCAGGTCGGAAAAATGTCCCTCGATCGGCCCCGGCATCCAAAGTCGCCACTCTTGCCCACACTCCTTGTTCGTCCAGACCGGCGATCGGAACTTTCACCCGAATGCGGTTCTCCCCTGCCGGATCGTCTGCTAGCTGGGTCACAACCCCTACCTGCAGACCGCTGACAGCAGGAGTTAGACCCGCTGCGGGGAGATGATTGACTTCAAACTGGTCTGCATGCCTCTGACGGGGTAGACCAAATTCAGCATCGGTCAGCCAGTTGTTATTGCTAAATTCATGTCGAACGCCAGTGACGTAAACATTGCCATTGAACCGTTCGCTGATACTAGAAAGCTCCAGGACACGACCTAGCTGCACCGCAGGCAAACCCTGAAACTGAGCCCTTCCCCGAGAAGCGGCAAGACGGGCTCGGAGCATGGCACCGTCGGCCCAAGCCTGCAAAGCGTCAGCCGCAAGGTTGCCTCCGTGCCAGAGCACATCCTCTTCCCGGGCCGTGGCACCGGTCATGTCAGCTGCCGTCAAGTTACCGTTGCCTTCCCAGCTGGGGTCAGTGCCTTCGGCTTCTACTAAGTCCTGATCGGCTGGACTCCAGGCCACCGATCGAATCGCGTCGCTTTGAGAACGTGCATCAAATCGGACATCGAGCTCCAGCAGGGTTGCCCCGAAAAGGATGGTGGCGTCCGGTTCTTCATCCAAAGCCGGCACCAAACTCCGCACCGTACCGTTATCGACCGCAACGATCTGGCCATTGGCCTCCAGTCTGTTGAGCAGAAAATCCCAATCGCTAGCCTGGTACTGCAGTAATTGAGGATGGGTAACATCCGTGGTCGTAATATCTGCATCGAGGTCGTACTCCGACAGAAGAGTTTCCGCCACATCGCTATCTGTTACCTCCTCGAAGTAGCGGTTGCGACAGGTAAGGGTCATCTTGAAGGCTGGGTCGCGGCAGTCCACCTCCAACCACGAACTATTGCGGCGTACCATCACTCGTTGGGACAGCACAATACCTGTAAACAGCGGTTCTGTTTCACCGCTATACCCCGCATGCACTGTCAATTCGTTACCGGGAACGAAAAAGTCTCCCGTGCTTTGGGCAAAGTCTCCCACCGCCGGATCCCCATCAGCGACCCGCAATCGCGCATAGGGAATCCGATTGGCCTGTCTAACCACTTCCACACTCTTAATGGCAACTGTACGGGGAAGTTCTTCGCCATTGACCTCAATCGTCAGACTAACGACATCGGTACTGCGTTCGAGTGGTAAAAGACGACTCACTTTTTTGCCTCCTTGTCTACCGGTGGAAATGCCAGCTGCGAGCCAGCTTGCAGGCGACGAAAGTTGATGAGTTTATTCACCCTGGCAATTTCAATATAAAGGTCAGTTTTTCCATAAATTCGATAGCTCATTAAGGGTAAAGTATCGCCTTCTTTAACCTCACGTAGGTGAGTCAAATCGGGCGAGCTAAACGCATCTGCCAAACTCCTTTCTGTATCGGACTTAGACTCCTGAAAAGAGCAAGAGGCAATCACTCGTAAGGGTGTGCCATCTGGATTGAAAAGTGTAAAACGATAGCTCAATGAAGTCAAAACACAAGGAAATCTAAAAAAATCCCCCCAAGTAAGTAACAATTTCCGGGGACGGTGACTCTCTGGATCTGCTTCGTATACGAGCTTATTAAATTTCTTGATTCTCTCGGTTACGTTAAGCTCTTTTTTTTCTGACAGCGCCGATGCAATTGCTCCAACAAGAGGAATTTCACTTAGGTTCGATTGTGGGGGAATAACGCCTGTACCGTCAAATAAGAAATCAAATTGCAAAGTAATTGGCGCACTTTTGCGGTAGACAGCTTCGCTGCCAGTGTCTCCCTGGCCTTGTTGGCAGCTATACTCAATAGCCTGGTTTAGAGTATATGTGCTGGGATTAACCTGGACAGTGTAAATGTCCTCAGGGTTATCTGAAGTCTGTGATGGCTTATCGGAATTACTTTGTGGCAAGTACGCTTGGATGGTTAATTTTTCAAGTTTGCCACTATCGAATAGCATGACTTATCGCTCCCCCCTATCTTCCAACACACGCAGTACCTCCTGGACACAGGTGCGAATCATATCGTCATGACTACTACTGCTCGCTGTATTTGGAGATTCTTGGTTGTTCTCTGAACAGTCATCAGAAGAATCGACCTGCGCACGGATTACCATTTCACGAATTTCAATGGGCATGATATTACCTAGAAACTAATACTTGCACTAGCAGACAAACCCGCAGCGGCATCGAGAGCAATACTGGCAGGATCGTAATATTTGAAGTATTGATAACTGAGGGCAAAAGTTTCGACTACAATTTCATTATTCATAGAGTTAAAACCACTGATTTCCAGCCGTTTTGGAACCGCATTGACTACATACCAGTTGTACAAGGGTATGTGATCGTTATTGAGCAATGAAATCATCAGATTTGTAGGCTTATATTCAAAGTTTTCCATTGCTTGGCGTGCCCAGTGCAATACTCCCGATCCCAGAAACTTACCTCGCTTTAGTACCAGTTCGCCAAACTGCAATTTCTTTGGCAACTGATGGGAAAACCGATTTTCCCCTCCCTCCTCCCAAGACTCAAATTCTGTGCTGACTGTCAAGCCACTCACCTCCTGAAACTGAATGTCGTTCGGAAACTGAACTAAAAGCTCGAATATAACTGAAAAATGAAAGCCTGGTTGTGGATAGTCAAATGCCATCGGTTTTACCCATTCTCCATGGTTAAACCCTCGTGGGCTAGGACGAGTGTTTCAACTGCCACATCCGTTGCAGTTGAATTTAAGTCAGTGGAAGTTACTTTAGTGGGCCAGGCATTTTTTACTTTCCAGACCACGACAGGCTCGTGACTTTCGTTCAATAGACTAATAGTAATGTCGCGACGTTCAATGGTGTTGAGGGCAACCGTATTCCACCAGTCGTAGAACTCGTTGTCTCCATCGAAAATACCTCGTTTTAAGGTGAGATCGCCGTAGGTTTGCATCCCTGGAAAGTTGGTTTTGTTGTACTCTAGGCTGGCACCGCCTCGATATTCCAACTTCTCGGTTGTGACTTCTAAACCTGTCACTTCGGTAAAGCTAATGTTAGTACCACCCCATTCAACTTGAAAATGAAATTTTGGTAGTGGATAATCAGCCATAATTCAACCTCTTTTTAGTGTATAAATTAAGATGGAGTTAAGCTTAAGAAACCTGCATTTTGTGGGCGAATTTCAAAATAATAAATTCAGCCGGTCGTACTACCGCCATGCCAATCTCAACAATCATGCGACCCTCGAGAACGTCTTGGGCAGTCATGGTTTCCCCCAAGCCAACTTTGACAAAAAAGGCTTGCTCAGTTTTTGCTCCAGCTAAGGCACCAGCCCGCCACTGCAAGGTCAGAAAGTTTTCAATCATGGCTCGAACTCGAACCCAAGTATTTGCATCGTTGGGTTCGAAAACAAATGGCTCAGTAGCCTTTTTGATAGACTCCTCTGCCATGTTGAAAAAACGCCTGACCGGTATGTAACGCCATTCGTTGTTGTTACCAGCCAGGGTACGAGCCCCCCACACTAAGGTGCCTTTGCCGGTAAATGAACGAATGGCATTGATGCTTTTGCCGGTGGTATGCACGTTCAAATCGGCCTGATCGGCATCGTTAATTTTGACCGCTGGACCGACTACGTTGGCAATTGAGACATTTGCAGGGGCTTTCCAAACTCCTCGGGTGTGATCGACAGTGGCATAGATCCCGGCTACTGCCCCACTGCTGGGCAATATGCTCATGGTTTTCTGAACTTGTTCGAGCACAGCCTTCATGATTGGATGGTTTGAAAATAACTCTTTCTCGGCTTCGCCTGCCAGGAATTCCACCACATCGAATAGGGTTAGGATTGCTGCAGATAAGGTGTCAAATAAATCCTGCAGGAGGACAGTGGCGTTTAGTGCATTTTCGAGAACAGTTGTTCCTAAGGAATCAGGAGGATTAGCTGTAATGTCTGCCGTTGTATCATTTGTACCTATCCAGTCGGTGCCGTCAAGAATTGGAGTATTGTCAGGAGTAGTACCGTAGGTTGTGTCGACATCGTCAGCAGTACGAGTAGTTGACACGGCAGTCAGAACCCCAGGGTTTTTCTCTAATGCAATCAGACCAATAATTGCGTCGATCAACGTAGAATCAGACTGCACGTTTAAAAGTGCTTGTCGTAATTCAGTTGGCAACGTTGTATCGGGTTGGGTAGTAGCAACATCAGTAGCTTGAAAAGCTAACGCAATTCCTCTAGGTATAAGTAAGAGATTTAGGAATCGCTGACGCACAGTAGCGACTGGTGTAGACGGAGTTTCTCTTAGTTCCTGTAATAAGTTTGCAAAGTGATTCGGTAGGTCCGAAAAATTATCTCGAGCTAAGGTTAACGCTGTTGTGTTGGCTACAGTACTTACGGCAGATACAAGCACTCCTACAGCATCGTCAGCTTCAAGAGTTGTTGTTACGAGGTCGTTCAATCTTATATCCTCTTCTGATGGATTCGGACCACCTAGCAAGGAGGCTAAATCGGTGATAGGGGTGTTATCAGAAGGATCGATAAAGCGGAGATGGCGAAAATGGACATCAGGGCGATAGATTGTTTGGAGCCAAGGGTAATATGCAGCACCATATTTCAGATTGTTGGTTCCAATAGAACCTCGAAAGTCACCCACTGGATCGTCGCCAATTGGAGGATCTATAGCTCCTTGAGACAAATCCATGATGACAAAACGATCTTGCAGTTTCTCGCATTGATTAAGAGCCTCAATTTGTAAGTCACCGAGATCATTGGAAATCGAAACACCATCAGGAAAAACTAATAAGGTAGGCTCATCAAAGCTTTCTAAACGAGTCAATCCATTTCGTAAACCTGTTGATAGATCGTCAACTACTCCTAATATCGGAGTGGAGCTATAACTTCCGACTGAAACAATATAGCAAGGACCACCTCCATTAGCGTAAAAATGTCGTAAACAACCGTATAAGTAATAGCGATGTTCGTCACCATTACTGTTTCGGGGGAAAATAGTTCCTATCGCGTTATCTGTGCCAGGGTTACTAATTTGTACTTGGTAAGTGGCAGGAAGATAATCACCTCCGAAGAAAGTAATATATTCCAGCAACGATTCAATCCGAGTTGGCTCCATTAATAAGCTATTTCCGTCGGTATCTTCCGCCTTGTCTGTATAGCCAACAAAAGCTGGAATAGCAGTTTCTACGGGCACAACCGATGGAGGAAATGTGCTGATGTCTTTAATGTAGACCCCAGGAGTTTTGTAGACCATGATTGTCAGTATCCCGTAATAGTTAGACTCATAAATCGATTAATTGAAGCTATCGTGGAGCGGAATTAAGCTTCTTGCATTTTGTGAGAGAACTTCAAAATAATGAATTCGGCTGGGCGCACTACAGCCATACCAATTTCTACATTCATGCGGCCTTCAAGAATGTCTTGGGCAGTCATGGTAACTCCTAAACCCACCCGTACGTAAAAGGCATCTTCGGGTTTGGCACCCGCCAACGCTCCAGCCCGCCACTGCAAAACTAAAAAGTTTTCAATCATTGCCTTAACCTTCACCCAGGTGTTGGCATCATTGGGTTCAAAAACAAAGGGCTCGGTAGCTTTTTTGACTGACTCTTCCACCATGTTGAAAAATCGCCGCACAGGCACGTAACGCCATTCGTTATCGTTGCCAGCTAAGGTGCGTGCTCCCCATACCATGAATCCTTTCCCCGTAAAGAATCGCAAGGCGTTAACCGACTTTCCAGTAGGATGCACGTTCATATGGTCGTTTAGCCCGTTATCGATGTTCACCGTTAGAGAACGAACCGAGCTCAAGCTGACATTTGCAGGTGCTTTCCAAACTCCCCGTGTTCTGTCGACAGTGGCATAGACCCCAGCTATGGCTGCGGCTGGGGGGAGGGTGACCGTGTAGCGATCTAGTTCTTTACGTACGTTTCCATAAATAGTGGGGTTAACTGTTTCGGGATTGTCCTCATTGGACTTTAGCTCTGATAACGTTGCTCCATTATGCGGGCTCGGTCCATCATCACCAGGCCGTGGGAGTTGCGATATGGTGATACTATCTTCATCCCAGCGCCACGGTAATGTTGTGGAGATGTAGGGATGGTAAACGGCACCATACCTTAGGTTGCTGGTTCCTATGCCGTTGCGAAAGGCATCAATACCGTCTCTTCCTGGTTCGTCACCATCCCAAAGATCGCAAATTAAAAAACGATCTCCTAAACTCGCACATTGGTTTAGTGCCTGCACTAATACGCTGTGATAGCTAGCACGAGTACTTGCAACTTCATCATCATCATCTGGGTCTGCAGCCATCCCTCTCAGATCGGAGAAAACAATTAAGGTAGGCTCGTCTTCCTTTGCTAATGCGTCCAGTCCTCCAGTGTGAGCCTCGACAATATTGGAGGTGACTCCACTAGCTAAGTAATCGCCGATGCTGATGACGTAGCATTTCCCCCCACCGTTGTCGTAGAAGTGGCGCAGGGCATAGGCCATTCGAAAGCGAGCTAGCGCCTCTTCATGGGGATCGGTAATGCCTCCGATGACGTTACTCTCCGCATCGACTGATACTTCAAAACCGCCACCAATCGGAGGTGCTTCGCCAAAAGTCTGCTCGTACTCCAGAAAGGACTCAATCTCGACAGCCCGGTTAATTAAGTCCTCCCCTTGATAGCGAGTGCTTTCGGTGTAACCAATAAACGCCGGAATGGCCGTTTCAACCGGCACAACTGAAGGCGGAAACTTCGCAATCTCGCGGATATAGACTCCGGGGGTTTTGAAACTAGAAACCATGACATCTCTCAAAGTGGGAGGTTAGACAGATGAATTTCGGAATACCACTGGGCATTTTGACGCCGAATTCGGTTAATACCCGGCTCAGGCAATAGCACTTCTTCAGCCATTTGTGGAGGCTCCGTATTCTCGGCTTGTAGAAGAATACCGGTTGCAAAAAGGGTCAGCGGGCGGGGTAGAGCAGTGACAAGAATACGGCTGTTATCAGGGTCTTCAGGAGTAACATCAGCCCCGTTACCAACAGCTTGATCTGCCGGAAAATGGTATCGCCAACGGGTCGCTCGATTGAGAAATCGCAATGTATAGCGGGGCGTACGCAGATTGCCACTGTCGTCTAAAAGGGCTAGTTCACCACTGCCCAATCCAATTTCGATGACTCCGAACCAGCCTTCTCGAACGGCGGTGGAGTCCAGATAGAACTCAAATCCTAATTGAGGGATGATTGCCAAAGATTCATCGAGTACCTCTAAACGGTACAAACCTGGGACAATACCCGATAGAACCACTTGAGCTGTTTCAAGATTGCCATTCTCAGCTTCATAATGCTGTTCCCAGAGTGCAACAGTCTCACCATGTCGAAAGATGCGCAATGTAGCCCGAGGAAGTGGCAAACTGCTCAGATCGATGTTGAAAAGATTCGGATGGATGGTGACTCGATCGGCTGATGTCACATACTGGTTGGCCAGGGTGTCAAACTGTTCCCACTGGGTATCGTCATCGAGGTCACTACCAGGTCCGAGATCGATCAAAGCTCGATAAATTCTGTTTTCAGCAAGAGCGATCGAGTTCTCTAAATAGCCTTCGCTAGCATCAAACGTGTCATTAGGAATGCGTTCCCAATCGGCAGCGACTGGAGCTACTGCAGATCCCGTATCGCGTAAGGCTCGAAAAAGGTTGACGGTGTCCCCTGATGGTTCGCTGTAAACCTCGTCGGCTTGATAGGCTTGGCTAGGGTCGAAAATTGGGACTGGCACAGACAAAAACTGACCGCCAGTGGCTTCGTTACCCGATTGATTGCTAAAAAAGAAAAACCCTTGTGAATCGGAACTCAGAGCTGTGTAGTTGTAAAAGTAAGGATCGCTAACCTGTAACGCAAAGGCCAACTTGAAATTTAATGATAGAGGTATGGTCGGTCGTGATTCCGATGACTCTGGGTCAAGCTTGACAGCCACTAAAAATCCTGTTGCTGTAGTCTTGAACAGCATTTGGTGGCCTGCAAGAACGCGAACTGTTGGGAGCGTTGGTGTGATGCTGAGAAATCTGGTACTTGAGTATTGCTCCATCACCCGAGCTTGATGTTCGAGGTTGAGTGCCTCATGCACAATTTCCCCACGATTTAAGCTGTAATCGTGCAGCACCTCAACTTCAAGTAAGACATCATATCGAGTCATTGCGTTGCATCCCGACCCGCAACTTCGATCTCGCTGATGAGACCACCAGCATCGAGTAATCGACGGTCTTGTAAGGTAATCAAGCGACCGCGATAGGCCGCAAAGGGCAGCTGCTTACCGCCAAGAGCTCCCCACAGGTGGTTAATTTCTTCAAGGCTAAGTGAGAGAAACTCCATTGTGAGAGAAAAATCTACAAAAGGAGAAATATCAGACTCAGGTGAATTCCCAAGAGTAAATTTGCTTTTCCCCTGAAAAAAAATCATCACTTGGCTTAAACGTCTCAAAGCCGTTTCATAGTTTTGATAGTTGGCCGTCCATAGTAAGAACAAATTTACATGTAAGGGTACATTATGATAATTCACGTTATTGTTTGGTCTAAGAGAAAATGTTCGACCATTCTTGAGAGTACTTTCTTCCTCTAGGTTCACTAAGCTCAAGACCAGATGATTCTGCAAATCTGCGCCAATACTATTTACATCAACCTGGGAAATATTACCCATGATTGCTACATCGGCAGTGCCCTGTGGGCTTTCATCTTCCTGATGTATATACTGATTCAGCTGAGTCAATAAAAGAGATAATGCATCGGCAATCATGTCCCCTTTCCATATGTTAGGTAGGCGGCTCTAAGTAGCCTGGTCCAATTAAACGTAAGATAGAAGCCTCAGAAGTTCTTTGAAGACTGAGGATCTTGCAACATTAATTTGACGACCTACTTAGATAAAGATCAAATTGACGAGCAGAAACCTTAGAGGGTTTATTTCACCTTCTCTAATTTTTCTATCGTCAGCAAGGCCTATATCCTTGAAACAGGTTACTAATGACCCTGATACTAACAGAGCTAATTACAGTCCTAAGCCAATTGATTAGAAGCAATATTGACTAATGAATTAAATGACACTTCTGTCAATAATTTACTTTCTCACAAGCTAGATTGACAATCAAGTATGTGTTTAAAAAATGAAATATACGTAGTTGTAAATAGTCAATTATCGTACAGTCACAATTTTCTCCGGTGAACTTCGTAAAGGGGGAATTCGATCGCTTCTATCTCGACACGTTCCAGACTGCCTACAAGCAGGAAGGTAAGAATATCGGCCGGGTTCAACAAGGGGTTACAGTCCGAGAGGTATTTCTCGATAAAATCAGCAATCATTCCTTGGGATTTGCGATCTGTGGAGCGTGAGTGGCGATACTTGCCAGTTGGTGTGTCCCAGTGCGTTCGTTCAGCATGAATTCAGCCCCTTCAATTGCATCCAGCTTATGCCCAGACGTTCGAAAAGTGATAGCCATTCAGGCACTTTCTAAGTCAGAACCGATCAGCCATATCGCTGCAGAGCTTCAGGTCAGCCGAAAATTTGTGTATCAACAGGCGCACAAAGCTCAAGAGGTGCTGGATGAGTCATTTGCACCAACCAGCGACGAGTCAGAGGTGCTGTTCCATCTACCGATTACCAAGACCTGGCTATTCCAGCTCATCCTGGGGTTGGTGCTGATCTGCCACTGCTCTTACCGAGGAGTGAAAGAGCTACTACGTGATTTGTTCGATCTACCCGTCAGCATTGGTACTATCCACAACCGTCTCCAATCAGCAGCAGCGATCGCAACCAACATCAATCAAGCACAAGATTTGTCTGGGATTGAGGTCGGTCTCCAGGATGAGATTTTTCAGGGCTCCCAGCCAGTATTGGCGGGTGTTGATGCCGCCTCAACTTATTGTTACTTGTTGCAGGGAGTTGAGCGGCGGGATGAAGATAGCTGGGGCTGGTATTTGCTCGAGGCCATCGAACAAGGATTCAATCCCAAGTACACTATCGCTGATGGGGGCCAGGCTTTGAGAGCTGGTCAGAAAGCAGTGATGCCGGAGACTCTCTGTCATGGGGATGTTTTCCATATGCAGCAGCAATTTTCTGGAGTTGCCAACAGTTTGTCTCGACAAGCCCAAGGGGCGACCTCATGTCGATGCAAGCTGGAGCAGAAGATCGAAAAAGCCCGACTGAAGCAGAAAGTGACGCGATCGATGAGGAGCCGGTTGATTCATGCTAAACGACGAGAACGCAAGCTGGTGTCCCTGGCCAAGGATCTCAAAACCCTGTCACAGTGGATGTCTCATGATGTCCTCGAACTGGCTGGACCACCGCTGGAGGTGCGTCAGGAGCTGTTCGACTTTATCGTGAGCGAACTCCAAAAGCTTGAATGCCAGCAGCATCCTAATATTCGTAAACTCCGCAAAGCGTTAAACAACCAACGACAGGAGCTGCTGGCGTTTGCTGGCATTCTGGATCGTAAGTTAGCTGAAATTGCCCATTGCTTCGACATGCCCTTGAAGTCAGTGCGCGAGGTTTGCCTACTCTATCGGAAACAGCCAACATCCCAGGCCTACTGGGAACAGTGGAATCAGTTGCATCGCCAGCTTTCTCGTCAGTTTCGTCCTCTGATGGAGGCTGTGGGTGAGGTCCTCAAGCAGACGCCGAGAGCCAGTTCCCTGGTGGAGAATCTCAATTCAAGATTGCGCAATTACTTTTTCCTGCGCAAAACATTGGGAGGCTCCTACTTGAGCCTGCTGCAATTCTTCCTGAACCATCGACGGTTCATGCGCAGTGAACTGCCCAAGCGAGCTGGAAAAAGCCCTGCTGAGCTAATGACGGGGATCGCTCATCCGCACTGGCTTGAGCTACTGGGATTTGAGCGCTTCCAAAGAGCATAATCCGGCTTCATACAGGCTGCCAGGCCATCCTCAAATGATGGCCGGCTTTGCCGTGAAAGTGTTACCCAAAAACAGCCAATTCTGAACCATGCCATTTATTTATTTACTCGCTATTCTCGATTCACGATTATGATTTCGCTATTCATGCAAGAGGTCTATAGTGTTAGAAAATTGCATACCTCAGAAGAATGAGAGATATTTAACTATAGAGCCTACCTAAAGCTTTAACGGCGATCTTGCATATTTAATTCCTACTAGTTATGAGGTAGATATCATGAGCAACACAGCGATGTTTGAGGCTAAGGTTAAAGTTCGTAGAAAGTCAGTTCGACTTATGGCAGCCGAGCTGGAATTAGTGACCTCAGCCGTTGAGGTAGATGAGTACGAAATTGCGAAAGAATTTTTTGATTCTGCTCGAAAGATTTGGTTCCGGTTTGGAGGGACGATTAAACGTCAATCAGCAGAAGCTTACGAAAAAGTACAGGAAAACTACGCAGCTAGTGTCACTGCGTTTGAAGAAGCACCCAATAACAAAGCACTGCTGATGAGTAATTTACGTGCGTTAAATACTTCTGCAAATGATGCCGTTGTGGTGAGCGACACCAACTTGTAATGCACCTATCGATCATTGACTCTGCTCTTGCCTCTTTGACAGTACGAGTTTGCCATCTTCTCCAATTATCTGTATGGGCTGTCCAAGTTAAAAGATAGTTCAAATATTACCATTTTCCACTGTGTCAGTAATTTTGAAATAGCCGCGCACTTCTGAATCGTTGATACTATCCACCGAGCAAGGGAGCGGGTTCACAAAGCTAGAGCCGATACTTGACTCGTATGCCACGATCGTTTGATACTTCCAAGCGATAGCCATTTAATACAGTAAATATTTAGAGAGATTTTTCCATATTTGATTGTTGTTTAGCAAGTATTTGAAAACAAATATCAAAAAAACTAAAATAATCTATCCAAGTATATTGCAATAGAATTCTACATGTTTGGGAATCAAAGACTATGGACAATAATGTATTGAAAGGCTGGGGTTTGCTATCATTCCCTCCCAGTACTGGCTGTGAGTTAGCACGGTGGGCCATGCAGCTCTACGGATTGGAGTTTTCAGAGGAATGGCATACTGTCCCATTTCTGCAGCAACGCAGCCAACAAGTAGGAACTACCGACAAATCGTTTCCAATTATCTATAAAGGGGACAATGTTTATTCCAGTAGCATTACAGGATTGGGTTATCTCGAGTCTATCGTTCCAAGCGATCGCAAGTTAGTTCCCGCCAATCTCTCCCAAGCGCAGTCAGTCCTGCAATTGTGGACGGCATCGTTCTATACATTAGGTCAATATGCGGGGCCCTGGGCTTATTCCTACCTGTTGCCGGTCCGGGATATTATGGTGCCGGTATTTGGTCACAACTGCCCTGCCAACGAAAAAGAATTTGTGGAAACGTCCTATCCTACAGTGGCTAACTTAGTCGGTGGAGCGCTAAAGATTGGCCCTGATACGGCGAAAGAAGCCATGGTCGCTATTGAGAGAATGTTTTCGCTAATAGATGGTTTGCTTCAGGATGGACGAGAATTTTTGATTGGCAATCGTCTTACAATAGCCGATATGAGTTTCGCTTGTTTGGGGGTTCCGTTAGTGTGGGCACCTGGATTTGATGGAGCATTGCCTCCATTGGAGAAAACACCGAACGAAATCCAAACAACTGTCGCTAAATTTAGAAACCGTCTCTCCGGAAAATTTATTCTAAGGATGTTTGAAGTTTATCGCCCTTCCCTCATTCGAGATAAGGTCAACAGTTAAACTATCGCCATCGTGCTATGTTCTATTTTTGCATTGCAAAACATCACAAGGGGTCAACCGTTCACTCTGACCCCCTTCCAAACAGGGACAAATTTTGAACCAGACTCTCTATAGAACCCGAGAATTGCCCATTGTCACTTGCCTAGTTCTAACGGTTTCTGTGGTAGCGGCGTATATTGAAGCACTAATGAATGTTTGATAGATCGTAGCTTGTCCCCAACTGGTCAACCAGAATGGCTTCAGCTCAACGAGGCGACAAGAGTATCTG
>JBFRWN010000104.1:0-4757 GCA_051439605.1 Synechococcus sp.
TCTACACCTGCCTCAAACATCTCTCGGATTTCGGAAAGCTGTCTGCCCTCAACTTCCAGCAACCAGCGGGCCAGTGCAAACTGTTGAGCTTGTTGCTCCGTTACCAGCTTGGCCTTGGTGGGGAGACCGATCGCTTTAAGCGTTTGTCGAACCGTGAGGAGGCTGATGTCAAACATTTCCATCAACTGGCGTTTGGAGTAAGGCATCGTTCTCTGCCGATAGGTTGTTTGGAATCGATTAGATTGTTCAAGCTGAGGTTGGATTGACTGACTATATAGTGACAACCGTCAACTATATACTGGTATATAGCCGGTGGATATCGCTATACTTTGCGGCGACTGGTGACGAGTAGCGGCGATCGCCGCTCCCTCACCGACGACCCTGCCAAAGTCGCCGCTAGTTCGCCGACAGATCGCCGCTAGACCACCGGCGATCTGTCGAAAATCCCGCCGCTACGCGCCGGCGACCCCGATTTTGTTCGATGTAAACATCTCACCGCACCGGCGAGGTCGCCGCTGCAGAAAGCCCTTGCCTAGCGGGAGTTTCAGCCGTTCAAAACCCCTCTTCGCTCACCCTCGCCGCTATCTGTCGCCCCACCGTTTTTACCCCCACACAGTACGCCCAAAATATTGGGCTCGGGCTACCGTAGGGGCAACGGGAAATAGCGACCTGTCGGTTCACCGAAGGAGAGACACAATCGATGTTGAGTTCCCACAACATTTCTGCCGAAATGGGAGCCCATTATTACCAGCAGGAGAATTACTATTCCGATGCAGAAGCATCGTTCCAATCCCAGTGGTGGGGAAGAGGAGCGGAACTGCTTGGCCTTACCGGAGGCGTCAAGGCTGCAGACTTTACTCAACTCCTCTCGGGCCAACTTCCTAATGGAGAGCCTTTTCGCCAGCGCAGAGCAACGCGAGCGGACTATCGCGATCGCGCGGGGTTAGATCTCACCTTCAGCGCTCCGAAGAGCATCAGCCTGCTGGCTTTGGTGTTTCGAGACTGGCGGCTGTTGGAAGCGCACAAGCAGGCAGTGGAAAAGGTGCTCGAACGTGTCGAACGGGATTATGCCGAAACGCGAGTGAGACAGGGTAATAAGCGTAGCCAGGTGCGGACAAAGAATTTGGTAGTAGCCCGATTTCATCACGACACCAGTCGGGAGTTAGATCCGCAGCTACACACCCACTGCGTTGCTCTGAACATGACTTGGGCCAATGAGAAGTGGTATTGCCTGACTAACGGTCGGATTTATCGCGATCGCAAGCAATTGGGCATGCAATATCAAAAAGAGTTGGCTGCTCGTGCTGAGGGTTTGGGTTACGAGATCGCTTGGAAAGAGAACGGACTCTTTGAAGTGGAGGGGTTTTCACAGGCGCAACTGCAGGCATTTAGCAAGCGTCGCAGGCAGATCGAGAGCGTAGCAAGGAAGTCTAATTGGAAATCGAGGCAGTTAGCGGCATTAAAGACTCGTCAGCCTAAACAAGTAGTTAACGCAAAGGATTTGGTGGAGTGCTGGCAAGAGGATGCCCTGTCAGTTGGGCTCAAATTAGAGAAAAAAATTACGATAGGATAAGAATGCAGGAAACTTCTAAGTCTTAAGACGTTAACCTAGTTTTATTTTTCACTTACTCTTACAGAAATGATTCAAAGATATAGAATCCTAATCGGTAGAGCAGAAATCAGTATAAAAAAGTCCAAAAAGGACTAGGTTTAATTTCTCGATTAGCATCCAACGCTCGCAATGAGGAGCTTGCCTTGCACAATATATCAAGTCTTCTGGGATTCTGGGAGTTCTACTCATTGCCTATATCTTGAAAGAATAGTAGAATTTTCTTATAACTTGTAATGGTTTACTTGTTTAGTATTTGAGCCGGTAGCGAGAATAGGTATTTCAATTATGGCTTTAGATCAACTTGAGGCATTTTTAAAAAAAATGCAGTCTGAACCAGCACTTAAAAATGAGGTACTCGCTTCATCAACTGCAGATGATGTTGCGCGAATAGCACTAAAGCTTGGTTTTGAATTTTCAGGTGATGAATTATTGAGAATGTCAGGCAAGAAAGTTGGCAAGGTTACTGTTAGAAAGAACGCTCTTCCTGGAGAGTACAATTAATTGTTTTTTGAAATCTGATTGTACAAGAAGAATAAACGCCATATTTGCCTCAAATCAAGAGTATCTTGACCCGAATTGAACGCCCTTTTTAGTAGCTTCTCATAACTCCTCATAGGCATATCGTCCAGCATCAGCCGCGGCTCACCAGCACTGCCCATTCGATCGCTATTTCGACGCCCTATTTTCTGGAAGTCATCCTAAACTCAACGAGGTGAGCTGTTATCTGCATGCTCTTGTTCTGCCCTCCAGATGAGGCTCGGCCTGCGGCGATTCATCTCGTCAAATCATTAATCAGAATTTGCAACTCCGGTTTAACCTTGGCAGGGGACGTTCTGTGTAGCCGGAGCTTGTTGCAGTGATTGAACTGCAGAAATGATTCCAATTCCTTGCGCAAGGAAAGGAACATCGCATCGGTTTTCAAGACCGTGGGTTCTAGTGCGAGATGATTAATATGCAGCAGTGATTCATTCCTCTCAGTTCTGCAGTCCATTCGAGCGACCAGCTTCCCATCCCACAGAATGGGTAAAGAGAAGTAGCCGTATCGGCGTTTGGGCCCAGGGACATAGCACTCAATCAGATAGTCAAATCCGAACAGCGCCTTCATGCGTTTGCGCTGAATGACAAGGTTGTCGAATGGCGAGAGTATTTTCAGTTTGTTGCGGGCCAACGGTTTGCTTAGCAGTTCCAGTGAGGCTGGCATTGCATAGTAAAGCCTACCAGCGACACGAATCTGTAGCAGTTCTCCGGTAGAAACCATGTCCTCCAAGGTCGCAGAAACAAGCGGCTTTATGTCTTTCAGCAAATAGGTTATTTCGGCAGACTGCCCCAATCCGTTTGCGCGCAAATATCGTGTAATTAGAAACCGGGAGTATTCCTCCGGATCGGGCAGGGTGGTGTCGGTGCCTGCTGGCAATACCCGCTCGGTGAGATCGTAGACCTTGTGAAATTTGACACGGTACGGCACCATCAAATCCCCCTGCATAAACAGATATTCCAGGGCGCGTTTGGCTGGCTTGGTTTTCCATTCACCGATCCTTTTACCGGTATGCTCAAAATCTTTGGCCATTAAAGGGCCTTCGGTGGCAATGCGTCTGAGCACCAATTTCAACATCCGCTCATCGCGCTTATACCAGTGATTCTGATCCCCACTTGCGAGTGCATGTTTGCGGGGCAGGCTGAACCGGTAGTCACGAAAGGGCAGGTAGGCGACAGCATGAGACCAGTATTCAAAAACCTGTTTGTCGGCAAGCAGCCGATCGAGCTGGGAAGGTTTGTAACGAGGATTGCGATTCCACAGAGTATGGTGATGGGCACGCTGAACGACAGAGATGGTATCGATTTGGATATAGCCAAGGTGTTCAATCGCCGATAGCGTAGCTGCCGTCGCACGACCAGCTTGATTCGTCGGCGGCACCCGCTGTGATAGCAGAACCAGTTTTCTGGCTTGTTGAATCGATAGCGATTCTTTCATAGGACAGCAGTCTCTAGCGGCCCCCCCGCAAAGGCCGGGAGAATCAAAATCGTGCCGATACGCAGAGATCGTATTCTTGCAGAACTTCGAGGATCGCCGTGAGGGAGTTGATCTTGCCAAGCGAAGCGAGCCATCTGCTTTTTCCGCTCCGGTGCATCCGTTTGATAGTCATCATGGCACGGTCAAGCTCTGCAGTATGGATCGATATCTGTTTCTAGACCGAGGAATATAGAAAATCCATATCCGGCTTTTCTGTGGCATGGAAATGAACCCAGATATAGGCGTGACTGAATGCTGCGACTGTGACTGCCGCCGATGAGTTCAGGCCAATGGCGATGGCCCAAAACAAAAGGAATCCGTAGACGTACATTCCGTTGCTCGTGAATCGGAAAATGCCTTCCTTCACAAGGGGCATGTCGCGGTATTTCGGATCGAAATGATCGGCGCCGGCGGCCCGCGCAAACCCGAAGTATCGCTTTACGCTGTACATAGTGTAAATACCGAGCAAGGCGAGGAGAGTCGTCGCGATAGCCTGTGGGAGAACCGCGAGCTTAAGACTGCCACGGTCCATCCAGGCCAGTGCAAGCAGCGAAATGAAGCGGCCGCCAAAAAGCAGGAAGAACCAAACGAGGTATCCGCAGAATCCAATCGCATTGCTCGTAGTCGAGGATCGGAGTTCAAGGCGCCATGCCAGCCATACGAAGACCTGATGCACGATGGGAAAAGTGATGGCAATCCAGAAGGCAACCAGGTATGGTTCACCCAGATATTTCCAAGCCACCCAAACCAGCGCAAGGAGAGACACCAGGCTGGCGAAGTGTAGCGACTGACCGACCCAGAGGCCGGGAACTGGTTTGGCATTTGTCATATCGAGCCTGAGTCGAGAACGCAGCAAATCGACCAAGCGTTTCGATGGCTAACGCTGCGATAACCGGCGCTTGACGGCGACCGACCGGAACGGTAGCGCAGGAAGAGAGCGGTCAAGCGTCCGAGTTGATCGCATTGTGTACGCCCGGCATGGGCATGAACTAATGGGGTGAAAGTCCCCTGTCGGAGAACCAGCGTCCAAATGCTCGAAAGAAATAGGAGCCGAGAGACGATAACGACTAGCTTAAGGCAAGGGCAAACCCGCGAGGGAATGTCTGGAGGAAGCCAGCGGCAAATCTGCGAGCC
>JBFRWN010000105.1:0-15794 GCA_051439605.1 Synechococcus sp.
GACTCCATCCCTCTACTCCATCGCTCGTTCTTGTTGGAGTCACTTTAACCTAGGGCTGAACACATGGCCTAGAAACCCTGTCCTCTATAGCCTGGAGGACTTAGCAGGAAAAGTCAGATCTACACAACCCAGTACTCCATAAGAATTCCTGCCAATGTATATAGATATCCCTGCGGCGTCCCGAATGGCTCTCTATTCGGGAAGCGCCTTGTCCCTTGGTCGGGGGAGCGGGCGCGATCACCCCCTCGCAACCTCTAACCGCTAGTCAATTAGCCTACGAAACGATACCCCAGCAACCCCTCTAGGCAGAACAGGCATCGGTCAAAATCAACTGCATACGATCGGCGATCGCATCCGTTTGCTCCAACATGGCCAAGTGACCGCAATCAGACAACTCAAAAACAATTTCTTGCTCTTTGTAGCTGGGATGGAAACTGGCCAAGTAATGAACGTATTTCGGTTCCATCACCGTATCTTTGACCCCCGCAAAAAAATAAGCCGGCTGGGTGAGGCGAGTCACCACCTGCGGCAAACGATGAACCTCCTGTTCGGTAGTGGAATCTAAGAGCGAGTCACGAGCCGCGGCACTATCCGCTGCCACAAAGTCCCGCAAACGGCGCTTCCCCCAAGCCTTTGCTAACGGGCAAAAGACGTTGTCTCGACAGAAATACCAAGCAAGCCCCGGCAAATGGGGCAACCATCTGGGGCGCATTTGGACAATTTGTTTGCCCGCCGCCCGAAAGCGCTCGAATTCCTCTTTCAGATAGATGCCTCCACCTGCATTCACGCAAAACACCCCATCCACGCGATCGGGAGCCAAATCCGCTGCCCACAGCGCAATACTGCCCCCCATCGAATGGCCCACCAACCATACCCGCTCTAGCTGGAGAGTATCGATCAATTCCAATAAATCTTTGGCATAACTCACGAGGTCGAAGCCAACCCCATCTCCGGGAGAAGAATCCCCAAAGCCGCGCAGGTCATAGGTTAGGCAGTTATAAGGGGCCAGACGATCGCACAGAGGTTGCCAGTAATGGCGGCTCAGCATCCAGCCATGTACAAACACCAAGGTCGGCTGCTGGGTATCTCGCAGATACAGCTTGTAGCTATGGCGGGCAGAGCTAAGAACCAATGAGGTCATACAAACAGCGTTATGCGATCGTAAACGGCTGAAGAAGGATGCTGCCACTTTGGCAGACCCCTTCCATTTTATCTCCATCTCCTGACTCCCTTGAGGAGAGAAGACCGGCTGACTCGCTCCAGCCCCCTCCTGGTGCAGCATCCTACGTACACCCAGACACGTGCATCTCATCTGATGCTTGCCGATACTACAAAGTAGATGAGTTTCAGTTGAGTACGGTCTAGCTTGTCTCTATCGATCGAACAAGGTGTGGTGTAGGCGAGAGCAATGGAAGCAATTGTGTTTCTGCTGGTGGGATTAGGAATTGGCTTGCTGTGCCACGCTTGGTGGCGCAAGCAATTGCTAGAGAGTACCAAACCGATGCTGCAGAAACTGGGGGTTGACCGTTATCACCCCGGCAGCTGGCAACTACTGCAGGACACTCTCAACGTAGCGGCGGAGCGCTGGCAAAAGGAGCGGATTAAACAGGAGCAACTGGGCGATCTGTTGGAGAATTCCACCCGATTACAACAGGCACTGCCGCTGGGGTTTATTCAGCTCGATCGCTACAATCGGTTGCTGCAGTGCAACCCCGCAGCCAAAAGCTTGTTCAACATTTCCAGTTGGAAACCAGGCGATAACAAAGTCTTGCTGGAATGGGTGCGGTCTTACGAACTGGACTTGCTGGTACAATCCACCCGCCTCAAGGTGGTGCACCCTTTATCCGGCGATCCCACCGATGTAGCCCCCCCAAAACTGGAGGAGCTAGCCACTCCAGAAATGCGGGAATGGCTGTTCTATCCCCCAGATGGCATGAGCAAACCCATCCCAATTCGCGGCTGGGGCATCCCCCTTTCGGAGGGACAGGTGGGGATATTGATCGAGGATCGGCGGGAGGCCACCGATCTGGCTCAGCAGCGCGATCGCTGGGCGTCGGATGTGGCCCACGAACTAAAAACCCCATTGACATCCATCCGCTTAGTCGCAGAAACCCTACAGCAGCGAGTGGATCCATCGCTCCGCAAGTGGATCGATCGCCTCCTGAACGAAATTCTCCGTCTCAGCGATCTTGTGCAAGACCTGCTAGAGCTGAGTCGCCTCGATCTCAAAACTAGCGGTGCACTGCAGCTCACCAACGTCGATTTGGTGGAAACCATTCATTCCGCCTGGCGCAGTTTAGAGCCCCTGTCAGAACAAAAGCAGCAACAGCTAGTCTTTTCTGGACCTGCCACTGTGGAGTTTTGCGGCGATCAGTCCCGCATTCACCGTTTATTCCTCAACCTGCTAGATAACGCCATCAAGTACGGCCCCGCTGAAAGCAAGATTTCGGCGTCGCTGCAAGTACAGGAGGAACAAGTAGCCATTGAAATTTGTGACGGTGGCCCAGGTTTCTCCCCAGAGGCGATCGATCGCATTTTCGAGCGGTTTTATCGCACCGATGTCGCCCGTGCCCGCAGTCAGGGAGGCACCGGCCTAGGCTTGGCGATCGCCAAGCAAATTGTGGAGGCCCACGGGGGAACGATTGCTGCCCGCAACCATCCCAACGGTGGGGGAGCCTGTTTGTTTTTCACCCTTAGCCGCCGTATGAAGGTACCGACCGGTGCGGGTTAGGGTTTATGTGGTGACTGGCCGACCCTCTTGCACGGTACTGGAATCCGCCTGGGCGATCGCCAGTTGCACCCGTTGGGGAGCGGCCCAAAGAACCTTTTGGTGGAGGTAGGTCACCATTCCCGGTTTCGCGGCGGCTCCCTTGAGGCGGTAGATATGTTTCGGTCGCGTGTAGATGGTGGGAACCTGTTCGCTGAGGCGGGCCCGGCTGAAGTGGGCTGCGAGGTCGGCGGCCATTTGCATATCCTCATCCTCTGCTACAGCACCGGGGGGGAGGCGCAACAGGACGTGGCTGCCGGGAATTTCCTGGGCGTGGAACCACCAGTCATTACTTTGAGCCAGTTTGAAGGTGAGGATGTCGTTTTGGCGGTTGTTACGACCCACCAGGATTTCGAATCCGCTGGGGGTCGTAAATCTTTGGGGTTCTGACTCGATGTTAGTGGGGAGGGCAGGGCGATCGGGGTTGGGCAGATACTGTTCGGTAATCAGCTCCCGCTCAATTTCCGCCAGCGCCTGCAGATCTGCGGGAGAGCGATACGCCTCCAGCTGCTCCACTGCCTCCAACACCTGCTCTAGGTATGAAATTTCGGCGGTGACCTCGTTCATCAGGGGGGTGACGGCATCTCGGGCACGCTTTTGCTTTTGGTGTTGTTTGTAATAGCGCTGGGCATTGGCGATGGCGTTTTTCTCTGGGTCGAGGGCAATCGTCACTAACTCCCCAGTGTCAAAGTCTGGCAGTTGGATGCTGCTCGCGCCCGCTTCCCACTGGTGCATGTGGGCCATCAATAGGTCTGCCGCCTGCTTGGGCTCCTCTGCCCGATCGGATTTGACCAGCATATCAGCAAATTGCCCCCGCCGTTGCTCCAACTTTTTCAGCACAGCTTTGAGTTTCTGCCGCAGCCGATCGCGATCGCGATCGAACTGCTGGTGGTTGATTTGGCGATCGTAATAGGTATCCAGCAGGTGGTTTAGCTCTTCAGGTTGCGTTGCGTACCCCAGCAAATCGTAGCCGCTCTGCTCAACTCCTCCTTGGCGCCTATCCCCCGTCCACCCAGGCTGAAAGTCCCCTGACTGCAGCGTCGACAACCAACGCTGCCATCCCTGAAACAAAGTTTCCCACTGGTCAAGCTCTATCTCATCCGTCATCACCTGTGCTGTCACCCCAGCCGCTTGCGCAATGGGATTCAACACCGTCCGACTCAATCCCCGATAGGTTCGAAATAGCTGCTTGCCCAAGGGTGCCGGAGCAAAGTCCAAGCGTCCTTTCCAATCTTCAAATGACTCTTTCAGGCTGGGTATTGCCCCCATGAGCGCAGGGGGGGGCTCGTAAGCTAAGCCGGGCTGCACCGGTCGCACGCTGGATTGGCGATCGCTGACCCCCCTCCCACAAGACACGATCGTTCCATCGGAGTCCACCAGCACGATGTTGCTGAATTTGCCCATCGTTTCTAAGTAGAGGTGCACCTGGATGTCATCTTGGGGGCGGGGGGCAAATTGCCAGTCGAACACTCGCTCCCAGGGGTCGAGCTGGACGATATTACTTAGGGCCAGCCCTCGCAAACGCTGAACGGTACCGCTGAACTGAAACGGGTCGGGCTGTTTGGGAACGCGTCGCCCGATGTGAAATCTAGCGGCTTGAGGGTGCCAGCAGAGGGTAATCCAACGGCGTCCTTGCAGGGTGCGTAGGGCGAGGTGCAAGGTATATAGATCGGTTTGCTGGACAATTTCCACCCGTGCGGGTAGGCAGGTGTCCAACAGGTTGCGGTGAACGGCAATCGCAGTGGTTAGGTCGAACAGTTGCATGAAGGGGAAGGAAAGAACTGAGGATTAAGGTGCGATCGATTGCATTGTTGCGAGAAAGCACAAACACTAGCAAAACAGTGCTGCAGCCCTTGCTGCATTGCCCAACGGCTGTCGAATAGTCCCCTAACGAATTGTAATGGGATGCCCCGTCAGAAAAGGGTACGCGAGCAACGACTGGGACAGCAAATCTGGATGTATATCATTGGACTGCCACATGCTTAATTGATTTAGCCCTAACAGGAAGGCAACTTATCTGACAGGGAATGAACTCAAACAAAGCACCTATCAGCCATAATCTCGCAGGGAGATAATTACCAACTAAACCTCAACGTATACAGACTTTTCATATTAAGGGATACCAGGCAAAAACAGATAACTCTTGAAACAAGTGAGTGAGAAAGTCTTTAGACTCTAATTAAAGGCACTGTAGAACGTATAACCAAGATTACACACGAAATGCGATAGGCGTGGCGAACTAAAATACTATCAAGCGACATGAAAAGGTTAATTTTATCTAACCCCAACATGAATACAACCTACTACTAATTGGGTAAATGAAGGTCCAGATTTTGGTGATTTTTGACACAATGCAGATTGCGGATCCGAGCTTATGCCAAAAAACCTAACTTATTATTAAGGCTGAGTATTTCGCTCGAAGGTACTACTAGAATTCTTTCAATTAACTCAATATCTCAAATAGGCTAGTGTCTAGCTGATGGCCTGATAAATATCTTCCACTACATTCATAACAATCATGCCAAACTTCATCCAGCGTATATTTTTGAGCTTATCGGGCAGTCATTCTAGAGAACGTGTTGCTGACGCAGTTTGGGGATTTCTAGAGCGACCAGACATTGAGAACGTCTTGGCCATACTTGATTTTCGCGACTACGAGACGTTTGAGATTGAAGTACCCAGAAAGTATGCTCGATATACCCAAACATTTCGCATTGATGATGCTTTCCTGAAAAGAGCCTTAAGACCCTATAATGAGATGTCAGCCATTGCGAAATGCATCGAGCAGCTTGAGAAGTATGGAGAAGACAATGGAGTAGCCAAAAAACTTGTAGATAACTCAAAAAAAGCATACCAGACAGAATTAAGGAATACTTTAAGTAAATATAAGCAGAATGATGAAGTAAGTTTACCTGCTGTTATTGAATCTGAAATACAAAGCAAAATAGACATACTAGATGATATAGAAAAAGATATTTCCGATATTGTTAGCTTTATCAGCTCGTTTAAACAAGAAATAATTGTCAGAGGTTGGTTCCATGACTTTCTTGATGGATTAGCTCGCTTTGAAGTCTGGATCAAATCAGGTGTAACTACAGCAAGCGAGCTAGAACCTTTTCTAATTCGATGGATAGAAGTTATTGGTGACAGAGAAAAACGACGTATCGGTGGTGCAACATTCTACGAAAGTCTTTTTCAATTTATTGAAGAAGCTGGATATCAAGATGTTCAAGCTCTTTTTAGAAGATTTGGCTTTGATATATCAAAATCTTTATACCCACAGGCTAGATTTTTACCATTTGCAGACGATAAACCAAAGAGCGATCGTCTAAGCCATCTACATAAGGCTTTATCTCTCTCAATGGCAGCCGATCTCTGCTACGCAGACTATTCTTACATCAAGGATTGGATTCTGAAATGGAATGAAATGGCTTTACGAGAAATCATTGACGCGAGGACACCAGAAACTTCTACAGACACTCCTAGAGTAACAATAAACGCAATTGCCGATTATGCAACGGTCGCAGATGCTCCCAGAGTCACAATGAATGCAATTGTTGATTATGTAAAGACAAAAAGAACCGGATTGGAAATCTTAAAAGGCAACGAGCCATACCAAGATGAAGAATTGAGCTTAGAGTTTTTTGAAGATAAACCAAGCGAAACTTTTGCTATTGCATTCACCTTAATGTTACCTAAAAGAGTAACAATCGTTGCATTTCGAGGCACCATCAACCTTCAAAATTGGATAACAAACCTCAATGTCGATCCGACCCAACTCCCCGAAGCAAAACTTTCTAGTAATACAAAGTCTATCACAGTCCACGAGGGTTTCTTGAAAGCTACTCAAAAAGTACAGAAAGATATAAATGATTATCTAGGCAGGCAACAGCCAAAGGAAGTATATTTTACTGGTCACAGTTTAGGCGGTGCCTTGGCTGTCTTATCTGCTGTCAACCTATCTATCGCAGAAGAACAGAAAAATAACATCGACGAGCAAAAAGAACGGATCGATGAAGATAATAAAGACTACAGAGTTAATATTGCTGGAGTATATACGTTTGGGCAACCTAAAGTAGGCGCTAATTCTTTCCAAGCGTACTATAAAGGTAAATTTGGAAATGAAAAGTTGATTCGATTTGTTAATAACAGCGACATCGTTCCTCGTATTCCTAACATAATCTCGTTATTAAACTTGAATTACCTTTTCAGGAGCTGGAGAATTTATAACTATCAGTCGAATATCGGCCAAAGATATTATATTAGCTACTTTGGGAATATACTATATCCAAAAGACGGCAAGGCATTTTTGGTATTTATCAGAGATAGATTGATTGGGATATTTCGCTTTATTATTGCATTTCCCAAGGTAATCTGGATACTCGATCATTCTATATCCCTATATATCAAATATATCAACAAAAACATCAAAAGACTTGAGTCAAGAGCATCTAGTAGGGACAAAAATTGATTGAATCCTACAAAGGAATAGAGCCATAGCTAAATTATGAAAACCGCGCCTTCGGACTACTTTTCCCATCTCGATCGCTTATACATCTAATTCAGCCAATTCCATCCAGCGCTCGGTGGCTCGATCAATTTCCTCGGTTAATGTCGCCAATTGTTCGGACAACTTTTGCACTTCGTCGTAGCTGCTGGGAGGATTGTTATAGAGCGTCTTTTCAAGTATCGTTTTCTGTTCTTCCAGTTCGGGAATTTTATTCTCTAGCTCCTCATATTCCCTGCGTTGGTAATTCGACAAGCGTTTCCGTTTTGGGGTCCCTCTTGAGTTATCACCTCCTGCCTTACAAGGCACTTTCTTATCTTTCGGAGCCTTGGCCGCCACTTCAGCTGCATCCGCTTTGGCTTTGTCCTCTTCAGCCCGTTTGAAATCGAGATATACAGAGTAATTACCGGGATACTGTCGCACCTTCCCGCCAGGTTCTAATGCAAAGATGCGATTAACCGTGCGATCGAGAAAATAGCGATCGTGGGAGACGGCGATCGCGCAGCCATTAAATTCTTGCAAATACTCTTCCAACACTGACAACGTCTGCACGTCCAGATCGTTGGTGGGCTCATCCAAGATCAGAACGTTTGGAGCTTCCATCAGCACCTTAAGCAAGAACAAGCGACGCTTTTCCCCCCCCGAAAGCTTGTGAATGGGGGTGTATTGCTGGTTGCCATCAAACAAAAACCGTTCCAACATTTGGGAGGCGCTGATTTGCCCACCGTCCGCAGTTGTGACAAAGGAGGCCACGTCTTTGATGTACTCGATGACACGCTGTTGCTGTTGAGCGGCGGACAGTAGGTTCTCGGAGTGCTGATCGAAATATCCGATGTGAATGGTCGAGCCAATGTCTACAGTTCCCTCGTCAGGTTGGAGGCGACCGGTGATGATGTTGAGCAATGTAGACTTCCCGGCCCCGTTTCCACCGATGATGCCAATTCGATCTTGAGGGCTGAATTCGTAGGTGAAATCGCAAATCAGCTGCCGATCGCCAAAAGACTGACTCACCCCCTGCAGCTCGATCGTCTTTTTGCCAATCCGGCGACCGGGAGTGTCAATATCTACGCGTCCTTGCACCTCCTTAAACTCGCGATTTTTCATTTCGTGATAGCGATCGATGCGGGCCTTTTGCTTGGTGCTGCGGGCTTTTGCCCCCCGACGCAGCCAGGCCAGTTCTCGCCGCAACACCCCCTGAAGTTTCTTCTGACTGGAGGCGATCGCCTCCTCTTGGGCGGCTTTTTTCTCTAGGTAATAGGAATAATTTCCCGAATAGGTGTAAAGATCGGCTCGGTCAATTTCCAAAATGCGATTGGTGACGCGATCGAGAAAGTAGCGATCGTGGGTGATCAAGAGAATGGACCCGCGATAGTCATCTAAATAGGTTTGCAGCCATTCCACTGACTCTGCATCTAGATGGTTGGTGGGCTCGTCCATCAGCAACAGGTCGGGCTCGGACAGCAGCGCTGTCGCCAAGGCAATCCGCTTGCGATATCCTCCGGACAGAGTGCCGACTTTGACGTCAAAATCGTCGATGCCGAGTTTGCTAAGCACGATCTTGGCTTTGGTCTCCAGCCCCCAAGCATCTGCCTGTTCCATCTGTTCGGTGATGCTGGAAAGACGTCGCATCAGGGTATCCAGTTGGTCACCGCTAGCCTGGGCCATCTTGTGGGACAGGTCTTCGTACTGGCGCACCAGCTGCATTTGTTCGCTGCTGTCGGCAAAAATTTGTTCGAGAACGGTATTGTTCTCGTCCACATCCGGTTGCTGGGGCAAGTAGACAATCCGAGCCCCCGATCGCACCAGGCGCTGACCGCCGTCGATGGGTTCCAATCCCGCCAGCATCTTTAATAAGGTCGATTTGCCGGAGCCGTTGACTCCAATCAAGCCCACTTTCTCGTTCTCCCCCACGCTGAAGCTGGCTTCCCGCAGGATTTCCTTAATACCAAAGTCTTTGCGAATGGATTGCAGGGTGAGGATGCTCATAGATACCGATAGAGGGCGAAGACTTGTAGCTGCGACGTCTCAGGTAGGACATCAACCTCTGTGCCTAGTCAGGTTTCTGGGCAGCTGAGATGCACTAAACGACTTGAAGGTCGCTAAAGATTGGCACATTCATAACCTTAACAAGCTGGCGAGCAAGGACATTGTCAATGCAGGTCAACGGCCTCTACGCAAGGTTTCGCGACAGCCGGTTCCAAGGGACCCCCCTCGTTCCCAGACCAGGGAACTTCTGTCGGTCACTCACTCACTAGCGGGACAAACTGCACGGGTAGCGATCGCTTCCGCACTAAGCCATCTGGGGTCTTTTGCAGTACCAAGAGGTCTTGAAACCAAGTGCCGACGGGAATGACCAGTTTTCCATTGGAGACCAGTTGTTCTTCGAGCGATTCGGGAATGCGATCTGGAGCCGCCGTCACAAGAATGGCATCGTAGGGGGCATGCTCTTTCCAACCGAAATTGCCATCTCCCTTTTTGATAAACACATTTTGATAGCCCAGGTCCGCCAAAGTGCGGCTGGCCTGTTCTGCCAATTCGGGCACAACCTCAATGGTGTAAACCTCTTTAGCGAGTTGACCTAAAATAGCGGCTTCATAGCCAGACCCCGTGCCAATCTCCAGCACGATATCTTCTGATGAAATCCCTGCCGCTTCGGTCATGTAAGCCACGATGTAGGGCTGCGAGATGGTTTGCCCGTAACCAATGGGTAACGGTATATCCGAGTAAGCCATCCCAGCCTGCGATGGCGAAACAAATTGATGGCGGGGCACCCGCGTCATCGCCTCCAGGACGGCTTCATCCCGGATACCGCGATGGCGGAGCTGCTGTTCGACCATTTGCGATCGTTGTTGTTCGAAGTGAGTCATGGGAGAAGTATCGTTCGAAAAACCTATTGGGCCGAGAGTATATCCTTAGCTTTTTGGGTTACAGCATTGCAAAGTAGGGCTCACTACAAATCTCAATCGCCTGGAAGAATGGGAGTATTAAGGAGTCTGCTCGTCCGACACGCGCAAAGCTCCCACGAGGCGATCGGCTAACCGTATGGGCTCTGGCAAATGATATTTAGATAACTGCAAAATCAGCTCGGCAGCCTGTTCGATAGTGGCCCGGTGTCCGACCGATACGAAAACAGGCTTGACATTGGATCGCGTGCGCAAGACCCGACCGATCGCGGTGTCGCCATCGCGCAATTCAGACCATCCACCGCGATCGCTCGGAACCTCAGCATGTTGACCGCACAGTCGACTTTTCGCACAGCCAATTGCCGGGCAGTCCAGCAAAACTCCTAGATGGCAAGCCAATCCAAATCGCTGCGGATGGGCCAGCCCCTGACCGTCCACCAGCAACACATCGAACGGCTTTTGTAACTCCCGCAACGCCGCAAACAGTACCGGAGCCTCTCGAAAGGAGAGTAGCCCGGGAATGTAAGGAAAGTTAATGGGCGCGATCGATTCTGACTGCGCGATCGGTTCCCCTCTATCGATATCCCAAACAATCGCCACTGCGTAAGAGCGTTGTTTGACTTGTGAATAGGCCACATCTGCTGCTGCAACGGTACTAATGGACGCAGGCAGCGAACAGATTTCCACTCGACGAGCCAGTTGCCGCTGAATCACCGTGGCAATGCGGTAAATCGAGACTTCCTCAGGGTTTGCTGTTAGTCGAGATTCTCGGGCTAATGCTAGCTGAAATGCCGACAGGGCGATCGGTGCTGGTTCGAGGCGATCGTTCGATACGAGTGCTGCCATCAGTGCGGCGATTTTCCCTTGCAGGGAGGGGGGCCATCGCTGCCATTGCGAGCCTACCGCCGCTTGGACTCTTCTTGCCAATAGAGCCTGCTGGTTTGACGAGTTCGCTGGTTCATCTGTGCTCAATGGCAAATCCGCATAGCGATCGTTCAACTCATCTTGACCGATCTGAACGGGGATCTTGTGGTTATATTTCCATTTTCATAAGACTCTCTACAGTTGGATAGGATCGTAGTGAACCCATCCCATCCATTTAATTTAGAGGAGGGGAGTGCAATATGTTTACTCACCAAGAAGAAACTCACACGCAAGTTTCCAAGATTGGTAACTGGGAAAAATGCGAACTTGACCTCTATTGGTCCGCTAACTATTCTTACGATACGTGGCGTCGATTTGGCGAGGGACTTCTCGCTCATCCTCAAGACGAAGAAGCTGCTTACGATCTGATCCGCGATGCGCAAAGCCACGATCGAGAGTCTTTAGAGAACTTGGATAGTTGTCGGAATCAAAATCTTTGGCGATTTTGGCAAATCGCTTACAAGGTCTGGTCCAAACACGGCCCCCAAGCGAAGAGTTAAGCTCCGTTACATTCAAGTTTGCTAGCTCTCTGATTTAGAGCGATGTCTTTTGGTGGTAATAGCTGCGTCACCTGCCAATAGAGAGCTTGTCTTGTTTGCAAGATTGTTGAGATTGATGCCAGACAACTGTAATGCCAGACAATATCGTCACGATATTCATGTGTGGAGATGTGATGCTGGGGAGAGGTATCGATCGCATTTTGCCTCATCCCAGCCTGTCGGGTCTGCACGAAGGATACGTAAAAAATACGAGGGGATATGTCGAGCTTGCTGAAGCTAAAAGCGGCAAGATTCCCATGCCCGTGTCATATTCCTATGTCTGGGGAGAGGCTCTGAAGGCATTCGACACATTCAAGCCGGATATCAAACTCATTAATCTCGAAACGAGTATTACGACCAGCGAAAACTTCGAGCGGGGCAAGGGTATCCACTACAGGATGCATCCGGACAATATCGCTTGCTTGAGAGCAGCCCAGATCGATTGCTGTGCGCTGGCAAACAATCACGTTCTCGATTGGAGAAAAGCCGGGCTGATCGAGACACTGGAAACGTTGAAAAAATCATCCGTACGATTTGCAGGTGCCGGACACACGATCCGCGAGGCAGAAGCTCCAGCCGTGTTTCCGATTGGCGATCGCCATCGATTACTCGTCTTTTCGTATGGCTCTCAATCTAGCGGAATTCCTGTGAGTTGGAGTGCAACGAAATCTGAACCCGGAATTGCTCTGTTGCCAGATTATTCAGACCTTGCCCTGCAGCAAGTTCGGGACAACATCCAAGACTATAAGCAACCGGGAGATGTCGTTGTAGTCTCCATCCATTGGGGAGGGAATTGGGGCTATACGATACCGAACGCCCGCATCCAGTTCGCCCACAAGCTCGTTAGCGATGCGGATGTCGATCTGATTCACGGTCATTCGTGCCATCACGTTCAGGGGTGCGAAGTTTACCGGAACAAGTTGATTCTTTATGGCTGTGGCGATTTTTTAGATGATTACGAAGGGATTGATGGGTACGAAGTCTATCGAGGGGATTTAGGGTTGATGTATTTTGCCAGTGTCAATATTACGACTGGAGACCTCGTTAAACTGCAAATGGTTCCAACTCGAATTAACAGATTTAAAGTCAACGATGCATCAGATTTAGACCTATCCTGGCTGAAGAATACCTTGAACCGAGAAGGCAGAACATTTGGCACTCGCGTAGAGTTGATGCCAGACAATGTTCTCGAGCTCAAATGGGAATAAAGGCGATCGCATTTACATGAAAATATGGTTAGATTGGCTACATTTGCGCAGAGCTACTTGCCTACCTCCTTTGAATTATTATGAGGCTAATTTACTAGCAAAGGAATAAAGGCGGATCTAGGCATGGGTTGATTTCAAAGTAATGACCTATTGCCAATAAATCTGAACCATAGCTTTATTCACTTATGAGATACGTTTCCTATGGCTAGCAGTATAGTATCTCCTCAAGTAACGGAGCTAATTCTTTAACATACTGCTCGCATTGCAATCTTTTCTGTAAGGCATTCACAAAACTGGCATACCCAGGAAACATACTTGAGTAAACTGCCTGCAAAGCTGACACCGTTCGCTTGGTATCTTGGCTTAGAAAATCATCGATGTGCTGTGATTCTGGAGAGTTATTGCGATCGCAAGCGAAGCGGATATCTCCTGCCTCTCGAACAAAATTCTTGGGATTTAGACCGGCAAAATAACTGTATGCAATCGCCGCGTAGGACGCCTCAGGAGTGATTTGGAAATTGGGTTTTGCGTTCTTAGGCATCTGACTTATCCAACTTTGTTTACAAGAATTCGGGTTACTTGAATCAATGACGTAAGGGCCAATCGCTAAGAATCATTGACTCCCAGCCATAACCGTTGTCGCGGGTTTGCGTGCCTGAGTCTTTGCTGCTTTCTGGGCAAAGGGGCCGCCATACGCACCATCAGCTCCACTACTCCGGGCATGAGGCGATTGAGCCATACTGTCGCATAGCTCTGCCACCCCACCAGAATTTCGGAAGACCCCTGCTGCAATCCGCGTATCAAAGCGCTGGCTACCTTTTCCGGAGTGACCGGAACCACCCACTTAAACCAATCAAAGTCATCCACCATATCTGTCCTGGTCAAAGTTGGTAATAACGCCACAACCTGTACATTGTGTCCGGCTAACTCGCTACGCAATGCTTGGGTAAACCCGAGCAGAGCGAACTTCGTTGCCGAATAGGTAGACATGGTGGGAGCCGCCACCTTTCCCATCAGACTCGAGACGTTGACGATCGCCCCGTCTTCCATCGCTGCCATCCTGCGAGCTATGACGCGGGTGATGGCGTACACCCCCATTAAGTTAGTGCTCAATTCTGCCTGCATCTGAGGGGTTTGAGCCTGCAAGAACGGAGTTTGATGAGCCACTCCGGCGGAGTTGACCAACAGGTGAATCGGTCCATAATCTCTCCAGGCCTGGGCAATTTCGATATCAACATCCACCACCCGTGCTAGCTCGAGGGATAGCGGAATCGCTTCCGCGCCCAAGGCTTCGACTTCAGATGCGGTCTCGGCTAGCCGCTCTCGATTGCGCGCCACTAACACCAAGCGCTTGATACCGTTGCGTGCGAGTTCGAGGGAGATCGCCCGACCGATCCCTTTTGATGCTCCGGTGACCAGAGCTGTTTTTCCCAATACATTCATTACGAACACCTCAAAGAAAGAGCGCAAAAACACTTCTGGCAAACATGTAAATAGGCTGCCAAGAAGATGAGCGATCGCGCTCTATTTACAAAGCGACAAACTGTCGCACGAAACTGATGCTTAGAAAGAAGTAAGCAAGAAACATACACACTTGGAGCAGAACTTTCCGATAAACGTCTCGATGAGTTTGATTTAGAAGAACCCTCTTAGACGCTAAGAATTCCTATCTCCGGTCGAGCCGGGAACTGAGGAATACCATTGATTGAGTGAATCGGAAAGTAAAATTATGGATGGACAACTGACGGATTGAATCAGCAGTCAGCGGATGCTAATCGCTGTATTAGGCTGTTCTAGAATCGGTGGTGCGGTCAGTTAATTCATTGACGTAGCGAAGCATGATGGGCGTCCTCCTTAAGAGTAAGGATTGGCTGTAAGGTATTTACGCTTATAACGCTATCAAGGGGATCGAAATCGTGCAACATTTTTTAATACATTAATGCCGCCAATCTAACTGCTATTTATAGCAAGTAAAAATGAGCACGGCTCAATTGTGGATAACACTTAACGAACTATCAATTGCTAAAACCGGTAATTTTACGGTTGGAATTATAGAAAGTGGAGTTTAAGTCAAAATAGAAATTTCTTATCCTCGTCTGAAAGATTTGACAGAACAGTTTGCCTGGAGGAAAGATGCTAGACACAATTTTGAAAATAACAAGAGAATGTAGATAGAAACACAGATCGTTAAGCTCAGCTTCGGTCAGGCGATCGCCTGCTCTATGCCTGCCAATGCCGCACGTGCCGCCTGCACATCGTAGGGAAACGGCAAGCGCATCGGGCGATAATCGCGCTCATCTGGCTCTCCGTGCCGCAGGACTGCATTAACTAGCACACAGGGCTCATCGCTCGGATTAATCGCCCCGTGCGGAACTCCCGGCGGAATCTCTACCACGACTGGTTGCGACTGACACAGAGGGATGTAGTCATACTGACGATCTCGCAATACCACCAACACCATGCTGCCCCGCACTACCAACAGTTGATCCGTCTGGAAGTGATGCACAAACAAGGCATCTTGCGTGTGGGGAGCGACCTGCACCAACATAGTTTCATGGCTTGACTGCGGCGTATAAAACTCCGTCATTGCACTCTTGAAGGAGTCCAAAACGCGAACCTTAACATGACAGACAAGACTCATGTTCGCTGGCTCCTACTGGATACACGTGCAGAATAAACGAGCCATCTATTAATTTCTGTAAACAAAACGACAGATTTTGCATGAGCTGTGTAATTTCCCCTGCCATATCGGCTTACCACGTAGCCACTTAGGCAACAGGATTTCTCGCAGATGCAGCCGTTTCTTGAGGCAAATCAAACCTAGTTCTAACGGTTTCTGTGGTAGCGGCGTATATTGAAGCACTAATGAATGTTTGATAGATCGTAGCTTGTCCCCAACTGGTCAACCAGAATGGCTTCAGCTCAACGAGGCGACAAGAGTATCTG
>JBFRWN010000106.1:0-6109 GCA_051439605.1 Synechococcus sp.
AAAATGTCTCAGGACTAAACCCGCGATGCAGTGGTTGTTGCTCCTCTATATACTTATTAACTTCGTAGCAGCAACAATTTGTACTGCAATCCCCTTCTTGGTTCCACAAAAAAAAGCACAGCTTGACTGGGGGTTTCGACTTTTTGTCCTGATGACAGCATTTTGGTGTGCAACATCAGGCCTGTTTTTCTTAAATGAGAATCTAGATGACTTTTGGTTTTGGACTGGGATCCAACTTTTTTCTTATGTTTCAGTACCAGTCTTGTGGTTTTACTATATTCTGCAATTCATTCAACATCGTGCTCCTTCACCGTGGCTACTAGGTATAGTCCCCTTGGCAACGTTGATTGTCTATTGGACTCCAAGCTTATCTTCATTAATGTGGACGATCTCGCTAGACGAAGTTCTTTTCGGGGTTCCCATCGCACAATACCAAAGAGGACTTTGGTTTAAGCTTGTTCATCTGCCATATAGCTATAGCGTTATATTTTTAGGACATGCCCATTTGCTAAGCGCTATTTGGCAAAATCGTAAACAACAACGACGACAACTTTTGATGTTGCTGTGTTGTGGACTGACGCCATTATTTCTGAATTTTTTAACCCTATCTCCATTTTATGAACCGTACGTCTTTTTTGACTTAACACCCATTGGCCTAGCATTTAGCTCAATTCTATTATTCTGGGGAATGTCACGCTACAAAGTCTTACAACGTTCGCCCTTAGCTTACCAACAGATATTTTCAAGTTTGAAAGACTCTGTTTTAGTGTTGGAACCAAGCTATGAAGTTATTGAGTTCAATACAGCGTCAGCATATCTGTTGGGTTGTTCCGCCTCAAATATAGGAAAATCCGCAAAGCAGCTGTTCGCATTTTTATCCGATTCAGCCTGGCAACGGCTAATGGCCAAAGGAGAGATAGAAGTTACTGTCAATCGGAAACACCTGCAGTTCGATCGACAGCCGATCCTATCTGGCAAGAGACTTTTGGGATATATAATCACTATTTCAGATGTCACTCAATCACGACAATTACAAGAGCAAATTCTCCAAAGTGCAGTCCTGTACGACGCTCTAACAGGACTTCCCAATCGCACCCTTTTTGCTGATCGCTTGACCCAAGCTCTTAACGCGCATATTCCCTCAGAGGCTTCTCTGGCGATCGCATTCCTTGATGTCGATCGCTTCAAAGTCATTAATGATTCTCTCGGTCATGCGATTGGCGATCGAGTATTGGTAGAGATTACGACTCGAATTCAATCATGTCTCAACAATGAGGAAACAGCTGCTCGTTTAGGTGGTGATGAGTTTGCCATTCTGATTCCAAACACATGTCCTGAGGCAATTGAACACCTATGCCTACACTTACAGAAACAGATTCAAGAACCCATATTTTTTGAAGGTCATACTATCAATACCAGTGCAAGTATTGGGATTGCTTTTGGTTCGCCTGAACTTTCTGTCGAAAAGTTGCTCCAACATTCTGATATTGCTATGTATCAGGCAAAATCAAGTGGTAGAGGAAATTTTGCGATTTTTGAGCAATCTATTGCCAAACAAACAGTTCATAGAATGGCCTTAGAAGTCTCCCTTCGACAGGCAATTGAACAGCAAGAGCTGTTCTTCATGTTCCAACCAATTGTCAATGTTACCGATGGTCGTATTCGTAGCTTTGAGACTTTGACCCGCTGGCAACATCCCGATCACGGGCTAATTTCACCTACGGTTTTTATCCCCATCGCTGAGGAGATGGGGATGATCGCGACACTCGATCGCTGGGTTCTACACCAATCCTGTCAACAACTCCATGCTTGGGAAATGCAATATCCCCACTTGGATTTAAAGATCGCTGTTAATCTTTCCACAGCGAACTTTATTTTTGCCGATCTCGCTGAAACTATCTCCCAGGTACTGCTGACAACACATCTCTCCGGTAGACATCTGAAACTAGAAATCACGGAAAGCATTCTCATGAAAGATCCAGAAGCAACAGCACGTGTTTTGCAGACGCTTGCTATGCAGGGGGTGGAGGTATGGTTGGATGACTTTGGTACGGGGCACTCTTCCCTCAGCTATTTACACCGTCTGCCGCTAGCAGGTTTAAAAATTGATCGCTCTTTTGTTCAGGGAGCACAACATAACTCCCAAAGTATGGAAATCATCACTACGATTATTTCTCTAGCCAAGCGGCTCAATTTGGGGCTCATTGCCGAAGGGGTGGAAACAGAATCACAACGCCAAACGATCCAGGAATTAGGCTGTGAACTGGGGCAGGGGTATTTATGGTGGAAACCGCTGACGAAAAAGGTTGCAGCCCAAGCCTTAGCGAAACAATCGAAAGAGCATGAAAGCAAGCCTTCACCACTATTTCACAAGCATTAGCCGAATTATATATCTTTCTGCAATCAGCTATGGAGAATCCTCTAGCCATTTCTTCTGGTAAATCAAGAGTTTGAGCTGTCCCCGAACTCCAGACCTTACAGCGGATTGCTATATCGAGGGTGGACACGTCAATGGCTTGTGTTCCAACAATCTACTCTGTCTAGGGTAATGTCCCTAAAACGATTGTAGAAAATGTATAGCGATCGGCAATACGCTACGGAGAAGTTTCTGAACATTTGGCCTTTAAAATCAATTAATTGTTAGATCGAACTTTATCTTTCACTGCTCTAGTTGATAGGAAAATCGGCCTTGCACAAATGGGGCATGAAATTGACTCTCCACAGTAAATCCGTCTTTATGAGGGTGCTGCAAAGGGCCTGCAGCTAGCGTTTACATCTGTCCGCGCTTTCCCTCGCTCTTCGGCTTCATCCCCTGAATGTGCAACACCCTAATTCTCTCCATAAACAATCCCAAAAACTAGCAACTTGAGTTTTCTACGGCACACTCACCAGAGGTTGATAGGTATTCACAAGCCGATTGCGAATCACGTCAACCTTAGGAATCAACCGTTTTTGGCGAGCCAAAGCGAGGTTGGCGTACATGGGCATGACAGCCCCAAAAGACATATTGCGTGGCTCACAAACATTGACGTCCCAATGGGGCAAACCATTCGGCGGAACTACAAACGACCCTCCCGGATAGGGACAATCCGTGCGATTGGCACAAGCCACAAAGACACGATTATCCTCAGCTTTGGATACAGTAAGCAGTTCCCGCTCAAAGCGATCGCGCCAAGCACAGCACCACACAACAATTTCAGCCCCCTTCATCGCCAATACCCTAGCAGCCTCGGGAAACATCCCGTCGTACCCCAACAAAATCCCCACCCGACCGAAGCTCGTCTCAAACACCCGCAACTCATCCCCAGCCTCGGCCCAGCCTTTCGCTTCCTGATTGAGATGCACCTGTTCGTACCGTCCCAGCGTCTCACCCTCAGTGCTGAGCAAAACAGCGGTAGACATCAATTTGCCGTCTACCCGTTGCACCAGCGGCAACACAATGATGCAGCCATACTGACTCGCAATCTCTGACATCTGCTCGATATACAGCTCCGCCTTCTCCGCCTGACTTGCCGCCAATTGACCATCGGGCAGCCAAGTGGAAAACGTGCAATGTTCCGGCAATGCAATCAGCTTGATTCCCAACTTTGCTGCATGACTCACCATCGCCACCGTTGCATCCCAGCTCCCCGCCTCCGCAGTAGTGTGTGACTGTACGGGAGCAACTTTAGTGGTGGCCTGCTCCGGCACGATCGCCTCTTTCAATAGCTCTGCAACCGGAGTATCCGCAAACGGCTTGGTGAGAATTTGGTAGGTATCGGGGCGGCGATCAGCGAACTTGTGACCGCTGGTATACCACCGTTTTTTTCCAGACATCTCCAAATCGATATCGGCAGTCGCCACCCCGTGGGTGTCATCCGGAATGCGATGAATCACCCGACCGTGCGGATCGACAATTGTGCTGCCCCCCGGATAGTAAATGCTGCGCTCGATTCCCGATTTCGTCGCGGCAATTAACCACACTCCATTTTCGTAAGCCCTGGCCGGCCCCCACATATCCGCCCGGTCGAGGGTGAAAAAATTGGCCATATCTACCAGAGCATCCGCCCCTTGCAAGGCCAAACATCGAGCAATTTCTGGAATGCGGGCATCAAAGCAAATCAACAGCCCCAACCGTCCCAGAGCAGTATCGGCCACCGGACAGCCCTTCGTTCCAAATTCAAACCAGTTTTGGTCGTGGGTGGCCAGAAATTGCTTTTGATAGTGAATGGCAACATTGCCGTCGTCATCCAATAAGATGCCGCTGTTATACAGCTTGCCGCTGGCAGCATCCAGCTCTGTCACCCCACTGGCCAAATGAATGCCGTACTGACGACAGAGATCCGCCATCGCCGAGATAAATGGCCCATCTAACGGCTCCGCCAGTTCGCGACAGTGCTCCGCCGAATCGAACAGATATCCGGTATTCATGCATTCGGGGAACACCACCAATTCGGCCCCCTGCCGCACGGCTTCGCGGGTGTGATGGCGCAACAACTCGATATTGTGATCGATGTCCCCTAAAGCAGCTAACGTTTGCACGACAGCAGCACGAAATTTGGATTTTGGCATGGAGCGGAGTCTCCGGTTAGTCAACGGACTCGGGAAATGAAGGTGGTGACAGGAGGAGAGACGCCTACTGGTTTTAGCAACTCTCCTCCGTTCCCATGGGAAGCTCGAACTGCTAGCTGGAGTTAGAGGCCAATGGTGGAACCATCCAGCAGGATCTCGCTAATATCACGCTGTTCCTGCAAAACTCCCTCGTTGAAAAAGACATCCACAAACTTTTGATAGGAATCGAGATCGCGATCGTCGAGATCTGCAAAACCTCGCAAGCGTGGCTGAGCAACGTAGCTGGCCTGCTCCTCTTCCAAAGCCGTGTATTTGGCCAGCACCGGTCGGTATTTATCGAAATCGGAGTTAGCCAGTTTCGTGGCTTCGTCAATCACTTCCACCACCCGCTTGGCCACTTCCGGGCGCTCTTCAATGAACTTGCTAGACAACACCGACGCCCCCGAATAGAACGGGTCGGAAATAAACATCGAGCAGGGGTTAATCATGGCGCGGGTGGCCTGACCAGTAGCATCGGCGATCGAGCCCACGGGCTCTAACGACAGGGTGGCATCCACACTGCCCGCAACGACCGACGGCAGTTGCAAGCCCACAGCCAGTTCCGTCACACGCACATCGGAATCGGGATCGAGCCCGTTTTGACGCACGAGGTGGCGGGTAATGGTTCGCCATTGGATTCCCGGTACGGTGCCGATAGTTTTGCCTTGCAGATCCTCAAAGGAAGCGACGGGCGAGTCGTTGGGAACCAGCAGCACATCGTTGGTGCGATCGGCTTCGATGCCTCCCCCCTGTAAACCAAAGACTTTAAGGGAGCCGCGATCGCGCGTTTCGGCCAACACCGCAATACCAGCTGCTGCCCCTGGAGGGCCAAAGTCTGCCCGTCCGGAAATAAGGGAATCGATAATTTGGTTGGGATTTTCAAACTTGACCGACTCAATTTCGATTCCAGCCTCTTCAAACAGCCCTTCTTCTAGAGCGACGTAATAGGCAGTCGTTTGCATGATGGGCAACCAAGAGGCCACCACTTTGTCCAGTTTGTCCTGTTGCAGAAGGCGGCGGCGTTTCGATCGAGCCGGAAGCCACAGTGGGTGGGCTGCCGCTTGCGACCAACCGGTATAAGCTCCGGCCAAACCTGCAGTGCCTGCGGCACCCAATTGAATGAACCGGCGGCGACTGATAGACGAAGAAGAGCGATCGTTAGTCATGGTTTGATTCCCGAGAAGTCAATGGTTTGCTAGGTAGCTGTGAAAACTTGCCGTGAGTGAAAACTTGTGGTGAATTACATCCAGTGGACAAATCGTTTTTCTAGAGACAGAAAGATCAAATTGAGGCCATACCCCATCAGTCCGGTGGCAATAATTGACGCGTACATTTGTTCCATGTCGTACACGATTTGTGCGTCGATGATGCGATGCCCCATACCATTGATCGAGCCCACAAACATCTCGGCCACAATAATCACCACCAGCGTCAGAGACACCGCCGTTCTCAAGCCGATAAAAGTTTGCGGCAATGTTTCAAAAAACATCACATCTAAGAAGATGCGCCAGCGGGGAGC
>JBFRWN010000107.1:0-53890 GCA_051439605.1 Synechococcus sp.
CCGGAGCCACAGACTGGTAATAGTCAGCGATCGGGTCGCTGGGAAACAGTTCTGGATCGATAAAGCGCTGCATCCAAAACACGTGCTGCCGTGCATCATCCTGAATGGTGTAGGGCACCTGAAACGCCTCCAACAGCCCCATGACGCTAAATCCCAGCCCGAACAGCACGCTGACCAGCAGCCAGAACCGCACGTGGGGGGACGTCCACTTCGTTCCCGGAGCAAACAGCGCTCGTCGTATGCCTTCAATCCCTTTCCCCACAGTCCCGAGCACAGTTTTACCACCCAACTTTTTGTTCCCCCCTCTGCCTAAAAACAACGGGGAATAGACGTGCGATTGCTAAAGAACAAAGTCACGAGAGAACAAATCCAACGGAGATCGCTTCCACTTGTAGTCTGTCGATAGTACTGAATACCGCTTGTTACAGAATAGCGATCGGTGAAAGCCATTGCACAAGTCTCTCCCAACAATTGCGAGTCTCCTCCAACAATTGCGACCTTGGCATCTCTCCCTGCCCCAGCCCTTCCAGCAGCCAAACTGTCAATTGAAATTGAATCAGCTCATAGAGCTTGTGACATTTCAGTTGGGACAGAGGAATCTATGCCCAGTCAGTGATTGGGATAGCTGAAATGTCCTAAGCGACTTTACGGTCGCTATACTGACCTGTCACCGCATCGATGAGAAAAAGCCCCACTTCGCCTATTACGCCTATTAAAAGTTAGGGATAGTCCGTATAAGATATGGCTATCTATTGCTTGCGATTGCCAGGGGTGTACCGTGCTCAAAAACCGTATCCTGCTGGCGGGTTTGTTCCTATTCGGTGTCAGCAGTTCTATCGGTATGGGTGGCCCCCATGGTTTTGGCCGTAAAGCCCAGGCGCTAGAGTATCGCGAAATTGCCGTGGGGATTGTTCCTCATCCCTCTCAAGACGACCTGATAATCCTGCAACAGGGGGAAAGTAGCGGATTGCGGCTAGGCGATCGCGGTTTTATCACCCTGAATGGTTACTCCGTCACCGAATCTGCCCATTTCGAGAGCACCGACATTCCCTTTACCATTATTGAACTAGATGAGAGGAGCGCCACTGCTCAACTCGCCACCCCTATTCAACCGCTGTCCTCGATTTCTGCCAGCATCCTCGTCCTAGATATTCTCCCTACGGATCTGCAGCCCCCTAACCCCAATCTACCGATCGCCTCTCCCTCTGGATCCGCAAGCACGGGCCGCCAAGCGGGCTTTTCCCCTATGCCTGTGTCAGACAGTAATTCTAATGCGATCGCTTCCAGCGAGAGTGTTGCAACGGATCTCTCTCAATCCACTCAACGATTGGTTCTCAATCGAGACTGGTCAGAGCCAAACACTACCCAATTGTGCGGACCAGAGGTGGGGGGTGCATTTTTCGCCTCTATCCCCCCCGATCTCTGTGCGCAGGTCAGCCGAGAAGACCTGCTCGTGCAAGCACTGGTTGCCGGTCAACACCCCGCTGAGGTTGACCCTGCTGATGCCATCGGTGTCACAGCGCTGCATCGAGGAGATGCCCGCCTCCGGTCCGTAGTACGCTTTTACCTGCGGAACCCAGACACCCCACGCGCTCGCGTGGCGCTCGCCCAAGAATACCTACGCTTGCAACACTTCCAGCAGTCATTAGCTTGGCTAGCGGACATGACAGATGTTGAATTTGCCGATCCTCGGCTGTCGGATGCCGCCACCCACAGCCAGATGTATGCCGCCTACCATACTGGCGACTATGCCACGACCATCGCATTGAGCTCCCAATTAGTCGAACCTACCTCGTATCAACGAAATCTAGTTGCCGCTGCCCAATATCAACTGAAGGAATACGATGCAGCCATCGACACTTTGGCAGACCTGCCCCCATTGACAGAAGTCCTGAACAACCACGCCATTGTCCGCTATCAACTCGATCGCCCAGTGCTGGACTGTGACGATGAGTGCTCGTCAGAAGAGGCGATCGCCGCCGAAACTCAGCGTCAGTATGCAGCTCGCCCTTTACTGGAGGGCATTAGCAAACCCCACCCCATCTCCAGCTACAACCTCGCGGTTTTGAATATCCACCAACGGGAATTGTCCGAAGCGATGAACCAGTTCTTGGAAATCCACCGCGAGATTACAGCCACCACTCCTGCCGAACCCAGCAGCACCGTCAGTCCCGCGATGCTGGAACCCCCTCCGTTTGACCCCACCTTGAATCAACTCAAGTTAGAACTCTTGCAGTACGTCGAGAATCACGACGACAGCATGGCCTACTTGGCCCAGCTGGGCTGGGAGGGAGGCACGGGGCTTCCAGCTGACTTGGGGAATGTGGCAGGCATTGCGGGCTCGTTTGCAGGGATTGGGTCATTTATCCCGCTCGCCCTCTTCAATCTCGCGTCCTATGCCTCTGCACAACAACAGCAGGAGGCAATCGTCGACCATATTCAATACGAACTGACATCCCTTTACGGTTCGGACCTCGACCTACTCCCAATTGTGCGTCCCCCCGACCCCGCTAGCATCGATCCGTTTGCCTCACCGAATTAGTGGAGCAGTCTGCTTCTTTAGACTCTCTCCCATTACTCTCCTTCTTCTTGTCAGCGATCTACCCCCGCGAAACGATTGTGCTTTACTCTCGATAGCGTCATTGATAGCTATGGCCAAGTCAGTGAGCCCTGCTTTCGCAGTCCTCACTCAGGGGTTCGACTAATGACAATCCTCAGTGAATGGATAACCGCGATCCGTTACATTCGCTGCTCGCCCACAACGTTTCCCCCTTTCCTGTCAGTCCGGCTTCGATGACTAAACTGATTATTCAAATCCCCTGCTACAACGAAGAAGCCTCTTTGGGAATTACCCTGAAGGCCCTTCCCCGGCAGGTTCCCGGAATCGATCGCGTGGAATGGCTGATTATCAACGACGGTAGCAGCGATCGCACCGTGGAAGTGGCCCAACAGCATGGAGTCGATCGGGTGGTTAGCTTTTCCACCAACCAGGGGCTCGCCAAAGCCTTCATGGCTGGCTTGGAGGCCTGTCTTCAGGCTGGGGCAGACATTATCGTCAACACCGACGCTGACAATCAATACTGTGCGGATGATATTCCTGCTCTCGTTGCCCCCATCCTCAAGGGGGAGGCAGACATGGTGATTGGGGCCAGACCCATCTGGCAAACGGAGCATTTTTCTCCACTCAAGAAGGTGCTGCAAAACATCGGGAGTGGCGTCGTCAGAGCAGCTAGCAAAAGTAACGTGCGGGATGCCCCCAGCGGATTTCGCGCCTTTAGCCGCACTGGCGCCATGCAGCTCAATGTATTCAACCAATACACCTACACTCTGGAAACCATCATTCAGGCGGGCAGCAAGGGGATGAAAATTGTGTCGGTCCCCATCCGCACCAACCCCGATCTGCGCCCCTCCCGCTTGGTCAGCAACATGCGGTCCTACGTTTGGCGATCGGGGACCACTATCCTGCGGTTCTACATGCTGTACCAGCCCCTGAAATTTTTCCTGATTTTGGGAAGTGTACCGCTGGGTACCGGCTTTCTTCTGGGATTGCGCTGGCTGCTGTTTTTAATGATGGGCACCGAACGCACCCGCATACCCAGCTTGATTCTCGCCGCTATTCTGATTCTGATCGGTGTGCAGCTGTGGGTTCTGGGTTTGGTGGCGGATTTGCTGGCAGCCAACCGCAAGTTGTTGGAGGAAAATCGGGTGCGCCTTAGGCGCTTGGAAATCGAGCGCCTGCAGTCCAGCTCCCGAGACTCCCACTGATCGTTACTGTTCCGATTCCCCGCGTGGGTGGCTAGACAAGAGGGACGGGCAGTGGGATAACGGGCAGTGGACTCCAAGGGGGGATTGTTAGAGGTGTGTTGTGACAAAAGATGGTTTTGCCCGCGAAGCGTTGGCTCACATTCCAAAATTGCTGACGTTACAAGATCGCAATCCCCATAGCCCTACCTATGGCTGTTTTGACCGCAACTTTTGGCACTACAAAATCGTTGATTTCCCCAGCGGCATGGCCCAAGAGTTCGTCTGGCCCCTAGCATTGGCCTACGATACCGATGCCCCCGGCAACTCCTTTTATCGCCAGCAAAATTTGCGCCAGTGGGTGGAGGCGGGGATTGTCTATGCCGCCCGCAGCGCCCACCCCGATGGGTCTTGCGATGACTATTTCCCCTTCGAAAGGGCCAGCGGAGCGGCGGCCTTCTCGCTGTTGGCCTGCATCGAGAGCTACAAGCTGCTTCAGCTGCATAGACCGGAAGTGCTAGAGTTCTTTGCCCGCCGCGCCACTTGGCTATCCAAGCACCACGAAAGCGGCAGACTCACGAACCACCAAGCCCTGATCGCCCTGTGTCTGACGCTGCTGGGCAAACTGACAGGGTCTCGGGAATGGGAGCCCGCCAAGCAGCAACGGCTAGAGCGGGTGCTGGCGTGGCAAAGCGCGGAGGGATGGTTTCAGGAATACGAAGGCTGCGATCCTGGCTATCACACTCTAACGATTACCTGTTTGGCTTGGCTGGAGCAGTTAGAACCCAGCGTTCGCCTCAAGGCTGCTTTAACAAAAGCGGTGCGCCTTGCCGCCCATTTTGTCCATCCCGATGGCTCTTACGGCGGGGAATATACCAGCCGTAATACGTACAACTTCTTCCCCTACGGCTTCGAAGTTGTCGGGCAGTGGCTGCCGGAGGCCTTGGATATCAACGATCGCTACCTACAAGGGCTGCAGCGGGGGTTGGCCCCTTGCTATGCTGACGACCACATCATCGGTCACCACGCCTGGAATTATCTATTAGCTTGGCGAGAATTTATAGGGGCGCGACCCCCGCAACCCCTGCGGCTCCCGCAGCGGGTCTGGTTACCGCAGGCCCGCCTGCTGATCGATCGCCGCCATACCACCGAATTATTTCTAGCCCTCAATAAAGGGGGCACGTTTAAGCTATTTCGCGATGGAGAACTGGTGGCGTCAGACACCCAGGTCTCGCTGCAGGTGCAAGAGGGTAAGCGCCTGCGCAACGCAGTCGGTCATCTAGTAGACCAATACGACCTTGGGGATTTGCCCCTTCAGGAACCGACGGACGAGATCGTCATCTCCGGTCGGTTGGGCTGGGCCAAGCAAAAACAGATGACTCCCATCAACCTACTGATTTTGCGGGGGGTGATGCTGACGGTGGGTCGGTTTTTCCCTAACCTGATTCGCAAGCTGTTGCAACGGCTGCTGATTGTAGGCAAGTCCGATACCCCCTTTTCGTTTACCCGAACTTTTCGCTGGCAGGACGATCGTTGGATTGTGACGGACCGAGTTGAGGCGGACAATTGGGAGAGAGTGGTGAGTGGAGGCATTGGCTGCGATCAAACATCCATCTACGTGGTGATGAGCCGTACCTTCCAGGCGGGGCAGCTGCAGCCCTGGATAAACCTCTCCGAGCAAATTTCTCAGCTTAAGCCTGGAGATGCTTTTCAGCTCGAACGCAGGTTATAAACTTTGCCGCAAGTCACTCGTCAATCCAACCCATCGCTCGAACCTATGGTGACTGACTCTGACGTTGGGAAAAAACCGATTCATCAGCTGCTACTGTGGCTGGGGCTCAGCATTTTCACGTCACTGCTCTACTTTGGGGCAGCCTTTCGAGAAACATTAGACCATCCTTACATCATTCAAGATGATGCGCGGCAGCACGTGTTTTGGATGCAGCGCTTTATCGATCCCGCAAGCTTCCCCAACGACGCCATTGCAGATTATTTCCAGTCCGTAGCTCCCAAAGGCTATACAGCCCTTTACCAATGGCTGTCCCCGACGATTTCGCCATACCAATTAAGCCTTATCCTGCCAGGGATTCTCAGTGTTGCGACCGCTGTTGCCAGCTATAGGCTTGTGTGGCAGCTACTGCGGCAACCCGCGATCGCCGGTTTGGCCACAATTCTCCTGCTGCAGGCCATATGGATGGATGACGATCTCGTGTCCGCCACCCCACGGGCGTTCGCTTACCTGCTGCTGCTGTTGTTTTTCAACGGCTATGTCGCTCGCTCCCTCCTCTGGTGTGGTGCAGTCATCTCGATCCAAAGTTTCATCTATCCCCACTGCGTGCTCATTTGTGCGGGGGTGTTGGTCTTAGGAGGAATACGGGCAGCTCAGCAGCAACGCCCTTTTGCCAAGGGGTGGCCGCAGCAAAGGACCTGGCGATGGTGGTTCGATCGCTACGGTCTGTACCTCATCGGGTTACTCATAACCGCGACAGTTCTACTGCCCTACTTCTTACAAACATCGGGGTATGGCCCCACATTGACTCTGACCGAAGCTAAAACGATGCCCGAACTGATGCCGGGGGGAAGAAGCGAATTTTTTAACTCTAATCCGCTGGCATTCTGGTTCTGGGGGCAACGTAGCGGAGTGTTTGCTGAGGGGGATACAATCCCTTGGATTGCGGTTGTGGGGTTTGCATACCCGTTTCTAAACCAGTGGCGGTGGGCGAAAGTCCATCGACCGCCTGGCTGCGATCGCCTGCAAGAGCTATTGGCATGCCTGCTGCAGTCATCCCTAGCGCTATTTTTTCTGGCTCATGCGGTTGCCTTTAAGCTGCATCTCCCCGTCCGCTATACCAAGTACTCTTTCCGAATCTCGGTGGTGTTGGCGGCGGCGGTGGTCATTTGGGTTGCCATTCAGGCCCTTCTAGTCCGATACTCCGCACTGCTGCGCACATACGGTCGTCTATCTGCAATCTTGCTGCTGGGTCTATTCGTGTTTCAGCCCTTCGCCAAGGACACCTTTCCCCACAGCGCGTTTAAAACGGGGGACTATCCGGACTTATACCAATTTGTTTCCAGTCTGCCAAACAATACGATGTTGGCGACGATCTCCAAAGAGGCAGACAACATTCCCAGCTTCACCCATCGGTCTGTCCTCATAGCTAGAGAATATGCTATCCCCTACCAGTTGGGGTATTACCATCCATTCCGGCAACGCGTCGAAGAGACCATCGAGACCCAATACTCTGCTAATTCGCAAGAGGTGCTGGACTTTCAAACGCGATATAGCGTAACCCACTGGTTGTTGGAAAACCAGAGTTTTACCCCTGACTACTTGACTGATTATGACTGGATTCAGCACTATCAATCTGCCAGCAATCGGGCATTGGCCAACCTAGAGCAAAACTTGCAGCCCTTTTTAGAGCAAGCGATCGCCCACTGCACGGTTTTTCGCAACCAGCGATTTACAGTTGTAGAGACCCAATGCCTTCAAGCGTGGGATACTCATGCACGTCCCCAAGACAATCGCCCCTCTGACAATAACTCCGAAGCATGAAGCGTACCCTTTCCATTTGCATCAGCCTATTCATTCTGGCGGTTATCTACTGGAAGATTGACGCGGGAGCAATGCTGCAGGTCTTTGCCAATAGCCATCCACTGTGGATGCCCGTCAGCTTGGGGATGGTGATTCCCCTCACGCTGCTGACCTCTTGGCGGTTGCAGCAACTGATGCCCACCCAGACCGGTCGACCCAATCCCCTCTCGTTTGCGGAGGCTAATCGCCTCATTCTGGCAGCCAGTTCGTTGAATATGGTGTTGCCCTCCAAGATGGGGGACATTGCCAAAGCCTATTTCATGCGGGAGCGCGCACAGTTGAGTGGTTCCCTATCGTTGTCGATGGTGGTGTTCGAGAAAGCCTGCGATATGCTGTCCTTGCTTCTATGGTGCGCGTTTGGGCTATTTCTTTACCCGCAAAAGGACAGCCTGTTTTGGGTCATGACCGTCTGTATTGTCACAGGTCTAATCCTGGGGATTCTGTTGTTGGGGTCGTTATCCTTCGCTTTGTTTTTCTTTCGGGCCGGGCGCAGCATCATGCCCAAAAAGTTTAAGCCCAAGTTTGACACCCTGATGGCAGCTTGGCGGGAAATGCATGACTATTTTTGGCGCGATCGCCAGCAGTTGTTCAAGATCGCTATCACTTCCATCTGCATCTGGTTCCTGCACCTGCTGCAAATCTGGCTATTTATTTTGGCCCTCAAAGCCTACGCGCCATTCTTGGCGAATCTAGCTCTATCCCCCCTCGCACTGCTGGCAGGACTGCTGCCCCTTACGTTTGCAGGGGTAGGCACCCGCGACGCCGCCCTGATTTTGTTTTATCGACCCTATTTCAACGAATCGACGGCAGCTGCGTTGGGGATTTTGGCAACTGCCCGGTACTTTTTACCGGCCATCGGGGGATTACCCTTCTTGAGCCAATATTTATCCAAGATGCAGCGCTTGCGTCAGAAACCGTTGGCATAGATGTGTTTGTGTCACTTGGGTTCAATGAATCCAAATATGACCGCCTCAACAAATTTTAGGCTAGAACGCATGGCCAACTGCCTGCCTTTGTGGTTTACCTAGAGGTGCAACTCCCCTGCGATCGCCAACTTATCATTGGCAATATCCATAGCTGTTGCCATCTCAGCTATCCAAAAGCCTTACGGGTCTCAGATTCGCTGTCATGATTAGAACTGTCCACAACAACAGGTGGAGATCGAGCTAGAGAGGAACCGAGCTATGTTTGAAAGGATTTTATTTCCACTGGATCGCTCGCTAGAAACCAGCCATGCCATTGGTTTGGTGGCAGACCTAGCATTGAAATATAACAGCACCGCCATTGTGCTTTCGGTCGTCGACACAGAGGGACTTGAGGAAGAGGCTTTAGGCCAGCAGCGCAAACTCCGCAAACAGCTCATGCAGCAGGCCTCAGCCGCCCTCCAAAAAGCTGGTCTTGACTCCGTCAAAACCATGACGTCTGAGGGGAAAGTGGCTTTTGAAATATGCAACATCGCCGACGATGAAAATGTCAGTTTGATTGTGATGGGTTGCCGTGGGGTTGGCCTAGCCGAAGATGAAGACACGACTGACAGCGTCAGTATGCGGGTGATGCAACTATCACCCTGCCCGGTGCTTATGGTGCCTTAGCAGACGTATCTGAACGATTCTGATGCCCCCCAGATGACTAGCCTGTCACGCTAAAAAAACGGTACGGGGAAGGGATCGATCGCCTCATCAGATAAAGGTGTTGCGATCGCTCGATCGATGTCCTCAAGGGACAGCGAGTCTGACAGGAGAAAGTTGAATGGGGGTTGGTTGAGGGTAGTGAGGTACGCATTCGTGAACATCCCTCCCGCATCACTGTTACCTGCTAGATATTTTTGAAAGAAGGCGGTACTCAGCCCCTGCAAAATAAGCTGCGCCACTTTTGGGTCCGGGCCAATTGCCTCTGCTGGCATTATTGAAAGTCGATGATTGCTGCGTGCTATGCTCTCTTCTCCAAGAAAGGAAAAATGCGTGCCGGGTACCACGTACAGCAGATATTTTTCTTCCCCACCTGTCCAGACATAGGGGAACACCTGTTCGGGAATTGCAGGTGCAAAGAAATCATTGTCACCTGCAACGATTGTCACGGGAATTTGCAAGTTCTTCATCCCCTCCGGGCCAAAGACCGCACTACTGACAGGGTTTAGGGCCATGACCGACACCACGCGCTCGTCCGTTAAGGAATAGCTGTCTTGCAGCGGCTCTGCTTTAAGCAGCTGACATTGAAGTTCAAAAGAGAGATTAAAGGGCAGCGATTGAGTGGAAGCCGCGCACCGTTGTCGCAGGTAGTTGATATCTAGTTGGGCCCCCCCCAACGCTAGTGCCGTGTACCCCCCCAGCGACTGTCCTAAAACCCCGACCTTGGAGGCATCTATGCGTCCCTCTAGACTGCCACCGGGTGCTGTCCTGGTTTCCAGTCTGTCAACCAGCAGCGAAATATCGCGGGGTCGCTCGAGAAACACATCCGTTTCTAGTGGGGTCACAAATCCTTCCAGCACCCGATCGAAAGTGGAGCTGTTGGTGGCGGGGTGTTCGATCGCTGCAACTGCCATACCATGCGATGCCAGATGTTCAGCCAGATAACGAAAAGTGGTGCGGTTAGAGCCCAAACCGTGAGAAATCACTACCAAAGGGGCGGGGAGATCGCCAGCGCTTGGCAGGTACAGATCGGCGAGTATGGTTTGTTGTCCGGCTCGATTAGGATTTGGAAAGCGCAGAAGTTGCTGGGTCCATTCGCGATCTCCAGCCTGTCGAAAATCGGGCAGTCCCTGGATCTGCTTGGCCTCAACAGTCTCAGCTCTGACATCCCTTAAATGAACAGAGATTTTTTTCGCTTCCACAAACACTTGCTCGGCCTCTTCAATCGCATCTAATGCGACATTTAAATCCAGTTCCACCTCTCGCAGCGGCCATTTTTGAATCACGTTTAAAATCGTGAATCCTTCTTCATCATCAAATGCTGCCAGCACCAAAGCCCCCCGCAGTGCCTTGAGGGTGGCTTCAGTATCGTTGCTGCGAAACAACACCAACAACCGTTCCAGCAGGATATTGCCCAAGGGGGAATTGACGAATCGCGAGACAGAGAGGGGCTCGATCTCAAACTTTGTGCCCAGCAACGAGCGGAATTCATCCACTTGTTCGGTATCAAAACGCTTGACGTACCAATTCAATGACCGAGGAACTTCATCGGTACGCACGAAGGTGGCCAAATCTTCTACTTCAAGCGATCGCTCGGCAGCTCCCACAGAGATGGTTAGCAAGCGAGCTGCATCGGCGGGTTGGGCAACGGCTGCAGCTGTGAGAACCATTCCTCCTATTGAGAAGGCTAGCCGCTTAGTAATTTCAGCAACCCAATGGTTTAAATTGCCAGAGAACCACTGATGGTGAAACAAACGGGATTTGAAGGCAGCAACGGGGACTGCTCGGGGAGATGTCTTAGGGGTCATGTCCTGCCGCAATTCGATAAAAGAGGTTGCATAGGTACGAGGGGCCTCATTCAACACAACTTATCGACCCTTTTTAATCCTGTCATGAGTCGATGTTTGCGACATCGCCCGCTTGAGGGCAGCAGCCACTCTCAAATACTGTGCTCGAAAAAGACAGCCTTAATTCTTTGCATGTATCGCTGTGAGGGTACCCAGAATTGCTGGCGTCCCCAAAACCTGTAACTCCACAGAGTGAACTCAATGGATGATTTGACGGATAAGAGTACCGTCAGGGTAAGGACTCACGAGCCGCTAAAGTCGGTTCGTTTAGAGTATTCCATATCAAAAACAGCCAAAAGAGCCGACTCTATTCAATCTACAATTGGACTTTCTGCTATGGCTCCCGAATCAGTCATTTGCTGGAGCACATTTATCCCACCGCAACTTCAACCTGATGGACTTGCTCGATCCAAAAGCGGGATAGGGCGGGTAGCCACTGCCAATTTTGGAAATATTCCGGCCCATCTCCAAACGCTACCAGGATGAATGGCGGGCGATCCTGCAATTTCACGAGTGCACAGTCGTGTCGTGAAAAAGACGTTTCCCCCGCCTTTGACCACAAGCGAGCCGATCGCGGTAAAGCTTCCCCCAAAAAGCCTTGAATTTGGTTGTCGGGATCTCCGAGATAGGTGGCTGGATCGAGGTCGCGTTCCATCAACTGCAGCATCTGCCGCGATCGATGCGGATTCACGACCTGTCCAGCCAGCATAGAATACAGCAACCAAGCGGTGCCGTTCGTACTTAGGGCATTGCGATTATCCCCATTGAGGCTGTAAGACTGGCGATCGCGACCGTAGGGACCGTCCGACCAAGTTTTTTGGCAGAAATTCCCCGGCAACCCCAGACTGTGAAAATAGCGATTGAGGGTATTGCGGCGGTTTTGCCATAATTCAAAAGCTGCGGGGGCCAACTCTGGGCCAGATGTGGTGCCCGTGAGCAAGTCAACAATGAGGGAGGTGGCGTCGTTGCTGGACTCCACAATCATGTTGCGGCGGGCTCGATCCAGCTCCTCAGAGTGGGTTAATTTACCGGCGTCCTCCCATACGTGGGAGGCGACCAAAAAAAACAGTTTGATTATACTGGCGGGGTAAATGAGCGCGTCGCCGCGATGCGATGCCCACGTGGCCGGTTGCTGACCCAAATCGATCGCGGTAAGGGCTATCGTATCGGGATGGACGCCAGGGCGCTCGCGGTTACCACCATGGTCTCGAACGAGAGCGTCGATGGCCAATTGCAGTTGCTCCTGCAACTGTTCATCCACACAAATGGGTTGCGACTGCTTTTGCACCTATATTCACCTACAGGTATGCACCAACTGTTCCAAAGTTTAGCCAGCCTTGACCAGTTTGAAACGGCCAGCTGCGATCGCCTCTCCAATCAAATTTGGGCCGGGCGGTATTTTCAGCTCTTGGATATGCAGGAGGATGGCAGTGGCGAAATCGAGCTATTGGAAGATGGCTATCGTGGGTTTCTGTCTCCAGATGTCCTCAGCAGCAATTCGATCGCAGCTGTCACTCAACTTCCCCTGTCCACCCCCGCCCTTACTCGCGCCGAGATAGAGCCGTTATTGCCTCAGGTGCTGGCTAGGGCACGGCAGGCAAGAGAACTGACAAACCAGTATTTATGGGGGGGCAACATTGGCCCAAATTTCGACTGTTCCGGTCTGGTGCAACGCTGTTTTACGTCAGCGGGGATTTGGGTGCCGCGAGATTCGTACCAGCAGGCAGAGTTTTGCCAGCCCATCGGCCAACATCCCCCCACCCCTGCAGATTTTGAACAGCTATTACCGGGGGATCTGATCTTCTTCCAATTTGGTCAACGGGTGGATCACGTCGCTATCTACGGAGGCAGCAGCGCATATTTGCACAGCTCCGGTCGCGATCGCGGCCATAACGGCATTGCTTGGGACACGATTTACCCTGTGGAGTCAGATTCGATCGCCCAAACCTACCGGCAGCACATCTGTCAGTTGGGCAGGGTCAACCGCAGTTTGACATTTCCGGCGATCGAGTTCTCTGCAACCGCCATCTAATCTGTTATGGCAACTGTTGAGAGTTTGTGTTGATGGGGATGAAACTGTCCTCGTTTTGAAAAATCAACGAACCAAGCCCGCACCACTCTCTAATTATGGAAATCCATCGCATACCCGTCTTATACGACAACTATGTTTATATTTTGTTTGACCCCAGCGATCGCACAGCTGCCGTCGTCGATCCTGCAGTAGCTACGCCGGTCATAGCAAAATTAGCCTCTCTGAATGCTCAGCTGGTCGCCATTTTCAACACCCACCATCATTTCGATCACGTGGGGGGCAACCGGCAACTATTGGTTCAGTTCCCCGACGCGGTCGTGTACGGAGGCATTGAAGATCGCGACCGCATTCCCTGTATCTCAGTAGCGTTAAAGGATGGCGATGTCGTTACGTTCGGGGGGGAATCTGCCACAGTCTATTTTGTGCCGGGACACACCAGAGGGCATATTGCCTATCATTTCCCAGCTTCAGGCCACTTATTTTGTGGCGATACCTTGTTTGCCGGAGGCTGCGGGCGCTTGTTTGAGGGGACTCCCTCCCAAATGTTGCATTCATTAGATCGGCTGCGGCAGTTGCCAGACGACACGTTGGTGTGGTGCGCGCACGAATACACCCTGAATAACCTGAAATTTGCCCTAACGGTGGATGGAGATAATTCCGCCCTGCAAGAGCGCTACGGACAAGTGGAACAGTTGCGTCAGGGCGATCGGCCCACTGTCCCTTCCACGATCGGTGTCGAAAAAGCCACCAATCCCTTTTTGAGGTGGGATGACCCTGCTCTCCAGCAGGCGGCTCATATCACCGATGCCGTGCGGGTGTTTGCGCGCATTCGCGGTAAAAAAGACCAATTTTAGACTGTTAAGTAATCCTTAACCCACCCCCCTCATTCAGCGCCTCACCCCGAGGTGCATGCTAGGATTGGCGCTAGATTTAGTGTTGGCGCGATGACTTGGGGATCTAAGGCAGCAGCCGCAATCTCGAATTGTCTGCATCTAGCGACCCCCCGCTGGCGACGCTTGGCGTTCGCAGGGGTGCTATCTGCAGTCTTGGCGATCTTCCCCCTCATCGCTCCAGACATTGCCCATGCCCAAAGTCTCGATAGTCTCAACCAGCAGCGGCAACAGATGCTGCAACAACTGGAAACCATCCGTTCTCGGTCCAACTCTCTACAGCAGCAGGAGAACCAAGCCCGCACTCTGTTGCAGGGGGTTCGCTCCGGTATCAATGCGACGGAAACTCGGCTGGCAGATAACGAGTATCGTCTCAAGCGGGCGCAAGACAATTTAGTCTCATTGCAGCGACAGCTGAAGCTGTCAGAAGAAAAACTGGCTCAACAGCGGGCGAGCGCATCAAACCGCCTCCGGTACCTGCAGAAGCAGAGTCGCGAGGAACGCTGGTGGGCGTTGATGCTTAACAGTTCGGATATCAACGAGTTTTTCGATCGCCGCTACTATTTCCGGCTGTTGATGGAATCCGATCGCAAACTCATCAAGGACCTTCAACGATCGGCTAAGGACCTCGAACAAGAGCGCATTTCTCTGGAGGCTCAAAAAAACGAAATTGCCTTATTACAGCAACAGTTGATTGCTCAAAAATCCACGCTTGAAGAGCGAGAGAAGCAGCAGGAACAACTCATCTACCGTCTGCGGAACGAGCGAGCAGCCCATGCTGCCGCCCAACGCCGTTTGGAGGCTGATTCGCAGCAGTTGGCCACCTTGATTCAACGGCTGACGGTTCAACAATCGCAGGGCACAAGTCTACAGCAGGGGACTGGTCGCCTCAGTGCCCCGGTGAACGGTCCTGTTAGCAGTCGCTACGGTTGGCGAACCCATCCTGTTTACCGTACCCGCAGGCTGCACACCGGTATTGACTACGCCGTTGCCACTGGTACTCCCGTTCGGGCAGCTGACTCAGGTACCGTTCTCTATTCCGGCTGGTACGGGGGGTATGGATATACCGTCATTGTCAACCACGGCAGCGGACTCACTACCCTTTATGCCCACAATAGTGCTTTGCTAGCCAGCAAAAACCAACGGGTGTCGAAGGGCCAACAACTGGCAAGATCGGGGTCAACAGGATTATCCACCGGTCCCCACGTGCATTTTGAGGTGCGTAAGAACGGGCAGCCAGTGAATCCAGCAGGATATTTTTGATGGTGGAGGTAAGGACTCGAATAGGTCGCAGCTGCAGCTCTCAATCTAAGATCCAACCTAATCAATCTTGTTTTTCCTGCGAAGTATGCTGTCCGACTTCGGAAGCGAAAGAATCAACCTGCCACATTTGTAGTTTGATTTTGCTATTTCAAACTGATTAGTTGCACGTATCGTGGGCTTAATGACGCCAACCTATTCAGTTCTCTTTATTTTGGATAGTCATCACTCCTCCTCTTGCACAAGTCTCTGTATATAATTAACTGACCGCAATTGCGTATTTTCTCTATTTAAAACTTGCAAATGTCATCTAAAAGTAAGAACGCATTCAAGCAGAAATACATCGATGTGCGTATAGAGGATTATGACGGTTATGCAGTCAACCGAACGTTGAGTAATCCCAACTTTTCCAGAGCCAGCATCGTTACCACCGTCTGAGTTTGGGTCACTCTGCTTGCTCGATATACAACCATTCGAAGATATGGTTAATTTCTTGCGATAGCGAATCTATTTCCTTAGCGAATCTCATTTTACAACTGAAGGTGAAGAGGGTAAAAATTCTTTTTACATTACTATCTCAATGAGAATCTCGATATTAACTAATAAGTTGCATTTTTTGTTTTGAAATCGAACTTAAGGTCCAATAGTTGCCAAGGATACCTGTTCGATAGTAACGAAATGGGCATCATAGAGCTTAGTACTTCAAAAAGGTTCTATATGACTGCGAGGCAGGCAGCTCATTGGTCGGGATTGGGCCCAAAATCAGCAATTATTCGTAAACCGTTGATCGTTACTCCCGATGAAACGGTTATGGATGCAATTGCTCTGATGAGTGAGGCTCGTGAAACTTGTGTGGCCTCCAGAGCAGTCAATACACAGATGGACGTCGTCAAATCAGACGCGCGAGCCAGTTGCGTGCTTGTTGTTGAAGGCAATCATTTGCTTGGCATCCTCACAGAGCGAGATATTGTGCGCCTCATCAGTGCCCAAAGCCTATTAGATTCAATCCCGGTTCGCGAAGCGATGAACAGTCCGGCAATAACCCTAAGTGAAGCTGCATTCACTAATTTGTTTGTTGCGATCGAGCTACTGCAGCAGCATCGCATTCGTCACCTACCTCTACTGGATTCCGAAGCTCGTCCCTGTGGGTTGCTGACCCACGAAACCCTGCGAAACAGCACTCGGCCCATCGACCTATTAAAAATTCGGAGCGTCAGCGAAGTCATGACTGCTGAGGTGGTTTGCACTTCCCCCAACAGTTCTATGTTGGAGATTGCCCAACTGATGGCAAGCCGTCGCATCAGCTCGGTGGTGGTGGTCGAACAACAAACGACCAGTGCAAAAACGGCACCGGTTATCTACCCCATTGGAATAGTCACTGAGAGAGATCTCGTCCAGTTTCAGGCGCTGAAGTTAGATTGGAAGACCTGTCAGGTGAGTTCTGTCATGAGCGGGCCGGTATTCTCGGTACCCGTGCAGGAGACTCTTTGGGAAGTCCACACAATCATGGAGGAGCATTGGATCCGCCGGGTAGTGGTGACTTCTGCCGAAGGCCATTTACTGGGGATTGTCACTCAAAGCAGCCTCTTACAAGCCGTCCACCCTTTAGAACTACAAGAGCTTGTGGAGATATTAGAAAAAAAAGTCCTGCAGTTGGAGGCAGAAAAAATTGAGTTGCTGGAAGACCGCACCTCCAAACTCAGCAAACAAGTGGAGATTCGCACGGCTGCCCTCGAAGCAAAGGCCAAGCAAGAACAACTGATTGCTACTGTCTCTGCCCAGATAAGGTCTTCTCTCAATTTATCCGAGGTGCTAAAAACCGCCGTCGATAAATTGCAGGCAATCTTGAGCTGCGATCGCGTCGCGATTTGGAAAATTCAGCCAGACTGGAAACTTAAGTCCGAAGCCGAAGCAACATCCGGTAAAATCACCCCCCGGTTGGGGCAGACCGTATTCGATCCCTGTTTTGCCCCCGATTGGTCCGAAGCCTACCGAGATGGTCGCATTCGAGTGGTGAATGACACCCACACCGCAAGTATTGCAGACTGTCACCGCGAACTGCTGGATTCATTACAAACTCGGGCCAAGGTGCTAGTCCCGATTCTGCATGACAATACCCTGTGGGGATTATTGGAAGCCACGGAAAGCTTTAAGCCCCGCCAATGGCAACTCGATGAAGTCGCACTGCTAGAACAACTGGCGGAGCGATTGGCGATCGCGATTCAGCAAGCCACCGCCTTTCAACAGGCACAAACCGAAATTGCCGAACGCAGACAAGCGGAAGCTCGCCTCCAAGAAAGCGAACGACGCTACTCGACCCTAGCGACGCTCGCCCCCGTTGGCATCTTTCGGACTGACGCAATCGGGCGCTGTATCTACGTCAACGATCGGTGGTGCAGTTTTACCGGACTGACGCAGGAGGAGGCTCTGGTTGACGGGTGGACGAAGGCATTTCATCCCTCCGATCGGCAGGATATCGCCGATGAATGGTACGCTTCCGTTCAAGAGGCCCGCCCGTTTCGGATGGAATATCGCATCCTCAGGCCAGATGGCAAACTGTTATGGATGTTCGGACAAGCGGTGGCAGAATACGGTACTGACGGCCAGCTGACAGGCTATGTCGGGAGCATCACAGATATTAGTTCGTTGAAACAGGCTCAGGAGCTGATCGTCCACAACGCCCGGCACGATCCGTTGACCGGTTTACCCAATCGCACGCAATTGACTGAGCGGCTCGAGCGGGCAATTTCCCAAACCCAATCCATCGAGATGTATCGCTATGCGGTGATGTTTTTAGATATCGATGGATTTAAGGTAATTAACGATAGCTTGGGACATTTAGTCGGAGATGCGGTTCTGATGACTGTTGCCCAACGGCTAAAGGAGCATCTTAGTCCAACAGATCTCGTTGCCCGCTTGGGAGGTGACGAGTTTGTAGCGGTAATTGATGATATTTCAAGCTCAATCGATGTCCTTCGGGCTGCCAAGCAAATCCTGGACAGTTGTCAGAATCCGCTGAGGATTAAAGAACATGAAATGTTCGTCAGCATGAGTATTGGTATCGTGCTAGGAACGAGAGATTACCATCGCGCCTCTGACTTAATTCGGGATGCCGATATTGCCATGTATCGAGCTAAAGCACAAGGCAAAAACGCCTACCAGATTTTCGACAGTCACATGCTCGCTCAAGCGCTGCAGCGGATGGAGTTAGAGCTCAACCTGCGCAAAGCACTCAACAGAGATGAATTTGTTCTGTTCTACCAACCGATTATCGATATCCACAATTATCGCCTGGTTAGTTTTGAGGCATTAGTCCGCTGGCAGCATCCCATCAAAGGTTTTATTTCCCCGACAGAATTTATTCCTTTAGCAGAGGAAACTGGGCTAATTAAGATGTTGGATAGATGGGTGTTACGGACAGCTTGTCAGCAGCTAGCTAGTTGGAGATCTCAGTTTTCTAATTGTTCCAATCTAAAGATGAGTATTAACTTATCGGTCAAGGATCTTCATCAACCCGACTTAGTTGATGAGATTTCTCGCACTCTGTTAGAAACAAATTTACCAGGAGAAGCAGTGTGCCTAGAACTCACTGAAAGTATCTTGATCGATAATATTCAACTGACCATTGATGTCTTGACTCAACTAAAAGCTAGAAATATTCAACTGTCCATTGATGATTTTGGTACAGGTTATTCATCGTTGAGCTACCTTCACAAATTACCGTTTACTCACTTAAAGATTGATCGCTCCTTTGTCAGCCAAATGTCGCCAGGAAACAATAACCATCAGTTCGTCACCACCATTATCGCCTTAAGCAAGCAACTCAATTTAGAGGTTGTGGCAGAGGGTGTTGAAACCCATCAGCAATTACTGCGACTACAAGAACTTGACTGCGAGCTGGGACAAGGATATCTCTTCTCTAAACCCTTGCCAGCAAATGAAGTTGAGGAAACTTTACTGAGAGCTGATATGGCAGCGTATTGTCCTGACGCTAGCAATCTGCACCCTTCTCAACAGACCTCAGCCTCCATTCAATAACGCTGTTGCTCAGCTGTTGCTTTGAATATCTGAGTCAGGACAGGCCGCCCTATTGCTCTCTGATGTCTGTAGGCTCTGCATTGAACGAGTTCTGCCCGGCACGCCAGGCTACAATACGTACTCTCATATATAAAGAACGTAAAATTTGCAATACGCATGAGCAGACTGGGAATTATAGATTTGCATATACTCGTGCCTAGTTGGAAGGTTATACATCGACAAAGAAAACTACTCGGTGAATCTACTTGATTTTTTGACAGTCAATCTCCAAGCCAATATATAGGACCTGACAAACCTGCAATGCGCTCATCACATCAAAATACGTCCGCAAATAGTGCAGTGCAGTTACTTAAAGAATATGCCTTAGGTCTCAGATCGTTTTCAAATTCTTCACTGAATGGGGCAGTCCTAAAATTTTGCGATTTGGAAGATATTCAGCTAGAGTACTCATCTTTTTTGAGTGCAGATCTACAAGGAGCAAATCTCTACAATGCAAATTTAGTTTCAGCTGAAATGCTATTGGCAAACCTTAGCAAAGCCAATTTAGCTAATGCAAATCTCAGCTGCGCCGTGTTGGTCGAGGCAGACTTGTCAGCTGCAATCCTCCACGAATCTAAGCTGGAAAGAGTAGAGCTAGAACGAGCAAACCTAGAATCAGCTTCGATGCAGCAGGTTTGTCTGGCAGGATCGAACTTACAGCGAGCCAACTTACAAAAAGTAAATTTATCAGATAGCAATCTTGATGGTGTAGATTTACGGAAAGCAAATCTTGAAGATGCAATACTCGACAGGGCTTCATTTGTAGCAGCAGAGATGAAGCAAGCAAATCTTTGCAATGCTAGCTTCAAGCATGCAGATTTAAGGCAAGCCTATATGAGAAAATCCGATCTTGAAGGGGCTATTTTTGAGCATGCCAATTTTGAGCAGGCAAATTTAATTGGGGTTGACTTTACCGAAACAACTCTCACAGAGGCAAATTTTCATGCTGCGAATTTGCTAGGTGCAGACTTAGAAGGAAATAGTCTGAATAGAATTAACTTTTCAGATGCACTTTTAAGCTCTGCGGATTTATCGAATTGTAGTCTTAGGCATAGTAATTTTTATCAAGCCGATTTGCGGGGGATTAATTTATTAGAGTCCGACCTTACCCATTCCAATCTCGATCTAGCCATCCTGTGGGGAGCAAATCTCGGTCGGGCCGATCTTAAAGGCGCAGCACTCAAAAATGCCGATCTGAAGGGGGCAACTTTAGGACGTTCGGATGTCAGCAATACCAATTTCTTTCAAGCAATCATGATTAGAAGCAATTTACGAGGGGTCAAGGGAGTCCAATCCTGTTTCAGTCATGCAGATTTAGAGAGAGCTGACCTGAGAGAGGCTTATTTGGCAAAGTCTGACTTTGTTGGTGCAAATTTAAGTTATGCTGATTTGCGAGAAACTAACCTTAGCTATTCCAACTTTAGTGGTGCAACAATCACCGATACATATCTTGGTCAAACAAACTTTTCTGGTGCGTTATACGATCGGACAACGAGATTTACAACTGGTTTTGACCCCATCAGTGCTGGAATGATTCAACAGGATTGACATCATAATATGGTTTTATCGGGCCGAACAGAATTTCAATTTTGATCGGTCACATGGATTTTCCTTATTGAGCAGGTCTTAATCTTCAATAGTTTTTCAACCTCTCACCATTGCCGACAAAGATTTGCAGGTAATTGCAGTACCTCCATACATTCTTCAATTGAATAGTCTTGAGGGGAATCGGCGGTGATATTTCCTTCCCCAGAGGGATCGGGGCAATTAAGTGGGATCAAGCCAAATAGGGTCAGGCAGGAATCACCTGCGTATTCTGCACCGGTGGCTACTTCATAAGCACGTGCATACTGTTGCTCTCGGCGATTGACGGACTCTTGAATGGGATTGTGAGAAATTTCATCTTTGAGAGCGGCTACACGAGACCCCACTGCTTCGTCATATAAATCACCTATCCAAGTTCTGGCATTCAGGCTCGCTGCTTGAATGGGTTGACAGCCTACTACAGGTCCAACCAATAAAAATACCAAGAATACAATAAGGGATAACCACACAAGATTTTGGAAGGATTGGAGACGGTATTTCATCCAACACTGACTCCGATAGCGAGATTTATAATTCCAATAAGGCAAGGAAAATAGGCACAAATAGAATTACGGTAACGATCGCAATTGCCAGGCTGAATCCTGAAATCCAAGCCATGATGCCATTACTTTTTCTAAACAGTTTTACAGCTGCCATGAGGTGTTCGATATCGTGTCCTTCAGTTGTGACAATTAGCGCTAACTTTTTGGATCCCAAAAATTTAGAAACTCCGTCGAAGAGCAACAAGATTCCTGGGAAAAACGACTGCAATAGCCCCGGTAAAATCACCAAAACACCCCCTCTGACATGCTGCAATGCTCCACTGATAAAAAATAGGACCCCGGGGGTCATCAGGGCAATGCCAATTCCAATCAGGCAGTAGCTGGTCAGTCTCATGCGAGAGATGAGACCGCCGAGGACTAAATTCTCGGTGCTGGAAAATTCATAGTCTGGCTGGGAAGCCAACCAGCTTTCCCCCTCAAGAGTTTGACCCCAGTCAGGGAAATATTCTCCAACTTGCCTGGAATAAATGGAGAGCGTTTCCAGTCCTTCTACGGATAGAGCAGCAACAGCCTCGGATACCCGATCGATACAGGCTTTCATGTCTAAAGGCTGAGGAGACTCTAGGATGACCTGAAGCTTGGGCCTGTTGAGTTGAACTCTGGCCTCAACTTGACCGTCGTCAAAGATGCCCGTCAACAAATTTTCCAGGGCTGCAGTATCACCACTGCTAGCTTGCTGGCGTAGTCGGTCATCTGGCATGAAAGTGGCCTGATTATGAGGTTGAGGGAATGAAAAGTGCGGACGATGGTTGTCTCTCTCGCGATCTACTAAAGCTGATTCTGCTGTCATCGGGCACTGACCGTTACAGATTGAAAAGGAACCGCTCGCATGTTGATAAGTTAACGTCGAGGGGCTGATATCTCTCGGTCAGAACAAATAGCTATTTACGTGCGATGGGATTGATATGCCTACATTTGATTTGCTATTGCGCAACTGCAAACTCTCAGCGAATGAGGCACTGCAGGACATTGCGATCGCCGACGGAAAATTTGCCGCCATCGAACCGGCGATCGCCGCTGAAGCGCGGGAAATTATTAATGTGAACGGTTACTGGGTACTGCCCCCCTTTGTGGAATCCCACATTCATTTAGATTCTGCCTTTACCGCTGGTGAGCCCCGTTGGAACGAAAGCGGCACCTTATTCGAAGGCATCGAAATCTGGCGGGAACGGAAGCAACATCTGACTCTGGAAGATGTGAAACAGCGGGCGATCTCCACGTTGAAACTGCAGGCAGCCCAAGGGGTGTTGCACGTTCGCAGTCATGCAGATGTTAGCGAAGCTAGCCTAACAGCGGTGAAAGGACTGCTGGCAGTCAGGGAGGAAGTCAAAGACTGGATCGATCTTCAGGTGGTGGCCTTTCCGCAGGATGGAATTTACGGCAATCCGCAACAGCTAGAACTGATGGAAGAGGCAATTGCCTTGGGGGTGGATGCAATTGGCGGAATTCCCCATTACGAACTCACCCGCGAAGATGGGGTGCGATCGATCGGCCAGATTTTTGATTGGGCGGAAACTCACAACAAACTGATCGACGTCCATTGCGATGAAATTGATGACGACCAGTCCCGCTTTCTAGAGGTGATGGTGGCTGAAACGCTGCGTAGGGATATGGGCAGTCGCGTCACCGCCAGCCACACCACGGCATTTCACTCTTACAGCAACGGCTATGCTTGCAAGCTGCTAGGATTTATTCGCCGCACCCAGCTAAATTTTGTTGCCAATCCACTCATTAACGTGACGTTGCAGGGGCGCACCGATACGTATCCGAAACGGCGAGGGGTGACCCGCGTGAAGGAGTTGTGGCAACAGGGCAATAACGTCTCCTTTGGTCACGACTGTATTCGAGATCCTTGGTACATTCTGGGGACCGGCAGCATGTTGAACGTGGCTCACATGGCGGTGCATCTATGTCAGATGACGGGACGGACTGAGCTGCAGGCTTGCCTAGACATGGTGACCCACAACGGAGCGAAGACCCTAAATCTTGGCGATCGCTACGGGCTTCTGCCCAACAGGCCCGCTAGCCTTGTGGTGTTGAATGCCTCCGATGCATACGAAGCACTACGCCTGCAAGCAGACGTCCTTTACAGCATTTATCGGGGTCGCATTCTGGCTCGTACCACCCCGGCTCAGACCCAGCTGTCGATCGAGCCCTCTGCCTCTCTCTTCTAGGACTCTCCGATGCGCTATTCCATGCAATTGGCCACCGATCCGATATCCAGTACGGCACTTTCTCTGTTCGATGTCACTGCCTCCACTGCCTACGTGGAAATTCATGAAGATGAGTTGGTGGTGCAGTTAGGAAACCTATTTAAGGAAACATTCCCTCTCGCCAGCTTAGGTAAGGCTGGACTGGATAACTGGGAGTGGTATATGGGCTTGGGGTTGCGAACGGATTTTCAAGGCACGCTTGCCCCGATTACCAGCTTTGACAAGGTGGTCAGTATCCCACTAGAGCAACCTCAAAAGCTGTTTCTGCCAATTTTGGGTAATTTGGGCATGCAGGTGGAATGCAAGAGACTCGTGTTCAGTGTGGCCGAGCCAGATGCATTTTTAATTGCTTTGAATTCTGCATTGCATGAGGTGGAAGAACCGGATGCCCCCGAACCGGCGGAATTAGACGAGTAAGCGGTTGCGAACAATCCTGTTTGAGATTGAGAATCTGGATAATTAGGAGTCACAAAACATTGGCTAGCCGCGTTTTTTGAGGGCGGCGGTCAAGGCATTGTCTAGCTCGGCGCGATCGCAGTCGGTGACCACAAAGACTTCTTGAACGCTGGTACCTCGGCGGGCGGTGAGTTTAAAGCCTCCTCGGATGGGCACCGATATTTTGAGGCGGAGTTTAGATGGGCGGCTGCGCACGCGCCCAATGACTCCTGGGGTAATGGTTTTAATCCCCGGGTGTTTAGTCAACTCCTTGAGGACGGGGATGAGCCCATCGATGTGAGTGGAATGGTTCCAGACCAGTCGGCCTTTGGACTCTTCAGAGGACATGTATAACTGTGTTCATTTCAGTTGGGACGGAAAGATTGATGGCTATTCAGGGTTCTGGTTAGCTGAGATGGCGGACGCGACTTGACGGTCGCTATAAATGTTGGCATCACAGTTGGGACAGATAGTTCTATCCCCATTCAAGGTTCTGAATAACTGAGTTGACCTCACCTGCATTATTCATGACCCTTGGCCCAAAAAGCTTCATTAAACTGTACTACATGGCTTTCATCGGTCGGGGCTTCGGGGGGGGTCGCCTAAACCACGAATGCAAGGTATGTGACATCCGTTGATGAGGTTAAAGCTAGGAATTGTTCGGCGCAACTAAATCAATGGTGTAGTGCCCTACCAATACAATCCGCTCGTACGACATTAGGTATAGATGAATGCGATTGGGATTGCTTTCATCGCGGTGCATAACTAAACCGTTAATTCCCACATCGCCACGATAGTCCATCACTGTCCCTTGCTCGTCGAGTAAGACGCTAAAGAAGGGATCTTCCTCGGGACGCATCTGCTCCAAATCAGCATAGTTTTGGGTAAAAGGCACTCCAAACCCTAAGGGACGGTAAAGCCCTTCGGAATAATCATTGACTGACAGTTGAGGAACGGAGTCTAGGTCGATGCCGCTGACCACTAGAAAGCGAAGTTGATTATCGTCGCTCAAAAACTCCAGCTCGATTTCGGTGAGGGGTTTATCTGACAGGGGAGTCGAAATGGTACGTACGGTGCTAGAAATCATCCGCTCGATTTCGCCAAAATTCGATGGCCATAGCTGGTTTGGGTCGTAAATGCCAGGGGGAGAAAATGTCTGAAAGTGCAGCGGTTGCTGACGGAGTTCGCGGTATGTCATCCAATTCCCAAGGCTACTGGTGTTGACAATCAAGCTTTCCTTTCTCTGCTGCTCGTTTAAGGATAGGACCGTCGAGTCGGCCATGTCGTCGGCAGGAGAAATCCATTCGGATTCAACGGTACGTAGGCGATCGAGGTCAAACTCAAGTCCCTTATTGAACTTGAAACCGATCCAGGCTTCCATGGTTCTGGCCTGTTGCCAGTAGCTGGTATCGGCGTTCATGCTCTCGACCAGTTGACTGTAAGCACCGCGCGGAAAATCAAAATAACCTTGATAGATTTTTTGGCTGTTATCGTTTTCTTCGTCATATAGGGCCAGTTCCCAGTAGCCTGCCCCTAAACAATTGTTGGTGAGCGCGATTGCAAGACCTTCTGTCTTGTAGCCTGCCAAACTTTCGGGGGCGTCGATATGCTTTGAGCCAGGCTGAAATATTACCCGCTGCCTGTTAAATTCCCGCTCCGATAGAAACCACCGCATCAATTTGGAGTCTCCTCTTGCGGTTTTCGGAACGGTGGGGATGAACAAGCTCAAGTCGATATTTTGAAGGACTAACTGGGTCTCCGCTCCTTGGCCTTCTAAGTCAATATCCACCGAATAGGTTCCGTCAGTTTCTCGGATGAACTGAACGTTCTGTCCGGTAAAAATTGCCTCGCCAGAGTCCGAATGGTCTTCCAAAGTCACCCTATACATGGTGGTGTTGCTGTAACGCGATATCAAAAACGCGGCGGCGCTACTTCCTGCAAGTAACGCGATCAGGCCAGACGCAACTGAAAGCGCTTTGAGATTGTTCGTCATAACAGATAACAGATAGTGCCCAAATCAGATATCGATCCTTGAGTTAGTCGCCTCTGAACAGCCCAATTGGCAGGAGAGAGCCAACAAGAAACAGCCAAACTGTAATGGCTAAATTTTACAAATATTAAAATCCTTCAGTAAAATCGGCTATTTCATTGAAGTCTAAGCAACAGGCAGACAATACGTAATAGGAAGAAGGATACAACATAGAAGACAAAATTATGGCCACTAAATCGCTGATGGCATTGTCCGTAGAGGCACTTAGACTGTAACGTTGTTTTTTTACAGTGAATGTCTATCAGTTATAGTACTGGATTTGAAAACCATATCGGAAGACTTTAAGAATTACTGATTTCAAGGCAGGCAAAGTCTACAGTTGTATTTTTCGTGGAACTTATCACGCATAAAGATCTTTATTTGCTGCTATTGAAATCCCTTTTTTCGGATGGTTTCTAAGGTGAGAACACATCTTACCACTTGAAGCAATTATAAAGTTCACCTCTCGAAGGTAAGCAAAACCTTTGGACGCAGTCAGCAGATGGAGGATAGTAGTCCATTCTTTATCGTTCAGATCGCTGAGATAGGTTTGACGCTATAGATCTAAAACAACAAAAACGATACGAATGAGTCTATTCATCAAGGATTTTCCCGCTGCGCATAAAACAACGATCTGCAAAGCAGCAGAATTTATTTTCAATAAGGCATCTGACTCTGTCAAAAGACACACTGTCAAAGATGATCTTCTGTTGCATAGTCCAGCTGTAAATCATCCGAGCTAAGCAAATTGATGGTCGCTGCACATCATCTCAGGAAAAGGTCCTCAGACATTAGAAAACATACCTGAAAGAGCCAAAGTCCAGAGTACAGTCGGACTGAACGTGCAGCGACTTGACTGTTGCCATGCAGGAACGCTGGAACGGGTTCAGTTCAAAAAACTGCAGTGCCACTCTGCGGCATCGATTCCACCTCGCTCCCCTTTAGGTACAAACATCGTTGAGCTAAAGGGCAACGATCGCAGGCGGGCTGTCGTGCCACGCAAATTAATGCACCAAAATCCAACAGGGTAAAGTTCCACCGATCCACCTGCCGCTGGGGGGCAATTTTCTCCGTCATCAGTTGATAGTCGCGATCGCGCTGGGGCAGCTTGCGTTGCGGCAAGCCAAAGAAACGCATCAGGATGCGGGCAACGTTGACATCTAGCACAGGGGTGCGTTGTCGAAAGGCTGCTGCACAGATGGCCCTAGCACTGTAAGGCCCTATCCCCGGTAGCTCGAGCAAGTCTGCCTCCGCATGGGGGATGCGCCCATTGTGCTTCTGAATCAGCAGGGTAGCAGCTCGATGCAACCGTTCAGCCCGAAACTTCAACCCTAGAGGGGATAGCAGAGTTTCAAGATCTGGCACAGGTGCAGCTGCAAGTGCCGCCAGCGTGGGATAGCGAGGTAGGAAACGACGATAGACTCGCTCTGCTTGGGTTGCGGTGGTTTTTTGCAACAAAAATTCTGCGACAAATATCGCGTAGGGATCGCGGGTTTGTCGCCAAGGAAACTCTCTTAAGTTGTGGCGTCCCCAGTCTTTGAGGCGGCATCGGAACCAATCTAAATGGGGGATCGCTATCTCATGGGGGGCTTTCTTCGACAAATTTGTTCGGGGACGATCTGACTGAGATCCACAATGAGAGGAGAGAGGTATCTTGCCGGCTGCTACCTAAGATATCTCGAATCCAACATCTCGAATTTAGCAAATTCTTTAGCAAAAGCAGCCTTATAGCGACTGTCAAGTCGCTTCGGAACTCTCAGCTATCCAGAGATCTGACAAGGCAGAGTTCTTGTTGGACTAACTGAAATGACCGCATTGAAAACTATGGGTCAGCGCTTGGCTGTCAACAATCATGTGACGTTGGCGATCGAATGACAGCCAGCCCTCTTTCCTGGAGGTACCTAAAAGGCGGGTTACTGTTACCCGAGTCGTTCCGATCGCGTTGGCCAACTGCTGGTGGGTGAGGCGAACCGAAATGCGAGTCAACCCATCAGGAGTCTCTTGACCAAACTCGTCGGACAACAACTTGAGCAGGTGGGTGAGGCGAGCCGCCACAGGCCTCTGGCCGGTGAGGGCTAACCAGGCTTCAGATTGACGCAGGCGAGCCATCATTTGGCGACATAATCCTGCTGCCAGCAAATCGTTAGACTCAATTTCGACAAGGGACAAGCGCAGCGCATCCACTTGGCTCAGGGCGATCGCCTGATAGGGGTCAACGATGGTCAAGGGCAAGCCAATGGGGGTTGTCGGCCCCGCTAAACCCAACAGAGTTTCGTCGCCGCTGTCGTGAATCACGCTCAGTTGCACGACACCACGGCAAATTATGTAAATCTCATCCTCTTTAAGGGGAATTTGACTGCCGGTCGCAAACGGAGTCAGGGTCCGTTCGCGGTACAACTGCTCCAAAAATTCGCGGTAATGCGGAAGGGGTTGTAGCTGCTGCATGACTCTGATGAGAATGTATTCGAGTACACACTACAACTTACGGATAAAGAGATTACAAAGTAAAGATTAAGCGGAGGTTAAAGCTTCAACACTTATGGCTTGCGATGAGGAGAAGCCCCCCGCCGACCGTTAAGACCGCAGTAGACTCCGTGAATGGAGCTGAAGTAAAGCCATCTGTGTACTCACCCAACTTGCGATCGCTGGGGTAACGTTTGTAACTGATGCTCATCTTCTAAGCCTTACACAGCCCATCGAGTAAAGCCAGGGGAGTTTACTTGACACTCCCGACCCAGGACAAAAAACACAATGATTCATTTGTCGTTTGTTATAGGAAAAAACATGGGAAAACATGGGAAGAAATCAAAAATCTGTTGACGTTGTGCGGGAATGTTTGCGAGACTGGCTGAGCTAACAGCGAACATCCTCTAGCTGGTAGACTAATTCAGTGCACATAGTCATAACGCTTCCGACTGTTCAATAACATCTCCGAATCGGGATGCTTACGGTTCCAGGTAGCCGTTAAGGCGAAGTGAATTGTGCTCCAAGCGGGCGTCCTTAGTTCAGTTGGTAGAACGTCGGTCTCCAAAACCGAATGTCGGGGGTTCGAGTCCTCCAGGGCGCGCTTTTCGACCCAAAACTTTGGGGTTCACAATTGACTCTGCACTGCCAAGTGTTGACAGAGCAGTTTTTCAAAGCACCAACTAGTCTTCATTTCAGCAGTTAGGTATCGAAAGACTCGCAACGAGGTAGGTGGCATGACTAAAAGCGACACGTCAGAGCGAAAAGATCCCGCAAGGCGCGGTTCTTCTAGTGCTTCCGTTCAGGAAGCGAAGGGGCCACTGGGATTTTTCACAAATACCATTGCCGAACTCAAGAAAGTTGCTTGGCCAGAGCGTCAGCAACTGATTAGCGAATCCACCGCCGTTCTGTTGATTGTGGTGGCTTTTGCGTCCTTCATCTTTTTGATCGATCGCTTGTTTGGCTGGCTCTCTGGACAGGTATTCGGATAAGATCGACAGTCCCTCTAGCGTTCCTTCGATTTGCACTCCGCCAATTGAGTTTGCTGAGGGCGATCGCTTGTAATTGTCATTAACTGCATAATCTCGACTGTAGCAGCAGTTAAACACGAGTATCGATTGAGAGACAAGACTGACGACTTAGAGACAAAGTTAACATGGTCGACTTCGACGAACAGGAAGAACGCGTATCTACTGAAGCAGAGCCATCTGCCAAAAAGAAGGCCGAGCGTTGGTATACCGTGCAGGTAGCCTCTGGCTGCGAAAACAAAGTGCAGAGCACGCTCATGCAGCGGGCCATGGCTCTGGATGTGCAGGATCGCATCATCGAAGTGGTGATTCCGAAGCGTCCGGGCTACAAAGTTGGAAAAGACGGCAAGCGCCAGCAAATTCAAGAAAAGATTTTCCCCGGCTACGTGCTCGTCCGGATGGTGCTAGATGAAGAAGCTTGGCAGGTGGTGAAAAGCACCCCCAACGTCATTAACTTTGTTGGCAATGAAGAGCGCCGCATGGTAGGTCGCGGTCGCGGCCACGTGGTTCCCCGTCCCCTGAGCGCGTCCGAAGTACAACGAATCTTCAAGACTGCTGAAGTTGAAGAAACAACTGTACAGGTAGATATGGCAGAGGGTGATAAGATCGAAGTCTTGTCCGGACCCTTCCAAGGCTTCCACGGAGAAGTGATTGAGGTCAGTCCGGAGCGGGGCAAGCTCAAGGCTCTGATTTCCATCTTTGGTCGCGATACTCCAGTCGAGCTGGAGTTCAACCAAGTCGAAAAAGAAGTCTAGAGTTCTCCAGAATCTGTGGCGATCGCGGGTAATTTTGCTCGAAGTACCGCACAATTTCCTGAGAACTTGTCAAAGCCTCTGCAGAAAACAGCTCTGCAGAGCTTTTTGTGCGCCCCTTATCCAGCAGTTTAGTAACCAGTCATGCCCAGAAAAGTAGTCGCGCTAATCAAGTTAGCCATCGAAGCCGGTAAGGCGAATCCGGCTCCCCCCATCGGCCCCGCCTTGGGTCAGCACGGGGTGAACATTATGATGTTCTGCAAGGAATACAACGCCAAGACCTCCGACCAGGCAGGTACCGTTGTTCCAGTAGAAATCTCGGTTTACGAAGACCGCAGCTTCACCTTTATCCTCAAAACCCCTCCCGCGTCCGTCTTGATCAAAAAGGCGGCTGGCATTGAGAAGGGGTCTGGCGTTCCCCACACCGAAAAAGTGGGTTCCATCACCCAAGATCAGCTGCGCCAGATTGCTGAAACCAAGCTGCCTGACCTCAACACCAACAATGTTGAGATGGCCATGCGCATCATCGCCGGTACCGCTCGCAACATGGGCGTCACCATTGCCGAATAATCCTTTCCGGGACTGGGGCTGACAATTTCTTGCATCCAAGAGACGCCCTACAAGTCCTGCCAACCGTTCATCTACATCTGGGGGAGAGGGTTAACCCCTTGCCTGCACCCCAAGGAGTTTATTTGTGGCTAAGAAGCTATCGAAGCGTTTTGCAGCGCTGCAAGACAAAGTTCAAGATAGGGCTTACGAGCCTTTAGAGGCCCTAGAGCTGCTGAAAGAAACTGCGACCGCCAAGTTTGACGAAGCGGCCGAGGTCCACGTCCGCCTAGGGATTGACCCCAAGTATGCGGATCAGCAGTTACGGACCACAGTGGTTCTGCCCAAAGGTACCGGTCAGACGGTGCGGGTGGGTGTAATTGCTCGCGGTGAGAAGGTGAACGAGGCTCAGCAAGCTGGTGCTGATGTCGCGGGGTCCGAGGAACTCATTGATGAGATTTCCAAGGGCATGCTGGATTTCGACATTTTGGTCGCGACCCCCGACATGATGCCTCAGGTGGCCAAGCTGGGTCGTATCCTCGGCCCCCGAAAGCTAATGCCTTCTCCTAAAGCGGGTACCGTAACGTTCGATTTAGCCCAGGCCATTGACGAGTTCAAGGGCGGTAAGTTGGAATTCCGTGCGGACCGTTCCGGTATCGTTCACATCCTGTTCGGTAAGGCAAGTTTTTCTGCTGACGACCTATTGGCCAATCTGAAGACGTTCCAGGAAGCGATCGATCGCCATCGTCCTTCCGGTGCAAAGGGCAAGTACTGGCGCTCTATGTACGTTTGCTCTACGATGGGTCCCTCGATCGAGGTGGATATCAATACTCTGCGCGATCTAAAGATTGAGGCTCCTGCCGACTAAGGCGTTTGAATCAACGATGAATTGACATTGGGGACTGGGGGGTAGACTCTCAGTCCTTTTGGCTTGCTGTATCCCAATTACAAGGTTATTCCCCTTTCACAAATATGGATTTACCCCCACTGAGTACCGACACCATTTGGGCCATTCTCAATCAAGAGCTGGATGATGACACCGTGAATGCGTTGGTGTGGCGATCGCTCAACTACAGCTACGACCCCGACAGCGGCCATTGGGATGCTTCCACTGCTGACGAGGGGTGGCGGGAGATGGACCCACCGAATTTTATCGGTAGCCGTCCTATGACGATTAAGCTGACGCGATCGATTCCGAAGGAGCACAAACAGCTATTGAAGGAGCGGTTGAATTTTCAGGGGTATCAGGTACACGAACTCACCCCTCAGAAGACACGACGGGCGACTGCAGCGAACTGGCTGTTACATAAACTAGTGGAGCAGAATTCAGGTCAGTAGAAGTTTAGGACACCACCGCCGCCAACACCTCCGTACAGGCATCATCCGGCGCAAAGTTGGTAAACACTGTTTGAACGTCATCCAAATTTTCCAGCTTGTCGATCAGCTTGACCACCTTCACCGCCACATCCGGTTCGGCGATCGCCGCATCCACCGTCGGCACCCATCGCACAGACGAACTGCCAACCTTAACCCCAGCCGATTCAAGATTAGAGGACACCTCTTCTAAGCGGGTGAACTCGCAAATCGCCATTGCGCCATCTTCATCCACCAGATCGTCCCCCCCCGCTTCAGCCACTGCCAGAAATAAATCCTCATCATCCGCAGCACCAGACAGGCGGATGAACCCCTTCTGCTCGAACATGTAGCTGACGCAGCCGGTCTCCCCCAAATTGCCACCAATCTTGTTGAAGGCCGCCCGCACATCCGCCGCCGTCCGATTGCGGTTGTCTGTCAAAATATCCATCAAGATGGCGACGCCACCAGGACCGTAGCCCTCGTAGCGCAAGGATTCTAGGGCTCCATCCGTAAGTAGACCGCTACCACGGGCGATCGCCCGCTCGATGTTGTCGTTGGGCAGTCCCGCTTCTTTCGCCTTCTGAACAGCTGCCCTTAAGGCAAAATTCGACTCGGGGTCCGGTTCCCCCTGTCTGGCGGCCACTGTAATGGCACGAGACATTTTGGTGTAAGTAGATCCTTTTGCTGCATCCGCCTTAGCTTTGTGGAGTCGAATACTGGCCCACTTACTCTGAGACATATCAATCACTAAACTTGGAAGCACCATCCCTATTTTAGCCAGCCGCCCCACCCATTCAGGAGTGGGACGGGCGAACCAGGCTAGGGGCCAGCTGTGACAATTTGCACCACATCCGGCTGCAGCAACTGGGCTGCGACGCGGTTTACGTCTTCCAGCTTCAGGGCTTTTACCTTTTCTGGAAACTCGTACATCTCCTGCAAAGGTAAGCCCAAAACTTCCCGTCGCAGGAATGCGCGGCCAACGGCATCCGGGTCCGCCAAGCTCACTGGATAGCTATTGATGAAGCTATCGCGAGACTGCTCAAATTCGATGGGTGTTACCCCGTTCTCCTTTACCTGCTTGAGCACCGCCAAAGTGCTGTCTACCGCCTGTTGAACGTCGGTGGGATCGGTTTGCATCCTGACGACAAAGGGGCCGACACCTTTCCCCGTTTGGAACGCACTGGATATGCCGTACGTGAGGCCTTGGCGATCGCGCACCTCCAATCCCAGACGGCTGGAGAGAGTGCTGCCACCAATGATGTCGTTCAGAATCACGGCTGCCTCGAAATCGGGATCGAAGCGGTTAATCCCCATGTGACCCAGATAGGTAACTGATTGGGTTTTCCCCTCTAGCGACTTGTACTGGCGGGATATAGTGGCCGGATTCTCTATCTTGGGAAAGTCTAGGTAGGGGGGCTCGCCTGCGGCGGACCAATCCCCCAACAGCTCGGCAAACAAAGATTCCACCTCTGCAGAGTCAAAGTCCCCCACCAAAGCAATGGTGGTGGTATCGGGTCGGTAGTGGGCGCGGTAGAACTCCACTATTTCTTGCTGTTGAATCGCCTGCAACGAGTCCAGGCTGCTCATGGCGTGGTAGGGGTGACCTTCTGGGAACAGAGACTGTTGGAAGGTTCGGGTGGCGACAGAAGAAGGATTGTCCAAACTCGCTTGTAGACGGGCTAGCGATCGATGGCGGGTGAGTTCTAATTCATCAGTAGGAAAGGTGGGATTACGCAGGGCATCGGCCAGCTGCTCAGCCAAAAGCGGTAGATCCCGGGCTAAAGCTGCCCCGCCAAAACTGACCCCCTCCCGACGGGCAGCAAAGGCCAAACCGGCACCGACATTTTCTAGGCGGGCGGCAAATTCATCTCCGGTTTGGGTGGTGGTACCGCTGGTGAGTAACCCAGCCGTGAAGGAGGCCACCCCTGCCCGTTCGGGGGTATCGAAGCCACTTCCCGCCTCCACATTGCCCACTAGGGTAACGGCGGGGGCGCTGTCATCGGGGAGTAATAGCAGCTTGAGGCCACTGGGGTAAACCACTTCGCGGGGATAGCGCAGGCGATCTCCATCCAGGTCTGGGGCTCGGGCAGCATCTGCCGGCAAATATTGCTGGATGTCTTCAGTCCCGTTACTGGCAACAAGGGCAACACTGTCGGTCCCCGTAGTCTCTTCTCTAACTTCGGTGCCTACGGAATTAGGGTCGAAACTCGTCGGTGTGAAATATCCCCGGTGGCACAGATCGGGCCGCAGATATTTGCGGGCCACTGCCTGAATGTCAGCAGGGGTGACAGCCGCTGCCTGTTGTAAGTAGCGATCGCTATAGCGATAATCTCCCGAGGTGGTTTCATCCCCCGCTAGTTGCCTAGCTTGGCTGGAAATGTCGCGATAGCCCAAGATGACCCCCGCCAACAGTTGCCGCTTGACTCGCTCTAAATCGGCGACGTCTACGAGGGAATCCTGCAATTTCTGGAATTCAGCAGAGATGGCTGTCTCGACGCTGTCAAAATCTTGTCCGTTGCCGAGGGTGGCTGAAACTTGGAGCCAACCCGCTCCGCGCAGGTTGGTGGTGGAGCTGCTGACACTGTTGGCAATTTGCGGGCGGATGATGTCCTGGTAAAACCTGCCACTGCGGCCGCCGGACAGGATGGAGCTGAGCAAGTCGAGGGCCGGGACGTCAGAATGGTCGGCATAGGGAAGCGGATACATCTGAACGAGGAGTGGGAGGCTACCCGGCTCTTCCAGTCGCACCGGGTCGGTTGGAGGAAGAGGCTGAGCAATCGCAGGTTCAGCCTGAGTGGCTGCTCGTCCAGATGGACGGATGTTGCCAAAAGTCTTGCGCACTGAGGCAACGGTGCTATGCCGTTCAAAATCCCCCACGATGGCCAGCACTGCATTGTCGGGAGCGTAATATTGGCGATAGTAAGCCTGGATTTGCTCAGGTTGGAACTGCTCCACATCCGCTCGGGTGCCACCTACAGGTAACGAGTAGGCTGCGGTGCTGGTGTCTTTGGGGGAGGCATACAGGGTACGTCGTACCGCCCGATTCAAGCGATAGCTGGGGGAGTTTTCGTAGCCCTGCAACTCGGAAATTACCACACGCTTTTCACTGTCCACCGCCTCAGGCGCTATCAGAGTATTGACCATGCGATCGGCCTCCAGTTCCAGGATGGTGTCTAGGCGATCGCGGCTAACCGTGTGAAAGTAGCCGGTGGCATCGTAGGTGGTAAAGGCGTTGAAGCTACTTCCCACGGCATCAAATAGACGCCCAAACTGAATCGGGCGATCGCGGGTGCCCTTAAACAGCAGGTGTTCCAGTTGGTGAGAAATGCCATTGTTGCCCAGCGTTTCATCGGCGCTACCCACCCGATACCACAGTTGGAGCGCCACCACAGGGGCCGTGTGCACTTCCTTCAGTAGCACCGTCAGTCCGTTGGGTAACACCAGCTTTTCAACCCCTTCTGTCAGGCTAGGGATCTCTAGACTGGGGAGTTCTAGACGGTGTTCGGCTTGGGGAAGTGGCGCTTCTGCCGTGCGGGCGATCGCGGGGGAAATACCACTTCCAAATGCTATCCAGACAACAGCCAGAACCCAAAGAAAGCTCCGGCGAATGCGATTGCGCCAATCAATCATGCAGACAATACTCAAAATCAGCCTTTTGACATCATAACTAGAGAGGTTTTCGTTGCATAAAAATTGCCACAACACGCTAAAGTAATAGATCGCAACCTTGCTGCAGTAGCAGCCTTACGTCCAAAAGGAGACCTCGCGATGCCTCGTGCTTACGAAACCATGTTGATCGTCCGCCCCGATGTGGCTGAAGAGCCTTTGACCGAGCTGGTGGACGAGCAGAAAAAGATGCTGAGCGAAGGTGGAGCCCAGAATATTGAAGTTCAGGTGCGCGGTAAGCGTCGTCTGGCATACGAAATTCAGCGCTGCAAAGAAGGAATCTACGTACTGATCAACTACGATGCAGAACCCAGCGCCCGCACTGCCATGGAAAAGGCTCTGAGGCTGAACGAGAGCATCCTGCGTTTTGGCACCTTCAACGTTGAAGAATAAGTTGCCCATGCATTAGATTCTGGGAACTATTCAATTCTGCGAGTGGGGCAAACGGGTTAACAGGGCTTGTTTGCCCCAATTTTTCTGTAAAGATTCGGTGCGGGCGATCGCTATTTACCCTGCCAACTCACGTTTGCACTCGATCTGAATTTGCTGATAATCAGGTATTTTTTCAGTACCGTGGAGTTTGCCAGTACCGTAGGAATGCCCTACAAGGTTTTGCCTCGCCCATGCTGACGGTATTGCGCATCACCAACTTTGCGCTAATCGAGCACATCGAACTGGAATTTTCTGCTGGCCTCAACGTCTTGACCGGAGAGACAGGGGCGGGGAAATCTATTATTTTGGATGCGCTGGATGCCGCCCTTGGGGGAACGGTGTCCGGTAAGCTGGTACGAACGGGAAGTAAAAAAGCCTCAATCGAGGCGGTGTTCCGGCTGACAGGACCCCTGCGACAATGGCTGCAGCAGCAGGAAATAGATGAGATGGACGAAGGGCTGGTGTGCTCGAGGGAAATTGGCGATCGCACCAGCCGTTCTCGTCTGAACGGCATTTTGGTCAACCGCCAGCAGTTGCAAGAGCTGCGGCGACAACTGGTGGAAATTGCCGCCCAAGGGCAGACGGTGCAGTTACAGAACAGCAATACGCAACGACGCTGGTTGGATGGGTTTGGAGGTAGCCGCGTAGAGTCCGCTCGCCGCAAGGTGAAGCAAGCATTCGAGGGTTGGACGCAGGCCCGTAAAGCGTTGGAGGAATCACAGCAGCGGCAGCAGCAACGCTTGCAGCAGCAAGACATGCTCGAGTTTCAGCATCGGGAACTATCAGAGGCGGAGCTAGAGTCGCCGGACGAAATAGAGCAGTTGGTGCAAGAACGCGATCGCCTCGCCCACAGCGTGGAGCTTCAGCAACAAAGTTACGAGGCTTATAACCTGCTATACCAGAATGACGCTGGGGAATCAGCTTCAGATTTGCTGGGGAAAGTAGCGCAGGTGTTAGAGCAGATGTGTCGCTTCGATCCTCAGGTGCAAACTACCCTCGATATGATAAGTAGCGCGGCGATTCAAGTGGGGGAAGCTAGCCGCGAGCTGAGTACGTACAGCGAGACGCTGGATACTGACCCGGAGCGGCTGGAGGCGGTGGGGCAGCGGATGGCTTTGCTCAAGCAAATTTGCCGCAAATATGGTCCGACACTGGCAGATGCGATTGGCTATGCAGAAACAGTCGAGCAAGAGCTCCAGGGGCTTCAGGAGGAGGGGAGTATCGAGGAGTTACAAGATCTAGAACTGCAGCGGCATCAAGAGCTAAAGGACGCCTGCGCCCGCCTAACTGAGCTTCGCCGCAAGACTGGGGAGAAATTGCGCCAGAAATTATTGGCAGAGCTAAAACCGATGGCGATGGCGGCCACCCAATTTGCAGTGGAAATACAACCGGTGGAACCAACGGCGGAGGGACAGGATCGGGTGGGGTTTACCATTAGCCCCAATCCAGGGGAGCCGATGCAACCACTGGCGGATACTGCTTCCGGCGGCGAGATGAGTCGTTTTTTGCTGGCTATGAAGGCAGTGTTTACGAGGGTGAACCCGGTGTCAACCCTGGTATTTGACGAGATTGATGTGGGGGTGTCGGGGAAGGTAGCGCAGGCGATTGCCACCAAGTTGCACGACATTAGTCAAGGGCATCAGGTGTTGTGCGTTACTCACCAGCCGCTAGTTGCAGCCATGGCGGACAGCCATTTTCAGGTGAGTAAGACGGTGCGCAAGCAGCGCACCTTCGTCCAAGTCCAGGAGCTGTCGGAAGAACATCAGCGGCGGGATGAGTTGGCCCAGCTGGCGGGGGGCAAATCGGCCCAGGATGCACTGGATTTTGCGGAGGCTCTGCTGGCCCAGGCGGCGGAATTACGGCATTCCGCTTGACGTTTTTTGCTTAGTTGGTACGTCAAATTCGAAGGGCAAGTTCGCCTATGTTGGAGAAAAAAACTGGCTTGCCTGCGCTTGCGAGTAGTGAGAATTGACGTTTTCGACGACTAGTAAAAAGTCATCAAGGTTACAAATCAACCCTCTTCGCGATCGACTTTGCACAGACATTTATGTTTTCTCTCCAATAATTTTTCGAAAAAAAGTGCGGATTATTCTCTCTAGCCCTTGCCATTTCGGGATCCTGCGGTCAAAATCCATTCATAGATAAACCGCTTTGAACGTAATTAATCGGAGTGAGGAAATGAATAAGGGCGAGTTGGTAGATGCGGTGGCGATGGAAGCTGGCGTCAGCAAGAAGAATGCTGAAGAGATTCTGTCCGCCATGTTGGATGTAATTACCACAACCGTCGCGAGTGGTGACAAGGTTTCTTTGATCGGCTTTGGTTCCTTCGAGCCTCGCGAGCGTAAAGCCCGTGAAGGCCGAAATCCGAAGACGGGGGAGAAGCTACAGATTCCCGCAACTGTGGTGCCTGCGTTTTCGGCAGGGAAAGGATTTAAAGAGGCGGTAGCGAAGTAGTTTACTGGTATCGATAGCTGTTGCCATACGAATCCCCTTACTCTGCAGGTTGCATGACAGGGGTAGAGGTGGCAGGTAATGGTGCTGTGCCATCCCCCACTTGACTGTTCGGTCGATCGCCGGAACGAATTTGAGGCAGCAGCGTGGCCATCTCAATAGCATCCATCCCGTAGCTCCAGCCCAAATTACTTTTGATACCTGCCCGTTCGAGGGCCTGTTGCATGGTGTCCGTGGTCAAGATGCCGTAGATAACAGGAACTCCAGTCTGCAGTCCAATGGCTGCAATTCCTTTGGAAACCTCGGCTGCAACGTAATCGAAGTGAGGGGTTTGTCCGCGGACCACAGCCCCCAGGCAAATAACGGCGTCGTAACGCTGGGTCAACACCAGTTGTCGGGCCGCAATGGGAATTTCAAAACAGCCGGGCACCCAGGCATAATCCACTTGGCCGTGGGTTTCATCCACATCGATCCCGTGACGCTTGAGGGCATCCTGGCATCCAGCCAGTAATTTTCCGGTAATCAAGTCGTTGAATCGGGCGATTGCGATTGCAAATCGCATATCGCGGGTAAATGTAAAACTTCCTTCAAACGTAGCCATTGCTTTCCCTAAAAAGACAGCAACGGGCTGCCTTGGCACATTGCCACAGGCAGCCTCGTCCCCCGAAATAACTCCACTTAGAGACAGTATCTAGGTGGCATTCACTAAAGCTATTGCAGGTACCCAAGCAATAACAGCGACTAAGCTGCGAAGCAACCCAAGTGAAGGAACCCAACCCCCAGGCATAATCAGTCACAGATTTGGTGGGCCACTGCAAGTTTTGCTGGCGAAGTACAGAGATCGCCTATTGCACAAAGATACGTGCGATTAAGCAAAACGGCTGAGACCGCCCACCAACAGGACAGCCACCACCCAGACGATCGAGCCAACAAGAATAACGCTGTTGCCCTTGGAAGAATCGGTGGCAGAGCTGTACAGAACGGGTACAGCAATCACAAGTAAAAGACTGTATAGAACTAGGCCTAGTAAAGAGAGTTGAAAAATGTAGCTCACGACCAAAGTTTCCTAAACGAATACCATCAAGCTACCAGATTCCGGCCCGCCTCGAAGCATCAACTCGTTGCTTAAAGTCTGAGCTAAAAAACGGGCGGGAAACTCTGGATACCCTCACCAGTCTTAGAGTTGAGGCTGATGGCGAATCAAGTTTAGAAATTCTTCACGAGTCTTGTGATCGTTTTTGAATGCACCCACCATTGAGCTGGTCACGGTCCAAGAACCTGGCTTTTGCACTCCACGCATCACCATGCACATGTGAGAGGCTTCGATGACCACTGCAACACCTTGAGGGTCGAGAACATCCATCAGAGCTTCGGCGACCTGACGGGTGAGTCGCTCCTGCACCTGTAGCCGGCGGGAATACATCTCAACGATGCGGGCGATTTTGCTCAGTCCCACAACCTTTTGGGTGGGGATGTAGGCAACGTGGGCGCGGCCCATGAACGGCAACATATGGTGCTCGCACATACTGAACAAGTCAATGTCCCGGACCAGAACCATCTCATCGTGGCCTACATCGAAGATGGCGTCGTTGACGAGCTCCTCTAAAGACTGGTCATAGCCACTCGTGAGAAACTTCAATGCTTTTGCCATGCGCTTCGGGGTTTTCAGCAACCCCTCGCGTTCGGGATCTTCTCCAACTCCTTCCAGCAGAATTTTGGCCGCAGCTTCCATTCTGGGGTCAGACTCAGGATCGCCACTACTGTTGCTCAAATCCAATATTTGGTCAGAAAACTGGGCAGTGTTTTGAAGTGAAAAGCTGGAACTTTTACCATTTGTTGCCAGAGTCATTCTGGAATTACCTCTATCCAAGATTTACGATGCGTAAATTGCATCAGGATTAAAACGCCCCACCACTGGGCATAAGCACGAGCTCATCGATCACCGCATTGGAGGGGAGGCACAGGGCCTGCACGAGGGTTTGTGCCACCGTGTCTGCATCCAGCATCTGCGAGCGGTCAAAGTCAGCCTGAACGGTGTCGGTATCCCATAGCGGTGTATTCACCGCACCGGGGCAATAGGCCGTCACCCGAATGCCATCTCTACTCACCTCTTGAGCGATCGCCTTCGTTAGCCCCATAAGACCAAACTTACTGGCACAGTATGCCCCCCACCCTGGAAATGCCTGCTTGCTAGCGATCGATAAAATGTTGACGATTTGGCCAGATTGCGCGTGACGCATTCCTGGCAATACCGCCTTAATACATACAAATGCTGCCGTCAGATTGAGATCGAGCACCCGCTGCCAATCCTGCAATGGTGTATCCGCGATATCAGCGGTGTACCCCATGCCAGCGTTATTGATTAGCAGTTGAAACGGGCCATGCTGCTCGACAATAGAAGCCAACTTACCTGGCAGCACGTTGATATCGCTCAGATCTAAGGGGTAGCAAGCGGCGCTACCGCCTGCCCCCTCAATCTCTCGAACAACCGCTGTCAAATCTGACTCGTTACGAGCTAGCAATACGACTTTGATTCCCAATTCAGCTAGCTTCAAAGCAATTGCCCGTCCGATACCGCGACTAGCTCCTGTCACCAGAGCAGGCCCGGCACCAAGGGGGGGTGAAAACATTTGAAGCTTTCCTTTCAGGAGAAAATCCAACGATCCTGCGAACGACCCATCGAGAATAAGGACTCATTTCCCGCACTAGGCCACTCAGAATCGTATCAGATATGAAGTTATGTGTCGAACTTTAGGGTGGCTACTCATCTGTGGGGGGTGTTGCATGCCTGCTTCGATCGAAAAAGTCACTTGAATGACGACCCTACACACCTTGCTCTTACAGAGTTCCTTAACAGGCGACGGCTGTGTACATCAATCGGGATCGGTCATGGAGCGTCCTTTCTGGACTAGCGTTCAGCACGATCGCAACGACAAGAAACTTTTATAATCGGAGCACTTCGCTTCTCTTAGAAAGGAGTTACATAGGCTATGGATATTTTTAAAGCTTTATTTTCAGGCATTGCTAATTTTTTCAAAATTCTATTTGGTGGGATTTTGGGGGCATTTTCCGGTTCTGAGGTAGATGTATTAGCCAAGGATGTTTCTCAGGAAGATGTTCCTGCAGCCACCTCAGAGCCGAAACCTCGGGGTGATTTAGCTGCTCCAGTATCTACTTCCGCTCCCACCCCTGCGGCTGCAACCGAACCCAGTGTAAATGAACCTACTGTTGCTGAACCCGCTGCTGCAGTTGCAGTAACCGAAAAGGGTCCCGTCGACATTAAAGAGATTCCCATGCCCAAAGGCGACGTTCAGTTTGCTTCTCTGAACGAGCTTAAGGCGATCGCTAGCCCCAAACGCCGTCCCGGCGCGGCCCTGAATCCTTTCAAATCTATGGTTCGTGACATGCAAAAGACCAGCGGTTAATATTCCACAACGATCGCAAGCTCAATTTTATTAGCTCAATGAAAGACGCCGGTTGAAGGTTATCTGCAGCAGGCGTTCCGAGCCGAAAAGCTGTGTCTATTTAGCTGGAAGATCGTATTGTTCTACGATGCGCTTGGCATATTCAGGGACGTGCACGTCTAGCTTGTGCGGATAGTTGCGCTTGACGTATAAGTAGTTGCGCGTGAAATGGGAGTCAATGGAGAAGCGACCGTATTCCAACCCTTTAGGACCCACTTTATCGATCGCTATCCCCATTAATTTGGCGGCCCACATGGGTAGCGTTACCCCTTTGTCATAGGCAGGAATGCTCTGCTGCACTGCATTTTTGCGGTTGCCTCGAGACATCACTGGCTGGAGTTCTAGTTGGTCGCGAATCAGGTCGAACATTTCTTGACCGTTTTGATTACGTACCACTATCCACTGCCAGCCAAATGGCGCCCCCATATATCCCACCACGAGATCGGCCAACGAGTTGACATAGTCAAAACAGCTCATGCATGAGGGGGCAAATACGTCTTTCAACTGATTAGTTTTCAATCCAAAGAAGGGGACTTTTTCCTCCGTGCCGTCGGAGTGTTTGAAGTGAACGCGAAAATCCTGCATGAATTCGTAGGCCACTACGGTTTCGGGCGATCGACTGGTGGTTTCGAGAAATTTCTGCAGTCCCTCTCGAGTGACGTTGTCTACGCAAGGGGTACCTAAGACGTAGAGTTTCTCTAACCCCAGCTCAGCCTGGACCGCTCGCAATGCCTGAATTTGACACCCCACTCCGATGGCTAACAGGCGTTTAATCCCAGATTCTTTGACCAAATCGAGAATGGACAAGTTGGGGGACAAGGTGGGCTTGTTTACCCGCGCAGCCAACACCTCCTCGGCCGTCCGAGCAATGACGGGTTTGGGCTGAAAGCGATCTTCATCCGTGTTTTGCACGCAGACCACCCCTTCCACCCATTCGTTCTCCAACATGGCAATGGCGATGGAGCTAACGATGCCTGTCCATTGAGCTCCGTCAATGGGATCTGATTTGCGGGCAGCAGTCATATGGCTGTGCACGCCAAAATAGCGTTCATCCTCATTCTCTAAGCGGCGCGAGCGGCCATGGGCGGATTGCTCTAGTTCGTCCACCCGTTGAGTGATAAACGCGCATGCTTCTTTGACGTACTGCACGTAGGAGGTGTCGCACAGCCCACAACGGCTGCAAAGCTCTTTAGCTGGGTAGCGTCCTGATGCGATCGGTTTAGCAGCTTTGGTGTTGGCAGTCATGGGTTCGCGACAAAAAATGAGCTGATTGGTCGTTTTATCGTAAACGCGAATGAAGCCACTATATTGAAAAATGCTGCAAATATTACAGGCTAAACAACGCTAGCTCAGGGCCGCTTCCACCGGCTTCGTGCGCAAATATTCAGTATTGACCCCGGACTCGCGCGTAGTTGCCACTAAGCCGGTGCGAGCCATTTCGCGAATGCCAAATCCAGACAGCATTTTGTTGATGGCCACCATTTTGCCAGGGTCGCCCGTGACTTCTAGGGTTAAGGACTCTTCTGAGACATCCACAATGCGGGCGCGGAACATCTGGGCAACATCCATAATTTCCCGTCTAGTGGAGATGGTGGCATTCACCTTGATGAGCATCAATTCCCGCTGAACGCAGGGAATATGGGTAATATCTTGAACCTTAAGTACATTTACAAGCTTGTATAACTGCTTGGTGATTTGTTCAACGTCATTTTCTGTTCCCGGCAAAACGATAATAATGCGGGAAATTCCAGGTTTTTCAGTTTGCCCCACCGTCAAGCTATGGATATTGAATCCACGTCTTGCAAACATGCCAGAGATTCGGCTTAATACACCCGGTTCGTCTTGCACGAGGGCTGAAAGAGTGTGAAGCATGGACGAGGAGGAATCCGACATGGGCTTTTGGGGAATTGGGCCGTTGGGGATGCAGTGGTGAAAACTCGAAAGCTTATTTTGTGACTTTCTCTGTGTGAGGAGAACTTTAGACTCTGCATGGGGCAGAAAAAATACCAGAAGCTTGTCTAAAATAAAGCGTTCACTATTGTCTCACTAGAATTGCCTGATGCCCAGCAAGTTTCCTGCATTTTTTGGGGGAATCTTCTTAGCCTGCGATCGCCCTCCAGCAAATTGGATTACTAGGGCCTGTTCATATCCACCGCTAAAGTAGAAATAGGAAAAGGAGGCGAGGCGATCGCGTCTAGTTCGCTAGATGAGGAAAGTCCGGGCTCCCTGAAGAACGCATCGCTGGAGAAACTTCCAGTGCGGGTGACCGTGAGGATAGTGCCACAGAAACATACCGCCGATGGCAACTGCGTCTTGTGACAAGTCGCGATCGCACAGGTAAGGGTGCAAAGGTGGGGCGCAAGCTTAATGTAAGAGCCCACCAGCAATGTCGAGAGGCATTGGCTCGGTAAACCCCGGTGGGGAGCAAGGCCGCAACAGCAGGATAATGACTGTTCTTCGCCCCTGTCTGTTGGGTCTCCTGCTTCTTTCTGATTTGGGGGTTCCTCGATCGGGAGAGTAAGAGACTGAAGTGAGCCGCAAGAGGTGGTCAGCAATGGCCATCCCAGATAGATGATTGCCGCTGCAGCTTGTCTGCAGTAACAGAACCCGGCTTATGTCCGCCTTTTCCTACCCACTTTTTTGACAGGAATACCCTTTTAAGTTGAGTTGTCCAACTGACTGTCGATAGGGCTGAGACCGCAACAATGGTGTTTACTAGATAATCCTATTCCCCATATTTTCTCACCCTCTTTTTTAGGCTCATCCTCTAGCTCGTGACTCGCTTGAGAAATACCAACTGGGTTGGTGCCTGCTAGGCCTTTAAACTCCCCAAATCGAGCCGCCTATATTTTCGAGTACCCTCAACATGTCTGCAGCATCCTTACCTTTCACCCTTGGCATTATCGGTGGCGGGCAATTGGCGCGCATGACGGCGATCGCAGCTGCAGCTATGGGTGTCAAGGTCTCGGTACTTCACCCCACTGAAGATTGCCCGGCAGCTAGCGTTAGCGAGGTTTTTGTGGGGGAATGGACCGATCGGCAGGACCTAGAGCGTTGGGTTCGATTAGTGGATGCGGTGACGTTGGAACACGAATTTGTAGCGGCATCCGATCTCCATTGGCTGGCTCAGCAAGGGCGACAGGTGTGGCCTGCGGGGAGAACATTGGAACTGATTCAAGATAAGTGGCGACAGCGCAGTCATTTGCAACAGGCGGGGTTACCGGTACCGCAGTTCCAGGCGATTGATTCCTTTGCCGAGTTAGAGGGCCTGCAACGGGAATGGGGGGGGCCGTTGGTGGTCAAAACCCGTCGCTTGGGATACGACGGCCACGGTACCGCGATCGCCCACAAGCCACAGGAGCTGGAACGGATATGGCAACTATTTTGCCCTTCTGGCATAGAAGCAGAGGGGCTCTTGCTGGCAGAAGAGTTTATTCCGTTTGAGCATGAGCTGGCTGTGATTGTGGCCCGCCGTCGAAATGGGGATTGTACTTGTTATCCAGTCACCGAAACAGTGCAAGAGAATTACGTCTGCGATCTCACCGTCACTCCGGCTCGTATCCCAGAGATGATGCAAGAAAATGCCAAGGACATCGCTATTTCAGCAGCTGAGGCGGTAGGGGTTGTGGGGGTTGTGGGTGTGGAATTATTTGCGGTTGAGTCAGGGGAGATATTAGTCAACGAACTGGCCCCCCGTCCTCATAATTCTGGTCATTACACTCTGAACGGTTGCGCCACTAGCCAATTTGAACAACACGTCCGGGCTGTGCTGGATTTGCCCTTAGGTTCCACCGACCTGCTGGTTCCTAGCGTTGTGATGGCAAATATTTTGGGTACTAGGGACAGCAATTGTAAATATATTCCCTTAGCTGGAGCATTGCAGGAACCAAACACCTACTTGCATTGGTACGGTAAGTCGTTCGCGAGACCGGGTCGAAAACTAGGTCACATCAACGCGCTTGCTGAAACTGCAGAGCTGGCATTGAAGCGGGCAGATCGAGCCCGAAATTCTCTTGACCTCTGACTGATTCAATTATGATTAGACATCCTGTTGTGAAGCTATGCGAAATCTGTTCGCACCCCAAATCCATAGCGACCATCAAGTCGCTGGAACACTCCAGCCATCTAGGAAACTGACCGAGCATAGGTATAGCGACCGTCAAGTCGCTTAGGACATTTCAGCGGCCCAGAACCCCGACCAGGCATAGCTCTTTCTGTCATAACTGAAATATCGGAAGCTATATTGCTGACCTAACTGAGAGGACAACAGCTAAAGCTGTTTGCGCCGATTTTTCTACACATTAAAGAAATGCGAAGGAATAGCTCCTTCGCATTTCTTTCTGGTGCCATTGAAGACAGCGTTAGTCTAAGGGTTACTGAACGCTGGGAGCGCTAGGTACTGCTTCCTCAACCGTGTTAATCACCTCTTCAAGGGTGTCGTCTACAATCACATCGCTAGCATCCTCTGCCATGCCTGTTTCAGCTACATCGGTTTCAGCCATGTCTGTTTCAGCCACTTCGGCTTCAGCCATGTCTTCTTCGATCATCTCGGCTTCAGCCATGTCCTCTTCGATCATCTCGGCTTCAGCCATTTCGGCTTCTGCAGCGTCCGAAGTATCTTCCTCCGCCACTTCTACTTCTGATTCTTCTGGAACTGCAGCTTCAGTCTCATCAACTTCAATTGCTTCTTCTGCAGGTTCTTCCTCTGAAACCATTTCGGTCTCTATCGTGTCGGTATCGACGTCCGTTTCCTCAGAAACTTCTGCCCCATCAACCATGTCTTCTACTGTGTCGGAAACTTCGCCTTCAACAGCTTCCAGTGCAGATGCCCCATCAGTTTCTGCTAAAATCGGCTCTTCCGAACTGGATTCAGAGGGAACCGCACTCTGCTCTGTTACCGTTTCTTCTGCTACAGGAGTTTCGGGGGCTGCTGCGCAAGGATTGGTCTCTTCTGTAACTGTTTCAACTTCTGGTGTGACTTCATTGGGAGTATCTCCCATCGCGATCGCCGATTGGCCACCTACAGTCGTCAACAGGGCCACAATCGCCGCGAAGGGCAAGAAACGCAACTTAGCCATAATCTACACCTCTAGAAATAGAAAAGGATGCTTCAAATCACATCCGATAGAACAAATTGACGGCATAAGTTTAAAAAAGGTTCCTTTGCCGTTAAGGGCAAGTTAAGGATAGGAACCATTCTGGTCTCTATCCATCGCTATGTCGGCGATCGCAATCTCCAATGCTGACCCAATCGCTACTGCCATCGGCAAAATGCTCCTTTTTCCAAATGGGAGCGGTGTGCTTGAGGGTATCAATGGCATATTGACAGGCAGCAAAGGCTTCCGAGCGATGAGGCATACCTACTGCCACCAAGACGCTGATGTCGCCAATACTCAACTTCCCCAGCCGGTGGTGAATCACCACTGAATTGGTTTCAGTCCAGCGATCGCAGATCTCGCGAGCAATTTGCTCAAATACCCTCATCGCCATGGGCTGATAGGCTTGATATTCCAGAAACAGCACCTCCCGACCTAGCGTCTTGTTGCGAACGGTTCCGCTCATCACCACCACAGCTCCGTTACCAGGGGCATCAGCTGCTCTGTAAACGGTGTCGAGGCTCAAAGGGGCCAGCTGAATCGTAAAAGCAGTATTTGCGGACTGCAGCGCTTGAGTCATTGGAAGTCAGCTAAAAGAAATGATTACTGTCGCGATTGAAATTACTTTATCTGCTTGAATCTCAGCCAAGAGTCAGGCACCATACGGTATTGACTGTTGTGCTTGGCTTTACATGAGTGCTGGTGATTTCTAGGTTGAATTACCAAGCTACGCCATAAGCCCCATCTTAGTCCTAAACCATTTTCATCTCTCATGAGGTCGTAATCCCTTGTCTGATGCTCTTGTTCTAGGGCCTATCCAAGTCATTTTAGACACCAACATTTTTGTGGCGGCGGGGTTCAAGCGTCAAAGTCAATCGGCTCAGCTGCTGCAACAGGTTCGGGATCGGCAGTTGCAAATGGTATGGCACCAGCTCACCCGGCAGGAAACAAAGTACATTCTCAACAAAATTCCTCCCTTATCTTGGGGGGCAGTTGAGGAATTATTTTGTCCGCAATGGGAATATACTGACCCGCTAGATCTTGACGCGTTCCAATTTGTTGAAGATTTGCAGGATCGCAAGTTTGCAGCCCTCTGTCATGTTTCTGGAATACCGCTGATTACGATGGATCGAGGGTTGCTTGGGGCTGCTGACACTGGAGCTCTGCCCATCATGAACCCCAAAGATTTTGCTAGAGACTACAGACGATAAAGGCTAGTGCGACCTGAAAACGCCTCAGCTCTCTCAGCGATTCAGATCCTTTGCGAGGCTTAGAGTTGTTTGTCCCAACTGAAATGGCAAAAGTGTTGTTGCAGGCACAGCTTCATTACCAAAGAATGAACTTCCGTCTAAACTCGACTGGACTCGGACCTATCAACTCACTGCTCATTCAGACTCAAGCTTTAATGCAGAGAAATTTTGCCTCGATAACGACCAATGATGCTCAATTGATTGTCGAAGTCATTCATATCCACCGTAAAGGTTTGGAATTTTGGGTTATCGCTGATTACGCTCACCATCGATCCCGGCAGTTTCTGTAGCCGCTTCACTAACAGGTCACCATTCATCTGAAAAACGTGAATCCCATCCCGTAGCTCGTTGACCTGACAATCCACAAAAATAGTGTCTCCATCCATCAACGTTGGAGCCATGCTGTCGCCGCTCACGGTTACAAGGGTGAGGTTATCGGGACTGCTCCCTAGCTTGGAACGCAGCCATTGACGATCGAAGGCCATCACCTCTTGCAGATTTTCTTCTCGCACCAATATTCCCGGTCCTGCCGACACCTCAGCATCCACAAGTGGAATGCCGATGAAGTCCTGTTCGTTACTCCCTTCCCGCATATCCCCCTCGCCAGTCACCAACCATTGCAGTTCTACACCGGCAGTCTCAGCCATAGCAACAGCTTTGTCGATGCCGGGAACTGCAGCCCCTTTGAGATAGCTGCGCAAGCTGGTGTCGCTTAATCCTGCCCGCCTACCAAAAGCGTAGACTGCCTCTTCGCCGATCGCCTGTTTGAGACGACCCGCAAAGGTTTTCAACCCTTCAGAATTCTTCGAGCGACCCATAGAATCTTACCTGCAGCAGCTTTGAGTGAAACGAACTAGCGCAATCCTATCTCAATCTCTTGACTCCCTCAATGGATGCAGCTAATTTTACTTGTAATTCACTTTATACAGCGAATAGATGCGCTGAATAAAATAATAGTTCGCAATAGTGTGAGTTGCTTGCCAATTTAGGAGTTGAGAATCATGAATGCCGATCCCATCCATCCCTTGGCTGCGTTTTTCTTACGGACTCAGCATCGAGTTCATCAACACCTTGGCGCAACCTCCGTCAGGGTTATGACGCGACAGTGGGGATGGGGTAAAATCCTCCCATTCAGGCGAGGTCGAAGCGCTAGAAAAGGGGATAATGCTAACCGAGCGATAGTCAATCGGCAGGATGTAAAGCCTTTGCAAAAGCCATTGAAACTGAAGGATGTAGAGCGCGTTCAGAAAGCCCGGCGGGTAGGTCACATTTTTGCTCAGAATCGTATCTGCTAGCAAAGTGGTGAGTTCACTGGGCCAGTCGACGTGTTTCTGTCCCTATCTTGTGTAGCCATTCACAAGCGTTTTTTTGCTGGTGTCAGGATGTTGTATGTAGAGCTAGCTGCCAGATTGAATGTTCGCAACATCACTTCAAGAAGCAAACTATCGCTGCAAATTGTAACGGAATGCAAATACAATGGATTCCACAGTTTGCAGGAATTAATGACATGCGTGTTGCTATCGCGGGTGGCGGCCTAGCTGGTTTGTCTTGTGCCAAATATTTGTGCGATTTAGGCATTCAGCCGGTCGTTTTCGAGCGTCGCAATGTTTGGGGGGGTCTGGTTGCTGCCTGGAAAGATGAAGATGGCGACTGGACTGAAACCGGGTTGCACATCTTCTTTGGCGCTTACCCCAATATGCTGCAACTGTTTGAGGAGTTGGGCATCAGCGATCGCTTGCAATGGAAGCAGCACTCCATGCTGTTTAACATGCCACAGCAGCCCGGCGAGCTATCCCGCTTCGACTTCCCCGATATTCCTGCTCCCCTCAACGGTATTGTCGCCATACTGCGCAACAACGACATGCTGACTTGGAAAGAGAAAATTCAGTTTGGCCTCGGATTGTTACCCGCAATTATAAAGGGTCAACAGTATGTAGAAGAGATGGACCAGTACACGTTCTCTGAATGGCTGAAGAAGCAAAATGTTGACCCGAGAGTGGAAGAGGAAGTCTTTATTGCCATGTCTAAGGCATTAAACTTTATCGATCCCGACAAAATCTCCGCTACGATTCTGTTGACGGCCCTGAACCGCTTCCTACAAGAGAAAAACGGTTCCAAGATGGCCTTTCTAGATGGAGCCCCTCCCGAGCGCCTCTGTCAGCCCATGCTGGACTACATTCTGGCCTGTGGTGGTGAAGTTCATCTCAATGCAACCCTGAAGCAGATTGTGTTGAATGACGATGATACGGTGAGTCATTTCCTGATGCGCGGCCTAGATGGACAACCAGACTACGAAGTTTATGCCGATGCCTACGTCTCTGCTCTGTCGATCGATCCCCTCAAGCCCCTGTTTCCAGAACCCTGGCTTCAGCAGGAGTTCTTCCAAAAGATGGAGCAGCTAGAAGGGGTACCGGTGGTTAACATCCAACTGTGGTTCGATCGCAAGCTCACGGATGTGGACCACCTGCTGTTTTCCCGCTCTCCGCTGCTCAGTGTCTACGCAGACATGAGCAACACCTGCAAAGAATATTCCGATCCTGATAAATCTATGTTGGAGCTGGTGTTGGCCCCAGCAGAGGAGTGGGTAACCAAGTCGGATGAGGAAATTACTGAAGCAACGCTGGCTGAACTGGCGAAGCTGTTCCCCGACCAGATTCCTTCTCCAGCAAAGCTGCTGAAGGTCAAAATTGTGAAGACTCCACGCTCCGTGTACACTGCAGTCCCCGGCTGCGAGGCCATTCGTCCCACCCAGGTTACCCCTATCGATAACTTCTTCCTGGCCGGCAGTTATACCAAGCAGCGCTATCTAGGCAGTATGGAAGGCGCCGTGCTTTCCGGGAAATTAGCGGCTGGTGCCGTGGCAGAACGGCAGGCTCAATTAGATAAAGGAGACAAAAGCACAACAGCTGCTACGGATATGACAACTGCTGTGGGATAATCTGAGCGTTCTACCTTCCTCCACAGCGTCTTTATTGCTGCAGTTTCAGCCCTTTGCAACCCTCACTTTCTCTGCCTCTGGTGGGTGTAATGACCTCGCTTGCCCAATCGATTGAACTGTGCCGCACCATTACGGCCAAACATGCAAAAACGTTTTATCTGGGCTCGCAGTTGATGCCGCTACAGAAACGGCATGCCATATGGGCGATTTATGCCTGGTTGCGCAACACCGATGAACTAGTGGACGGTGCAGAAGCAGGGACTACCACTCCGGAAACACTCGACCTTTGGGAAGAAAACATGGAGGCTTTGTTTGCAGACAAAACCCTCTCCACTCCAACAGATGTAGCTTTAGTCGACGCCATCGAGCGTTACAGCATTCCTGTCGAGCCATTTCGAGAAATGATTGCTGGCCAACGTATGGATTTGGATCGCGATCGCTACGAGACTTGGGAAGAACTGCGTCTATATTGCTATCGAGTTGCTGGAACCGTTGGGGAAATGTCTTCCGCCATTATGGGATTTGCTCCCGGCCAATATGCGTTGGAGGAAGCCATCTCCTTAGGCTTAGCTATGCAGCTAACCAACATTTTGCGGGATGTGGGGGAAGATGCCCGTCGCAGCCGCATTTACCTTCCTGCGGAAGATCTGAAGAAGTTCAACTATTCAGAACAAGACCTGTTCAACTGTGTGGTCGATCGCCGCTGGATCGCCTTGATGGATTTTGAAATCAAGCGTGCTCGCGATCTTTACGCCAAAGCAGAGTCGGGGATCTCGTCCTTGAACAAGGATGCCCGATGGCCGGTGTGGGCTTCGCTGATGCTGTATCGACAGATTCTCAATGCCATCGAGCGGAATCAATATCAAGTTTTCCGCCGTCGTGCCTACGTCTCCAAGTTGCGTAAAGCTGTGGCGCTACCGGTGGCTTGGTGGCGAGCACAGTATCGCTATTAGGGGTTGATGGGTACTCAAATACTTTGTTGGGACAGCATTTTAAGTATCTCTAAGTTCGGTGTAAGGCAGGGTGCTAATTTGTAGCTATGGAAGGTAATTTGGCCCATCTACATTTTGGTGCACTTTGAGTAGATCTGGCTGAATACCTACTCAGGTGAATTCGGCTCTCTGCAGGGGCAGTCTCTTGGTACCTAGTATCAAATCCAAGCAGACTGGGCATACTCAGTACGTCTTTCTGCAGATGCCGATGAGTCTCTCTTCTTCCCGTCGTGCCTTAGTCGTCAGCCAAACTAGCGTTACTCCGTTTGGTCGCAAGCTCGTTCAAATGGGAGTGGCTGACAACGCTCAAGTACAACAAGCTTTCGAAACCCACCACGAAACTGGTCGGGACTTAATGTCAGTGATGGCGGAGATCACTGGACAAGAGCTGACACCAGAACTTCAGCGACTGTACAAGCGGCAAGAGCTGTTCGAGCTCAGTGTTATTTTCGGTCTCAAAGCCCTCGATATAGCTCTGGCTGACATCAACTATGACGAAGTGTTAGCCCTAATCAACACCATCTTCTCCATCGATACCTGTAATCGCTACGAGATGTGTCCCATCTCCCAAACGGAAGATGTGGTTACCGTCGCTATGGTGAACCCCGAAAATCTCCAAGCGATGGATGACCTCAATCGACGCTTGCGATTGCAAGGTCTTTCCCTCGAGCGAGTGGTTTTTGGACCCAGTGATTTCGAGAGATTGCTGGACGAATGCCTCAACAAGCAAGCCGATTCGATTGATAGTGGAGATCGTCACGCTGAGGACTACGATGACGGGGTTGATGACTACTACGAAGATGACGAAGAGGAAGAGCTTGACGACGAAGAATTTGAAGAGGAAGACATTGAGGTTACCGGTCGATTAGAAGACATCGATCTGGATATTTCAGGTCTAGAAGAAGGTGATGACGAGAAAGGGGAATCTCTAGAAGCGGCTCTACGGTCTGCAGAAGGGGCACCCATCGTCAAGCTGGCCAACCAAATCATGGTTAAGGCCCTTAAAGAAGGGGTATCCGACATTCACTTAGAGCCTCAAGAGGAATATCTCCGGGTGCGATTCCGCCGAGACGGCGTGTTGAGAAAAGGCTTTGACAATCTCCCCAAGCGAATTACCTCTGCGCTCACTACTCGTTTCAAGATTCTGGCAGAACTCGATATTGCCGAGCGGCGCAAACCCCAGGACGGACGCATTCGGCGGATGTTCAAACGTCGTCGGATTGACTTCCGCGTCAACTCTTTGCCTTCCCGCTATGGCGAAAAAATCGTCATGCGAATTTTGGATAATTCCTCTACGAAACTGGGACTCGACAGGCTGATTTCCGATCCAGAAGTGCTGACTAGTTTCCGACAAGTGATCAATCGCCCCTTTGGCTTGATTCTCGTCACCGGCCCAACTGGCTCGGGTAAAACAACGTCGCTCTACTCTGCATTGGCTGAGTTGAATAACCCCGGCATCAACATCAGTACTGCTGAAGACCCGGTGGAATATTCGCTTAAAGGGGTAACGCAGGTGCAGGTGCTGCGAGAAAAAGGTATGGATTTTGCCAACATTCTACGGGCTT
>JBFRWN010000108.1:0-18034 GCA_051439605.1 Synechococcus sp.
ATTCATAGAACCTAGAGAGTCTACTTCAATTGACAGCTAGGGCAAAAGTGAGCCGATCGCCCCGCCAACTTGATGCGTTCAATCGTGCTGCCACATCGTCGACAGTCCTCACCATCGCGGCTGTACACCCAAGCGTGCCCCAAATAATTCCCGTTCACCCCTCCCAAATCGCGGTAGTTGCTAAACGTTGTCCCCCGTTGAGCAATGCTGTCACTCAGCACCTTCACCACCGCTTCCCGTAACTTTGCCGCACGGGATTTTCCAATGCGGTTGCAGGGGGTTTGGGGATGAATCTGACTCAGAAATAGCGCCTCATCCGCATAGATATTCCCCACCCCAGCCACTAGCTTCTGATCCAGCAGAGCGTTCTTAATCGGCTTCCGACTCCTTTTCAACGCTTTCAACATATAAGTATCGGAAAAGTCCGGCTCTAACGGTTCTGGCCCCAACTTCGCCAATCCGCTCATAACCTCCGGATCAGGAACACCCGTGGGCACCAACCACATCTGACCGAACGTCCTCTGATCGTTAAACCGCAGTTCGCACCCGTTTGCCAGCGTAAACCTCACCCGCGTGTGCTTGTGTACCGGCTCTTCGCAGGAGCCCATCCAAAGCAACTGCCCGGTCATGCGCAGATGTACGCCGAGGCGATCGCCGCTCTCCAGTTCCCCCAACAGATACTTGCCCCGCCGATACCAAGCCACCAATAATTGACCGACAAGTCTTTGGCAAAACTCTTCTACAGAAGGAGAGGCAATCGTGCGATCGAGCAAGACTTCTACTGAGGCGATCGGCTGATGCAGCGTCTGTTCTTCCAGATCTCGCCGCACCGTTTCTACTTCAGGTAACTCAGGCAAAACGCTACTCGCCACAATACACAATCAAATCGATCTCGACACTCCCTCGGTCGGCCAATCCCAGTACCCCCACCGTGGTGCGAGAAGGTAGTCGTTCCGGTTGGAAGTAAGCAGCATACACTCGATTTGCGTCGTCGTAGTCGCGAAAATCCGTCAGAAAAATCCGCGCCATCACGACTTTATCGAAGCCCGCACCCGCATGTTCCAACACCAACTTGAGATTTTCCATCACTCGCCGGGTTTGTTCGGCAATGGGTCCCAAAATCAGCTCTCCCGTCTCAATATCCTCCGGTAGCTGACCGGTGACGAATAGAAAATCCCCCGCACGTACCGCATGGGAGTAAGGGGCAACAGGGGGCAACGTGCCGTCAGGTAGGGTGATGTACTCCAGCATTCAAAGTCACAGAAGGTGAAGGGAACAGGAATAGGCACCGATAATTGCCATCAATATTTTGCCTTGAGAATGGAGAAGTCTATGCTAGACAAAAATTAGCCTTAGGCAACAATCAGCGCAAATCGGTATTTAGCGATTCTTCAACACGCTTGGCAGCAAAGGCCATGCCGTAGCAGAACACAAAATAAATTGCAGCGGTAAACACCAACGCTTCCTGCTGGGTTCCCAACCAGTCGGGTTGGTTATAAACCAGGCGGGCGGCCCCCAACAGTTCGATCATGCCAACAATAAAGACCAAAGAGGTGTCTTTAAACAGAGTCAAAAACTCGTTCACTATTGCTGGAATGGCGGCTTTTAACGCCTGGGGCAGAATGACCAGCATCGTAATCTGAAACGGATTTAGCCCTAATGCCCGTGCAGCTTCAGTTTGACCGCGCGAAACTGACTGCAAGCCCCCGCGAATGTCCTCTGCCACATAAACAGCAGTAAATAGAACCAAACCAATAATGGCTCGAATAATCAAATCCACTGTGATGCCCCCTAAAAACAGTGGAACCAACAACCAGGCGGCAAACAAAATTGTGGTGAGCGGGACGCCGCGAATCACTTCGATCGCGATCGTGCAAAACCACTCGATCGCTGGTAAATCTTTGTTGTTGCGACCGAGTGCCAGCAAAATCCCGATGGGAAAGGCGGTAATCAGCGAAGCTGCTGCCAAAATCAGGGTCAGCAACAAGCCGGTCAATTCCTTCGTGTTCAAGGGTTGCAGACCAAAAATTCCGCTCACTAAAATTAAGAAGACGATGGGCAAGATAACCAACCAAGCCACAAGCGAAAACAGCTTTAGAGAGTCCCGCTTCCACCCCAACAGCAATCCCAAGAAGGTGCTACCGCACACTGCCCCTAACCACGGCTGTGATGCACCAAAGGGTAAAAAGGCCAGCAATCCTAGGAAAGCACCCACCCCGATGACGTAGGATTTCAACAAACCTTGCCAAGCGCCACCGGCTAGACCCAGCATGGCCATGACGATACCGAACACCAACCACACTCGCCAAAGCTGATCGGAGGGATAGGTACCGCTAGCAAACAGTTTGAAGTTTGCAGAAATCACCCCCCATTGGGTTTGGTCGCTCAAGGCCCATTGCAAGAATCCCCATACAATCGCCACCACGATCGCCAATGAAACAATCGTCAGACAGGTATTAAACAGCGAATCAAACAGATTGTCTCGCAGCCATTGCGCTGGGGTAACGCGCCGAATGGGAGGTTGCATCGACTTCGAATTAGGAGAAGTGACAGTCATGAATTACCGCTCCACTAACTTGACGCGATTGTTGATCCAGTTCACGAAATAAGACACTCCTAAATTGATAACTAGATAAGCCAGCATCATGATGGCGAACACCTCCACAGAACGCCCCGATTGGTTGATGATCGTGCTGGAGATATTGAACATATCCGCATATCCGACAGCAATTGCCAGACTTGAGTTTTTGATCAGGGTTAGAAATTGTGTATTGAGCGAAGGCAGCATGATTCGTAAGGCTTGAGGAACGATGACTAGCCGGAACGTGTTCAATTCCGTAAATCCGATCGCCCGAGATGCCTCCCACTGCCCTCGCGGAACCGCTAAAAATGCCCCCCGCACCACCTCGGCAATATAAGCTCCCGTATAGGTAACCAAGCCCAGCATCAAAGCTAAAAATTCTACCGAAAGCCGCCATCCCCCCTTAAAGTTAAATCCAGACAATTCCGGCAGAGTCAACTGAAAGGGAGGACTGGGTGCTAGCAGCCAAACACCTGCAAATACCAACACAGCTCCCAAAAGCCCCAAAACCAACCGGAGCCCGTCGGGAAGATGGGTCTTAGCCTGCAAGAGTTTCGGTAACTGCCAAAGGGCCAACACGACCAAAACAACCGCTGGAAACAACCACCAAGTTGGCACCAAGCTGGGGAAATTTAAGCCCCGATTACTCAGGTGAAAGCCGAACAACGAATAGCTTTCCTTCACCCGGGGCATCTGTAAAAGCACGCCCTGGTACCAGAAAAAGATGATCAGCAGGACAGGAATGTTGCGGAACACTTCAGTGAATACAGCCGCCAATTTCCTAGCCAGCCAGTTGCTCGACAAGCGAGCAATACCGAGAACCAACCCTAGTGCCGTTGCTAACACAATGCTGAATATGGACACCCAAATGGTATTCACGACTCCAACGAAGAATGCCTTGAGGTAGCTTTCCGAGGGGTCATAAGGAATTCCTTCACTGATGCCGAAACTGGCAGGGTTGTCGAGGAAGTGAAACCCCAAACTCAGACCCGCCCGGTCCAAACCCACCAGCAAATTGCGAAAGAGGACCCCTAACACGATCGCGACAGCTACAGCAAAAAAGATTTGCAGCACGATCTTCAGGGTTTGCTCGTCTCGCCACCAGGGCGCACGAGCATAAGTATCGACTTGGGCAGGGCTAGTCATAGGGGTTTCAGCAATGTTGTCCTGAATACAGCATCAACATAGCCGCCATTAGCACCCCCCGCCGCCAATTTGCTCACACATTGATTCTGTTTTAAGGGCGATCTCGGGCATTAGACCAAATTCAGCCCACGCAGTCCTCGAGATAGGGAAGGGAGAGCTTCATAAATCGAGATATTGCGCAACAAGTTCTAGCAACGTATGAATCGATATCTCGCAGAGGCGATCGTCATCGGTTTCCTTGACTGACTCCGTACTCTGAGAAATATTTCTGAGCTGAGAATCACAAAAAGTGTAAAAAAGTGCATTTTTCTCGGTCACTTCCCGCAAAAAAAGCTGCACAACAGTTCTCATCGGCACCGTACTCTTTCTGAAGACAGATTGTCGCTAATGCCTGACTTTAGACTCTAGGAAAGCTTCCTCTCTCCTCGCACTATGCAGCTACTCGAGTTTTTTCATTCCGGCCGCATCTGTTCCAACAGTCCTTGAATGCGACATCCAGTCGCAGAAAGACGCAGCTATTTCTCCCGAGTGCTAAGCAATCTGAGGAGGCTGCTTCCCCATAGATGGCTGGTATGGACTCCGGGTTGCCCGCAATCACCTCTACCTTTATCAAGGAGAATTCTTCTGTGAATCTTTTCAAAAAACTAACCCGATCTCTAACGGCAATCGCCATTGTCCTGATGGTTTTCTTGGCAGTAGGGGTTGGCCCTGCCCGAGCCGCAGATTGTTTTCAGACTGTTAAAGCTAATGTCCAGCAAGATGGGACATTTGCAGTGAAAGTTCAAGGTAAAATTCCTGCTGATGTTAGGGTCGGTTCAGCTGTTCTTAGTTTTCCAGCCTCAAGTGACAAGGGCACAATTGAGTCCATCAAAATTGTCAACACAGATTTACCCTCATACCGTCAGCTTGAGTTTGGTTGCGGCCCTCTCACAGTAAGCGATGGTACTGACCTCATTACCGCCTGCGGTGGACCAGCTTATTTGGACAAAGGAAACACAATCTACAAAGCTTTTGGTTCCGAGTTCCCTCCGGGCGAAACCTTTAGCGTTTGCTTGGCAAAATAGTTTGTTTTTAAGCATTCACTGAAATCTCGCCAGAGATGTCCCATGTAAAAAAGCGGAGGCCCCTACAAGGTAGCCTCCGCTTTTCGACGTTAAACTCTAAGCTCACAAGGAAAAATCAGCATAAGACTCACTCGCAGGCTTGTGACCCTCAACCATTAACGAAAAGGAGGTGCATACAGCAACCCCCCATCGGTATAGGCTGCGTTGAGACCGCGCTCCGTTAACCCTAAGGGAGCTAGGTGACGCTCGAATATCTCGGCATAGTTTCCTACGCCCTTGATGATACTCACTGCGAAATCGGCATCAACCCCCAAAATTTCCCCTAAGTTGCCTTCAACACCTAAGAATCGCCGGATGTTGGGATCCTCACTGTTCGCAATAAAATCATCGACATTTTCAGAGGTGATACCTGCTTCTTCGGCGTAGAAAAGAGCGTACACGGACCAGTCCATAATGTCTGCCCACTGCTCGTCCCCTTGGGGCACTGATGGGCCGAGGGGTTCTTTGGAGATAATCTCGCTCAAAATGACGTGCTCGTCAGGGTTCGCCAGAGTTGAGCGGCGAGAAATCAGAGTACTTTGGTCGGAGGTATTGGTGTCGCAGCGGCCTTCGTCGTAAGCGGTATAGCTAGCGTCATCGGTGTCGAAGACCACCGCTTCAAATGCCAGACCGCGAGCGCGGAAAACATCTGCCAAATTCAGCTCGGTTGTTGTGCCGGCAATAATGCAGACGGTAGCGCCGTCCAACTCATCAACAGACGTCACCCCAAGAGACTTGGGTACCATGAACCCCTGACCGTCGTAGTAGGTGGTGGGGCCGTAGGTTGCCCCCCATTCCCGATCGCGGGTAAGGGTGTAGGTGGTGTTGCGGCTGAGCAGGTCTATGACCCCCCCTTGCAATGCCGACTGGCGGTTTGCAGAGGTTAGGGTGACGTATTCCACTTTGTCGGGGTCACCAGACACGGCTGCCGATACCGCCCGGCAAATATCGACATCAAAACCAAAGTGGTTTCCTTCGGAATCGACGCTACTAAAACCCGGTAACTGACCGTTAACGCCACATCGTAATTCTCCGCGCGCGCGCACTTGATCGAGAATCTGCGCTTGAGCCGTGCCAGCAGTTAAGCCTACTGCAACGGACAGCAATGCTGCCCCTGCCAAAGTAGTCAATGGATTAACCTGCATCGTATGTTGAACTCTCCTGTAAGGTTGGGTTGCATCATTAAGTATTAACAGATCTGAGCTTTGCATTCCCAACAGGGGGGGGACTGTTGCGATAGATACGAAGGATAATCACCGTTGTCGGACAATCTTGCTAGTATTTCCGCAATGGAATCGAATTATAGTCATACGCAAAGCTGACAAGTACAGACGTAGGATACGCCATGAAAGTTCCCCAGGCTTCTGTTGACAGTAAAGTTGAGAACGCTCCCAAGTCAGCCATCATCGAATGTATCGACGTGCACAAATGGTATGGGGAATTTCATGTCCTGAAAGGCATCAGCACAGAGATTAAAAAGGGTGAAGTGGTTGTGGTGTGCGGTCCTTCGGGATCTGGCAAGTCAACGTTCATTCGCACCATTAACCGGCTAGAAGAGCACCAACAGGGCACGATTCGGGTTGATGGCATCGAACTTACCCATGACCTGCGCAACATCGATGCCATCCGTCGCGAGGTGGGAATGGTGTTTCAGTCCTTCAACTTATTTCCACATTTGACGGTGTTACAAAACGTCACCCTGGGTCCAGTTTGGGTGAAGAAAAACAAGCGAGGCGAGGCGAAAGCAAAAGCATTGGAACTTCTCGCTCGCGTGGGCATTGCCGAACAGGCTGATAAGTTCCCCGGTCAGCTTTCGGGGGGACAGCAACAGCGGGTGGCGATCGCCCGTGCGCTGGCCATGAATCCAACTGTCATATTATTTGACGAGCCTACCTCCGCCCTCGATCCTGAAATGATTAAGGAAGTGCTGGACGTTATGAAAGAGTTAGCTCGCTCTGGCATGACGATGGTATGCGTCACCCACGAGATGGGATTTGCCCGCGAAGTCGCTGACCGGATTATCTTTTTCGATCTCGGTCAGATTGTGGAAGAAAACACCCCCGAGGAATTCTTTACCAATCCGCGAGAAGAGCGCACCAAATTGTTCCTATCCCAGATCTTGTCCCACTAATGTCTTTAGCACTGTCAGCCTGTGTTCGGGTTTCTTCAGCGCTGGGACTTTGCAGGGTTGGGAGAATCTATTGCAGCAAAACGTTTCTCCACTTGCCAATGGTGGATTCAAACTATGCGTCGGGGAATGAAGGGGAGTTCGCTCGTACCCATGAATTCTTAGGAGTATACGGGCGATAGTCAAATTGTTCCCCCTCCTGACCTGCCAATGTTGTCTCTCTCCCCCCCCGCTTTTTCACATTCCTATGTTGTTCGTCCGCTGGCTGCAGTGGTTGCGGTTGCCCTCTCCGCGATAGCGGCTGTCCTCCCTTCTATGGCAGCTGAAGAGGTTACGATTTCCACCAAACTCGGTAGCCGCTCCGTTGACACTCCCGAGCTAGAGCAATATGCGCGAACGGGTGAGGCGGATGGCACCCTGGGCTACTTCATCGCCGATTTGTCCAGTCACCAGCAGGACGTACTGCGACGCTCGCTGATCCAAGAAATCGATATCGATTTTCTACCATTTGCAAAGTTTGTTCAGTCGGACATGGGGAAAGTGGTGATAGAAAATTTGGCGGAGGGCATCGAACCTGGGGCCCCAAATGTGCTTCCAGAGCAAGCCTTGCGAGCAGCTTTGGTTGGTTCTGCAACCGATGGTTCGCTGTCTTTATTGGAGCTCGTGTCACGCTATCCCACCAGTGAAGTAGTGTTGGATTGGCCGGATATCCAGAGTTTAGCCCACGACTTTCAAGCAACCGGAGATTTTGCCACTGCGTTGGGTCTTCACCAGCTGCTATCAGATGGACTGGCTGCCAACTTGCTCAGCGTTCCTCTAAGCCTGTTCGCCCAACCTGCATCTGCCTCCCCCAGCAAATCCAATTTGAGTCCCCATGAACTGTTGGGGCTGCAGCGATCGCTGACTCAACTCCGTCAGGAATTAAACGGTGTAATGGAGGTTTTTGCAGAGTAACGCTGATATGAATTAATAAGACTGGGTGCCATCCAAACCGTCCGGCGCGCCCACACCTATAGCTGTTGCCCAATCAATCAGGCACGAATACTGTGCCATAAGTTTAAATACTGTCTAGCCTCCGACTCGGGCAGCGGGTCAAGTAGTTCTGCGCGATCGAGAATATCCTCCTGGAATGTGTGCCGCCCTCTTAGGACATCCGGTAATTGTTCGGGAGAGATCGCAATGGGGTTCGGTAAGCGGCTTGCCACTGCAGCGCGCCGGGGAACGTCCCCACTCAGCAGATAGTCAAACCACGACAGGGTTGCTGTTTGTAATTCCTCCATGGGAACCTCGGTGTTGAGGCGGCGGGGCATCACCCACAAATCCCACCACAATGCAGTACCAGACTGCGGTACGACCACTTCAAACCGTCGGTCTAACTTGGGCAATTGATATAAATCGCTGCTCCACCCCACTACTACCGCCGCATCCTTCAACAGCATTGCCGGTAGATAGCGATTGGAGCTGTAGATCAACACCTGCTTGTGTAAGGCGTTAAGTCGGTTTTCCACGTTGGCAGTTAAACCCGATAGCGGCGTGTTGTAGGACTGACCGATAGATTTGAGGATCAGACCCACCACTTCACGAGGGTTATCGGGAAGGACCACTTTTTGGGCCAAATCTGGTCGCCACAAATCCCCCCAGTCAGAAATGGGTTCTGTCACCTGCTGGCGATCGTAGGCAATTGCTGTAACCCCCCAGCTCCAGGGCAGCCCCCAAATTTGTCCCTGCCGTTCGGCTGCCTGCAACCAAAATTCAGGTAATCGGTCTTGCAAGGTTTTTCGAAAGTTCGAGGCATTGAGGGGCAAGAGTAATTCTTGGGCAATCGCCGTATCCAGCCAGTCCGATCCCAGCAAAGAGATAGACATCATCGGTGGAGAAGGAAACATCGCTTGCCTGAGCTTAGACAGCCATCCCTGTTGAGTTTTATCAGTGCTGTCGTCTGAGTTGGCTCCTCCATCTGGAGAAGTGGACTGAATACGCTGGAATAGTTCGTTGCGATTTGCCACAGGTACAGCTTGAAGGGGTAGGGAGCTCATGGCTTTGTACTCCCGCCAAATACTGCCTGGAAAACTGTCCTCTAATGTGGCAATTTGCAGCATCAATTGCCGATCGCTTCCACATCCTGACAGTGCGGTAGAGGAAAGTGCTACCGCCAGTGCCTGCAAAAACTTTCGTCTAGTTTGAGATGGAATGATTCTTGAGGGGGCTTGAGGTAAACTGCCCGTTTCGGGTGGGGAAGAGGCAATGGGTGAGAAGCTCTCCGAAGGAACGTTCATGCTAGAGGCCTTGCTGCTGTAAATACCGCTCGATCAGGATTTGGGCCACAATATCGTCGATGGGGCGAGGGGGTTCTCGCATCCCCAACGGTATCAGCCTCTGTAGGCCTTTAGCGGGGTAAATCGCCCAATAGCGCTGCCGAGCCTCCTGCGAGCTGAACCGCTCGTCGATAGGATGAATGGTAAGGGAAGGAAACGCACTCAACAGCCGTTTCTGCCATTGACGGGCGGTGGTTTGGTTACCCATCACAAAGTCGATAGGCTGCCCTGAACCGAAGTAAAATTCGTCAAATAGCTCCTGCAGGCGGCTTTCAACGTCTGACGATCGCAGGATTTCACGGTGAAGGATCTTCCCATCGGTAGTGGCGATCGCCACGCCACATTTGTCTCGACCGGGGTCGAAGCCGACTAATCGTTGGGGGTTCATCAGAGCTTGACTATTGCATAGCTAATGGAGTCTGAATTAACAGGCAAAGGGTCCCCGCGCGTCCACAATAGCGAATTCTGAATGAGGGGGTGACCTAGCTGGGTCGCGGGAAAGTGGAACTCCCCTCAGTTGATTGAATTTCGCTGGACACTAAATCCACCTCCAGAGGACCAGACGTGTAAATATCCCGTTGGGCCACAACCTGCACTTGCTGAGGCTCATCAATCCGTCGCAGAGTCTGGACCAGCTCGAACAGTCGGGATTGGGAAAACTCCCCAACAGTTCCGGAGCTCGAGTTAAACACGATCCCTTTACTGCGCGATAGTTGTCCGGCCTCTAAAAAGAGTCGTACCAGCGTTGCTTCAATATCTTCATCCGACCCCCCCGGGGATACGGCTGTTTCGGCCAATACGGTACCCTCCGTAAATAGGAGTCTATTGGGAATCACGCCTGTGATCACCGGTACGGGCTCCCCCACGAGGCGGTTGGTGAGGGAATAAACCTGTACCACCCAGCTGCCTGGGGACGAAACCGCCTGGATAGTACGAGTCACTTCGGGAACACGAATCTGAATAGCTCTACCCCCAGCATTTTCGGGACTTGCCCCCAGCGCTCGGGCTCGTCGCTCAGCGATCGCGAATAAAGTATTTAATCCTTGTTGAATCTCTCTTGAAGTCATGCCCCCTTCAATCACCCCTGTGGCCATCGGTTCCCCCGCTAATACAGCAAATTCTCCTCGGCGCAATCGATCTGCCACCGTTGTCAAATTGGCAATATCCATCTCCAAATTGGATTTTTGAGATTGCAATTCGCTCAGTTCCGACTCGGTATCCTGTAATGACGATTGCAACTCGTCGACCCGCGCACGAGCAGAAGCGGCCTCTGATTCCGCCTGCTGAGTTTCCTGACGTGCGGCATTCAAAGAAGCTTGAGCTTCGCTCAGTCGCTGACTGGCCGCCTCTAATTCTTGATTGGCATTCAGTAATGCTGCCTCAGCTACCTGCTGCTGCTGACGCAGCTGGGCCTGCTCGTTCGTGAGTTGTTCAACTTTGGTTTCGGCTGCAAGCCTCTCAGTTTCAAGGTTAGAAAGCTGCCCTTGAATAGAGTCAATGTTGCCCTCAAGCATAAGAATCGTGGATTGGAATTCATTCACTCGCTCGCCGTAGCGAAACAGGGCATCTCTGATGGCTTCGTTGGTCAGCAGGAGTACACCCACTGAAGAGGCCGAGATGATAATTCCCGTCAGAATGGTGATCACGATAGCGGTGTGTCGGGGCCGCATATTGAACCAACTCAGCCGTTTCTTGCCGATGCGGTATCCCAACCGATCGCCCACAGTGGCAATCACACCACTCAACACCAGGATGTAAAAGACAAATAGAACCCCCTGCATGCGCTGCCAGCGACTGGGTTCCTGAGTGATGATTTCTGGTGTCTCCTTGGCCTCATTTCGATCATCTAAAATGCTTGCCCCAGCTGGCTGTTTTATCTGCAGAGAGTCTCCATCGGTTAGCGGTGATTCGTCTCCAGGTTGGGGATTCTCGTCAAGTTTAGGCTCGTCAATACTTTGGGCAATCCAGGCAGATGGTCGCTGGTGCAGCGATTGGGTCGGAGCCAGTGGGGGGGAGAACTGAGTTGCTAGCCCATCCGATCGGCTTAATGATGTGTCGGATACTGGAGTCGCTCTACTCGATAGCTGCACAGCCCCCCCCCACAAAACTGCCGAGATCGCCAGACTGACCACCAGCACACGCAATAAGTGTGTTCGTTTCGAGCTGCTACATTTTGTTCCGTAAGGACTCAAATCGCACTTCAGACAAAAAAGGCACATTTTTTTGCAGGCTGAAAACGTGTTGAAACGATGGCATGAGATAGCAACCAGCCCAACAATGACAATAGCGATCGAAAGTATTTGCAAGGCCTGCATGAGGACTGCCACAGGTTACGCAGATCCTATCACCCACATTTGATGGGGCAAGAGAAGCTGATTGATTCAGTGATATCTGCGATGGATACGCTCTTGGAGGAGACCCATTCTCAAAAACAAGGTTCAGACAGAGTAATACAGGGTCGATTAACAGAAAAATATTAACCAAACACCCTAACTGCGCAGAAATGCTTGGCTACAAAGCAAGAGAGATTTCAAGCTGAGAGATTACTCGGCCTACTCTTCTATTGTCACGGAAATAATGCGATCGCCTCGACGAATGGAGTTCACCACATCCATGTCTTCAGTTTTGCCAAAGACTGTATGGACTCCATCCAGGTGACGCTGTGGAGAGTGACAAATAAAGAACTGGCTGCCACCCGTATTGGGACCAGCATGCGCCATAGATAGGGAACCAGCCAAATGCTTGTTGGAGTTAATTTCACAGTCGATGGTATATCCCGGTCCACCAGAACCGGTACCGTTGGGGCATCCCCCCTGAATCATGAAGTTCGGAATGACACGGTGGAAATTAAGTCCATCGTAGAACCCCTTCTTGGCCAGATCTATGAAATTCTGAACGGTGTTCGGTGCATCTTCAGCGAACAGCTCTAGATTGATGACCCCTTTCTCGGTGTTCATTGTTGCGCGTGGCATAGTTACACTCCTGACATTGGCGATCTACCGATCGCTCTTGTTTAGATCGTGACTCAAGCACTGAGGTTTCAAGGGCAACGCAAGCTGTTTGTCATCCAATCAACGTTGCCAACTTATAGGTCTCTAATCTATGAGATAACGCCCAAAAGACGGTGATTAGCTTCAACCAAGCGTTCCTATCGAGATCCTATACTGCGGTGCAGGAATCATCCTCATACTGCGGATCGAAGGGTCACTATTGCAAGTCTAGGGTTCGTTTTTAAAAGATCGATGTCAATTTCTGAGCGCTAGACGCTGTCTTCACCAACGGGGTCAAAACTCAAGCGGCCATGTTCAAGCACCTGAGAGACTCGGTTACTTTGCAAAAGTTTGCGGAAATAGAGCTTCTCTCAAGATTAGGGATTGCATTACGTTAATTAGCTTGTTGTAGTCACTTACCAAGGGCTAGAATTATCAGCCGGTATGACTGTTGACTCCTAGAGTAAGCCAGTCGCAGCAGAGTTTTGTTTTCTCTATCAGAAGCTCCACTGTTTGCGGCCTGTCAGTCATCCCAACTTAAAAGACTCAGGGGATAATCCCCTTCGCCGAGTTGCGACGCCTTACAGTGTCGTTACGACTGATGAAACTCCAATGAAACTGGAACCCGTTCAAGTCCCATCTCATCTCGCGCGAACTAGCATTAGAGGAACAGCAGAACAATGGCCGATCGAAAACCATCCCTGACTTGGAAAAGCGTCTTGGGCAACAAGATTTCTGACCGGTTGGCCGAGGAAATCGATACGTTTGAAAGTCAGATGGAACTGCGAAAGCAGGGCAAAATTGACGAAAAAGTATTTGCGGAACTGCGCCTTCGTCGCGGAGCCTACGGCCAGCGCTACGACAACGGCTATAGGGACGATGGCGAGCGATCGCGGGAACTTGAATTTCCGAACAAGACTCTCATGAAAGGCCCTGGCACGCTCTACGAGGCACCAGGTATGCAGCGCATCAAATTGCCTTACGGTGGCCTCAATGCCGAGCAAATGGAGGTGATGGCCGATATCGCTGAAGAATATTCCGACACCATCATTCACATCACCACCCGCCAGGATGTCCAACTGCACTTCCTCTCCCTGGACGACACCCCTGATATGCACCGTCGTCTGGCAGCTGTCGGCATTACCACCCGCGAAGCTTGCGGCAACTCGGTGCGAAATGTTACCGCTTGCCCCCTATCCGGCGTTTGCCATGACGAGTCCTTTGACGTGACGGGCTATGCTAACGAATTAGCACAGTACTTCCTTGGCCATCCCGACGTTCAAGACTTCGGTCGCAAATTGAAAGTGGCCTTTTCCGGTTGCGCCGACCATCCCTGCGGTCTCACTTCCATGCACGACCTGGGGTTGATTGCCAAAACTAAGGTCATCGATGGCAAAGAAGTGCAGGGCTTTGAGATGTATGTGGGTGGCGGTCTGGGTGCCGTGCCACATTTGGCCAAGCTGTTCTCTGAATTTGTCACCCCAGAAGAACTGCTGCCTCTATCTCAAGCGATCTTCCGCGTATTTGCCCGCCTGGGTGAAAAGGCAAACCGCAATAAGGCTCGCATCAAGTTCTTGGTTGGCAAGTTGGGCATTGACGAGTTCCGCCGTCTGGTCATGGAGGAGCGCGCAACCCTACCGAACGATCCTGAATGGACCAGCTGGCTAACAGACATCCAGCAGTATGAAGAAGCCGGATCCCCTGCGGCAGTTTCCCCCAACGAGACTCCGGTAGACGCGGATGCCTTTGCCAAGTGGAAGTCCACCAACATCTATCAGCAGCGCCAAGCTGGCTACGTCGCAGTCACCATCCCGCTGCCATTGGGAGATATGACAGCTACCCAAATGCGTCGGTTGGCAGATGTAGTTCGCCGCTTCGGCTACGAAGAGCTGCGCACCACCGTCGAGCAAAACCTGTTGATGCGCTGGATTCACGAGTCTGACCTACCCGCCCTCTATAATGCGCTCCATGCCATTGACTTGGCGGCGGCAGGGGCAGAATCAATCGTGGATATTGTGGCATGCCCCGGTACAGACACCTGCAAGCTGGGGATTTCCAGCTCCCGTGGATTGGGGGGGGAACTTATGCGCCGTCTGGCGGTGAAGGGTTGGCAGTATGACGAAGCCGTGAAGAACATCCGCATCAAGGTTAGCGGTTGCTTCAATTCTTGCTCTCAGCACACGGTGGCCGAGATTGGCTTCTATGGGGCGAACCGTCTTGTCGATCGCCACCGCGTTCCCCACTTTCAGCTCATCTTAGGGGGCACGTGGGATAAAAACGCCGCTGAATACGGCCAGTCCGTTGCGGTTGTTCCCTCAAAGCGGGTTCCCGATGTGGTCGAATTCCTGGTGGATATGTACATGCAGGAGCGGGAAGGGAAGGAAAAATTTAACGAGTTCGTGAAGCGCATCGGTAAGAAGACCATTCGCGATCGCGTGCAACCCTTTCTGGCTGTCCCCAGCTATGCGGAAGACAAATCTTTCTACACCGACTGGGCTGACAACCGCGAATATACTCTGGGGGATATCGGCATCGGCGAATGTGCCGGTGAAGTGGTAACCCTAACTGACTTTGGGGTGGCAGCTGCCGAAAGTATTCACTTCGATGCCACTATTCTGCTGGAGGAAACCCCGACCAATGGCAACGTTAAGCAGGCGGCCGATAAAGCGTTGGAATCCATGCTGAGTGCAGCTCAAGCTTTGGTCAAGATTCAAAATATTGATATTGCCAACGACGCAGACAGCATTGTGGCTGAGTTCCGCAAGTATTTCTACGATACGGAGTTGTTCTTCGACCCCTTTGCCAAGGGTAAGTTTGCCAGCTACCTGTTCAAGGCTTACGACGCACGAAACCAGCCAGTGACGATTGACCGCGCCAAACAGCTGATTGAAGAGGCTCGTCTGTTTATTGAGGCGGCCCACTCCTGCAATGCCCGCATGGTTGAGGGTGGTATCACCACGCCTGCAGGGTTCCAACGTTGGTTGAACGAAAAGCAGCTACAAACCAGCGGTAGCTAAGCTCGAGCTGGCTGAAAACATAATTTAAGCCGAGTTATCCGACTCGGCATTGATTCTCAAGACCAAACTGGAGTAATACGGTGGATCTCGATCGCTTCTGCGTCAAATTCTTTGCCACTTCTGGAGCCAATATTGACGAAGCCCACTACATTAATATCTTTCACGAGTGGATTCGTAAGGATGCCATCGACGGCCTGTTATTGGATGTCGTGGATTACCGCCACGTTCCCAACGGCCCGGGCATCATGTTGATTTCAAACGAAACCAACTACGCAATGGACCGCGAGGGGGGCGAGTTTGGGGTTTACGCCCAGCGCAAGCTAGGGGGCGGCGAAACTCATACCGACAAGATTGTGGAGTTAGTCAGAGCGACTGCTAAGTTTGGCTCTTTGTTGGAGTCCGATAGCCGTCTAGAAGGCGAATTTCGTCTAGATGGTAGCGGCTTTCTGTATATGACGAACGATCGCCTCAACGCCCCAAATACGGATGAAACCTTTGCCGAACTAAAGCCCGATTTAGAGGCAGCTGCAGCGGCCCTATATCCTGGTAAAGCTGTGACGGTGACTCGCATAGAGAACGATGGGCGCGATCGTCTGTCTGCCCGCGTATCGGTGGCCGAATCAGTTAAAGTGGCTGCGCTGGCAGCATAGGTGAGTTGTTAACTGGCTTCATCCTTGATGGCATCAACTGATTTTTCTAGTGGTGAAGGCGGAAAGCTATGGTAGTGTATGTATCGCACTACCTCACGCGGACGTGGCGGAATTGGTAGACGCGCTAGATTTAGGCTCTAGTGGAGCAATCTGTGAGAGTTCGAGTCTCTCCGTCCGCATCTGTAAGTTAAGGTCAATTAATCAGTCGATTGCAGCAGCTATTCCCTCATAACTAGCTGCTTAAGCACTCTGATGCTGGTGCGGCTATAGTTCGTAGCCTAACTGTACTTCCCCAGATTGAAAGGCGCGCATCTCACCCGCCAGATTTACCTGCAATTGACCATCCCGTGCCACCCCAACCACTGTTCCCATGCGATCGCCAATCGTAATTGGGCAATCGCGATACACCATCAACGATATGTAGCTAGGATTCAACCCTGCCAATCCTACTTGCTTCCAAGCCTCGTAACCCCGCTCAATACCAGCTAAAACCGCCATCGCCGCATCTTGAGCGATCGCCCGACGGTCTGGACATGCTCGTTCTCCCAAAACATCCAGCAACGAAATTCCCACCTCTGGAGTGGAATTGTAGACGTTCAAACCCACCCCAGCCACCACTGATTCCGCGTGGCCTCCCACCAGCTGAGACTGCAGCAGCACGCCCCCCAACTTTCGGCCTACCAGCATTAAGTCATTCGGCCATTTCAGCTGCACATCCAGTGCTTGCCAAGCGCGTAACTGCAAAGCAATCCCCCAGGCAACGGCGAGCGTCAGCTCTAGTAACTCTGACGCCGCCACCTGCGGATACAGCAAAACAGAAGCATACAGCCCCCCTGGCGATGACTCCCATCTGTGGCCCCGTTGCCCTTTGCCACTCATTTGCCGAGCGGAGATTGCGGTCGTCCCCTCTGGTAGCTTTCTACCCACGCGATCGGGCCAGGTATTCTTGGCCCAGTCAGCCAATAGTCTGTTGGTTGAGTCCAACTGGCAAAATTGCAGCAAATGCCGACCGCAATATTTCGTGCGCAAACTTTCTTGGAACTGGATGGGGTTGAACATGGATGGAATTCAGAAACCAGCAGCCACTCTAGCCGAAAACTTGAATCTAAACATGACATCATGGCCACTCTGAATTATGCCGCCACCTTTGTGCCAGTTGACTGTTCCACAACGATAGAACGGCAACCACAATAGAGATACGTGTGGTGTAGGACGAATCAGTCAAACCAAAGTAATGCGTCGATCGGCCAATCACCAAACCTGGATGCGACGGGCGATCGCCCTGGCTGCAAATGCAGGTGCTGCAGGAGAAGTCCCTGTTGGCGCGTTGGTGGTGGATGGTTCGGGCAACCTGCTGTCAGAGGCAGAAAACCGGCGGGAACGGGACTGCGATCCCACCGCTCATGCAGAAATCCTTGCCCTGCGGTGGGCGGGGGAGCGCCGCCAAGATTGGCAGCTAACCGGCTGTACTCTTTACGTCACTTTAGAACCCTGCCCTATGTGTGCCAGTGCGATCTCCCAGGCGAGAATTTCCAGATTAGTCTACGGAGCCGACGATCCCAAGGCCGGTGCCATCCGAAGCGTCCTCAATTTGCCCGCCAGTGCGGCTTCGTTTCATCAACCCGAGACCATTGGCGGAATCTTAGAAGACGACTGCCGAGAGCAACTGCTGGAATGGTTCCAGGTACTTCGTCAGGCTCCAAAAAAGCATCGATGATAGCTGCTGGGGTAGTTTGTCGATCGGCCCCTACTCAGCTGCCCTTCACCTTGGGCTCTAAGAAGCCCCCTGCTTTGGGAACGCGACCACTCGTTTGAGGCAAAGCCACTTGCTTCGTTATGGGTTTAGCAGCAGGCACATTAGTAGCCCTGGACTTCGGCATTCTGGGCAACGAAGTTGAGGAGGCTGGCAACACCACTTGGTTGTCATCAGCCTGCTGCGTTATCACCTCAAAAGCTTCTGGTACGCTCTCATCTTTCACAACAGGGACCCTGACCACCTGGGCTCCTGAAAGAGCATCTTCAGCCTGCGGGACCAAAGCAGAGTCATCGTCATCGGTTTCATGGGGGGCAGCAAGTTCAGGTTCTGACTGTCTAGCAGCATCTA
>JBFRWN010000109.1:0-25443 GCA_051439605.1 Synechococcus sp.
GTTTTGCCGAATTGTCCCTCTCTCCGTTGTATCGCCGTCAATGGTCGAGCCTGTACAAGGTACTAGAACGCAGTCGTCCTGCTCACCAAGCTCTGATGGAACTGTACTGCGAGCATCTGCCGAGCAACGAGCAAGTGGTGCTAGCGGGTGACCATAGTGCTTGGCCGCGGCTGTGGTCGAAAAGCTTGAAAGAGCGGACCTACGAGCATCACCCACAAGCCAGTCCTGGAGGCAAGCCAATTACCGTTGGCCAAGGGTACAGCAGTCTGGTGTGTATCCCCGAGTTGAGTGGCAGTTGGGTGTTGCCGTTGTTGCACGAACGCATTACCAGTTTTGAGACTCCGTTGGAAAAAGCAGCTCAACAGCTTGAGCAGGTATGCCAGCACCTCAAGCATCGGCCATTATCGGTGTGGGATTCAGAATATGGCTGTGCTCGCTTCCTGAGTCTGACCGCTCACATTGCCTGTGACAAAGTCATGCGCCTGCGCCCCAATCGGGTTTTGTATGGTCCCCCCCCGCCCTATCAAGGGTTTGGTCGGCCTCGCAAACATGGGGAGAAGTTCAAGCTCAAGCAACCGTCCACCTGGTTAGTCCCAGACCAACAGCTGGAGATACCAGATCACCAACTGGGTCAGCTCAGATTACGCTGTTGGTTCCAGATGCATTTTCGTCAGGCAGCCCATCTGCCCGTGCAATTGATATTGCTGGAACGACTCGATGAGTCTGCTCAACGGACCCATCGTCCCCTTTGGTTAATTGCTACTGGTGAACAGCTGCCAACCCTTGAGAGAATTTGGCAACTCTACTTGAGGCGGTTCTGCATCGAGCATTGGTATCGGTTCATCAAGCAACGTCTACACTGGTGCCTGCCCCATTTGGGAACCTCTACACAAACTGAGACCTGGAGTGCTCTGATGCCTCTACTCAGCTGGCAATTGTGGTTGGCTCGCAACCACATGCAAGACCATCCGCTCCCTTGGCAAGCTCCCATGGCCAACCCAACTCCTGGACGAGCGGCTAATGGCTTTGCTGCTGTTTTGGCCAACATTGGCACACCGGCCCAATCACCCAAACCCCGCGGAAAGTCGCCTGGTTGGCCCATCGGAAAACCGAGAACACCACGGAAACGCTTTCCAACTGTTAGGAAGAGCTACTCAAAGCCTAAAAGTCCACCCAAAGTTACAGCTTGAGCCCCTTTGCTTCTGACTTGCTCTAATTCTCTACCTGCTCAACCACTTGAGCTCAGTTGCTGCTGAATTTTCAGTTAATTGTCTAAACTCCAGGCCTAAGCCTTGCATAGTCTTGGCTTTGGTACCAGAGCACTTAAGTTGTCAATACTGGCCAAACCGCGGGAGAGCATTTTGTGCGCTTGTTGGTAGTCTCCGCGACCGAGAGCGTCGATGAATTGAATGGCGGTTTCCTCAACCTGGGTTTCGCGCTCGGAAAAATCTGCCTCCGGATCTCCCGGTTGAGGCAGCGGCATATTCGAGGCTCGTAAAGAGTTGCTCCCGTCAACTGTCGAGATCGCCTCCGCAGTCCCCAAGCCGAAAGTTATAGCGAGTGCAACCCGAATCCATGTTTTTCCCTTCATAGAAACTCCCCTTTCTCTGTAGAACGACTGATATCAGAAATATCACGACGGTAGAAGAAATGTCGCGACCCGAGACAATCGAATTGAATGATTCTTCGCTAGCGATTTTGTTCGAAAATGCTCAATATTGTAGAGTCGGGCTCGTCAATACATTGTTCAATACTGCGATCAGTTGCCACCCTGACGGCGTCCGTGTTGATCGTTACCTCTGCATTTTTCCCGCTGATATATCCTTGCAGAAATAGGGTTGCTGACTCTTCATCGTCCCCATCCATTAACAGCAAATCTCTGCAGGTCAATGCAGTCACATCGACCATTTTGCCGCCATCGGAACTGCTTTCTGGTTCATCTTGGGCGAGCGCTACAGGTGAGGTGGAGAGAATCAACACAGAGACAGAAGTAACGGTCAGGGCAAGTCTGCTAAAAGAAAATTTCATAATAGTCAAAACCTCAACAAATACTCGAACAAACTATCTCAATCTCTTTCGCCAACCCTAGTAACGTACTCGACCGTTTATGCAATCGTTGTACGCAATTCTATAAAGGTAATCGTAATCGGATGATTGGCGAGCTGTTCCAGTGATGCCTCCCACTAAGGCACCAATGCCCGCTCCCGTTCCGGCGTCACCCGCGATCGCCCCAAAAATGGCACCGCCTGCGGCACCTCGCCCCGTACTTCTGAGGGCTTGCCCCTGTGAATTGCGCCGGGCATAGTCCCTGGCATACTGTTCGCAATAAGATACCGATTGAGCTGAGGCCTGTGTCACAAACAGGCAAGCCAAGCCAAGTCCGAACGGTATTGCGATCGCAAAATTCCTAACCACCCGTCTAGGGGAACGTTTTATCATCTGGCTAGTCATCACCCCTGTTTCGTTGACTTCTGTCGCATGTACGATTCAAACCTAACCTTAGAAACAAGGCAGACAAACATCAAATTCGTTAACCTAATCTTCAGAAATCAGCCGTCGTTGACGTATCAACGTATCTACCAGACTCCATTCGATTGATTATTTTTGATGCAAACTCTTAAATAAAATGGGTTGTGATTCTTCAGTGAATCAGAACGGGGTAGCAATAAAATCTTGAGGAACAAAAACCAGAGTTGTACGTCTTAATGGCCCCTAAAGCTGTTTTTTTGCCACTACTCTTATCTTAAGAACCTGCAAAATCGCAAACTGCCATAACATCTCACGGATCTTGACCTACTCTTAATGGAAGTGAGATAACGTCTAAAAAGAATTGAGGATGGAACTCCCAGTAATCATTGCATGACTCTTTCAGTTACGATTCTTTGCTGATTGATATCTTCTTTGGATCTTTGTCCTACTGACAGTTGATTGCAGATGACTCGCTGCGGTTTTCATAAGTGAGTCTAGAATGAGCTTAATTTTGCCAACATCTGGCATGTTTAACGCTTCAGTAGCCCCTACATTGCATTTTCGCAAGAGCAATTTCAATTCAATGGTTCAAACAACTGTCCTCAATGCTCGATCTCGTCCCACTGTCTTTCACCAGAGCAGCTATCGCTGAAAGGCTACCGCTCATTGATTTCCGTGCCCGTTATTGATTCCCGAGCGAGCTATCCATGACCGACCCATCCTCATATATTCCATCTCCACACACAAAAATTGTTGCCACGATTGGCCCCGCCAGCAGTTCCCCAGAAATTCTCAAGCAAATGGTTCGAGCGGGTATGAGCGTGGCTCGGCTGAACTTTTCCCACGGTAGCTACGACGACCACGCAAAAACCGTCTCAACGCTCCGGGCTGTTTCGGAAGAACTGGATACCCCGATTACGATTTTGCAAGACCTACAGGGGCCAAAAATCCGGGTCGGCAAATTGTCCCACGAACCCTTCACGTTGAAGGAGGGAGAAACCCTTGCTCTTGTCCCCGTGGCCAATTTCACCGGTCAACCGAATACGGTGGCGATCGACTATCCCTATCTAGCAGAGGATGCACAGCCGGGGATGCAAGTGTTGCTGGATGACGGACTCTTAGAACTCAAGGTCGAGGCAGTGACCCCCCCTGCAGTATTCTGCAGAATTATTCAAGGAGGGCCGCTCAAAAGTCGTAAAGGGGTCAATCTACCTGACTTAAACGTGCGCCTGCCCTCTATGACTGACAAAGACAAGCAAGACTTGGAATTTGGGGTGTCGCAGGGAGTGGATGTTGTCTCCTTAAGCTTTGTTCGCAAAGGGGAAGATATTCGTGCCCTCAAACAGCTGTTGGCCGAACAGGGAGCAGGGGATATACCGGTGTTGGCCAAAATCGAGAAGCCACAGGCGATCGCCAACCTGGATGAAATTCTAGACGAATGCGATGCGGTGATGGTGGCGCGCGGAGACTTGGGGGTGGAGGTGAGCTCTGAAAAAGTACCGCTCCTGCAAAAGAAAATTATCGCCGAATGCAATCGCCGAGGAATTCCGGCCATCACCGCCACCCAAATGCTGGAGAGCATGATTCGCAACCCCCGACCCACGCGAGCTGAGGCCAGCGATGTGGCCAACGCGATCGCTGACGGTACCGATGCTGTCATGCTCTCGGGGGAGTCGGCGATGGGAGCCTTTCCAGTGAAGGCAGTGGAAATGATGGCCCGCATTGCCGCCGACATCGAGCCGGAAATCGAGTTTGTTAACTATCCTCCTGCCGAAACGGACGAAACCCACGCTCTCGTGGAAGCCCTGAACGACATCGATCGCATCCTCGATCTGAAATGCATTGTTGCCTTTACCAGCACGGGGTATACGGCATTGGTGGCTTCGAAAGAACGCCCGAAAGCACCGGTGATTGCCGTTACCCCCGATCGAAACGTCTACCATCGGTTGAATTTGATATGGGGGGTCATCCCTTTGCTCATCGAACGCCAGGTGGAAACCTTTGAAGAATTAGTGGAACAGGCACAGACATTGTTGGTAAGGCGCAAACTGGCAAGTGCAGGAGACAAGATTTTGATTGTGGGGGGGATTCCCACTCAGCAGGGGCGGGGGACAAACTTTTTGAAGATTCATATGCTCGGTTATTAGTCTTTAGGGTTGCCAGTAGGACTAAGAGCAAAGGACAAAGGACGGTTCGCGAAGGGGAGTTAGTTGATGGCGAAGTTGATCTTAATTCGACACGGTCAAAGCCTGTGGAATGCTGCAAACAAGTTCACGGGCTGGGTGGATGTGCCCTTAAGCGAGCGAGGTCGGGCTGAAGCCACGATCGCCTCTTGCAAGCTGCGGGATTATCGAGTGGATGTGTGCTTTACCAGCATGCTGATGCGGGCGATGGAGACGGCGGTGATTTGCCTGACGGAAGTGGACGAGATTTGTAACGGCAAAATCCCCGTTATCAAGCACGGTGAAGACGATCCCAACTGGCATGGTTGGGATCGATACGCAGGCGATTCTGAACTGGAGCTACCTATTTATCCCAGTGCGGCGCTGGACGAACGACACTACGGTGACCTGCAGGGTTTGAATAAGGCAGAGACTGCTAAAAAGTTTGGGGACGAGCAGGTGAGCGAATGGCGACGATCGTTCTCGGTGCGGCCTCCGGGGGGGGAGAGTTTGGAGGACACCCTGAAGCGGGCGGTGCCGTTTTTTCGCGATCGCATCCTCGCTCACCTCAAACAAGGGGATAACGTCCTAGTCTCCGCCCACGGCAATTCGCTGCGCTCCATCATCATGGAGCTGGACAAGCTGAGCCCGGAAGAAGTTCCCAAACTGGAATTAAAAACGGGGGTGCCGACTGTCTACGACATCGACTCGCAGGGAACCGTGGCAGAGAAGGTTGTTTTAGACAACTGATACCGATTACCCCCCTGACAGTTCAACGGATGACGTCCCCTGCCACTCCAAAGAGCCCTCCCTCAATCATCCCCGTTGATATTCAAGTTTTTTCATCAGAGGAACCGATTGTGACCCAAGCACCAAACAGACTCGCTTCAGCAGCAATCCCCACCCCTGAAGACGATCGCACCGGCTTAAGCGTCGAAACCCTCAGGCGCGCGATGGCAGATAACCTCTATTACATCCAGGGCAAATTACCCGAAATCGCCACTCTCAACGATTTCTACATGGCGCTTGCTTATACGGTCCGCGATCGCCTGTTGCAACGTTGGCTTGGCACGCTCCGGACTTACATCAAGAAAAATGTCAAAGTGGTGTGCTACCTGTCGGCAGAATTTTTAGAAGGGCCGCATTTGGGCAATAACCTGATTAATTTAGGAATTTACGATCGGGTAAGTCAGGCAGTGGAAGAATCGGGACTTGATTTAGACACATTAATCGGGCAAGAAGAAGAACCCGGCCTGGGCAATGGCGGCCTCGGTCGCCTGGCAGCCTGCTATATGGCTTCTCTATCCAGCCTTGAAATTCCTGCCATTGGTTACGGCATTCGCTACGAATACGGCATTTTCGATCAGGAAATTCGTGACGGCTGGCAGGTGGAAATCACCGATAAATGGTTGCAACTGGGCAATCCTTGGGAGCTACCGCGCCCGGAATCCAGTGTCATGGTGAAATTCGGAGGTCACACCGAGCCTTATACCGACGACCGTGGGGACTATCGCGTCCAATGGGTGCCGGACTACGTGCTCAAGGGCATTCCCTACGACACTCCGATTTTGGGATACAAGGTGTATACCGCCAATACGCTGCGGTTGTGGAAATCGGAGGCCTGCGAATCGTTCGATTTTCAGCGCTTCAACGTGGGGGACTACTACGGTTCGGTCAACGATAAAACCATTTCTGAAAACCTGACAAAGGTTCTGTATCCCAATGACGAACCGATTCAGGGCAAAGAACTGCGCCTACAGCAACAGTATTTCTTTGTTTCTTGCTCCCTGCAAGACATGATCCGCATTCACCGGGCGAAAGGGAAGGGCTTAGAAACTTTCCACGAGAGTTTTGCCGCTCAACTGAACGATACCCATCCCTCTGTTGCTGTTGCCGAATTAATGCGCCTGCTGGTGGACGAGCACTACATGGATTGGGAAAAAGCTTGGGATATCACCTACAAAACCTTTGGCTATACCAACCACACCCTCTTGCCCGAAGCGTTGGAGAAATGGCCCCTCAGTATTTTCGGTCGCATTCTGCCCCGCCATTTAGAGATCGTCTACGAAATCAACCGCCGCTTTCTCGATCGCGTGCGCATTCATTATCCGAACGATAACGGAAAGCTGGCCCGCATGTCGCTGATTGACGACAGCGGCGAAAAGTACGTCCGCATGGCAAATCTGGCCACGGTTGGCAGTCACGCCGTCAACGGAGTGGCCGCCCTGCACAGCGAACTGGTCAAGCAAGATCTGATGCCGGACTTTTACGACTACTGGCCGGATAAGTTTTTCAACGTCACCAATGGCGTTACCCCCCGTCGCTGGATGGTGTTGAGCAATCCCAAGCTGGCGGATTTGATTACCAGTCGAATTGGGGAAAATTGGATCGGTCACCTAGACGACCTAAAGAAGCTAGAAACCCTTGCTGACGACGCCGGATTCCGCCAAGAATGGCGACAGGTGAAACTGGCCGCCAAACAGAAACTGGCCGATCGCCTCAAAGCAAGAACTGGGATCGCGATCGATCCCAACTCGATGTTCGACATTCAGGTGAAGCGCATTCACGAATACAAGCGCCAGCACCTGAACGTCTTGCACATCATTACCCTATACAACCGAATCAAGCAGAATCCGAATCTAGACATTACCCCGCGCACCTTTATCTTTGGCGGTAAGGCCGCCCCCGGCTATGACATGGCCAAGCTGATTATCAAGCTGATTAACTCGGTGGGGGACATCGTCAACACCGATCCCGACGTGCGCGATCGCCTCAAGGTGGCATTCGTGCCGGACTATAACGTCACCAACAGCCAACCGGTTTACCCGGCGGCAGATCTGTCCGAGCAGATTTCCACAGCGGGTAAAGAAGCTTCCGGCACCGGCAACATGAAATTTATGATGAACGGTGCTGTAACCATCGGCACGCTGGACGGTGCCAACGTCGAGATGCGAGAGGAAGTAGGGGCAAAAAATTTCTTTTTGTTCGGCCTCACCACTGAAGAAGTTACCAATCTCTGGGCCACAGGCTATAACCCAAACGATTATTACAATTCCAATGCTGAGTTGAAACAGGCGATCGACCTAATCGGCTCCGGCATGTTCTCCCGCGGCGATCGCGACCTGTTTAAACCGATCGTCGATTCCTTGCGTTACAGCGATCCCTTCCTGCTGCTGGCGGACTACCCGTCCTACATCGACTGTCAGGGGAGGGTGGGCGAAGCCTATAAAGAGACCGACAGCTGGACCCGCATGTCTATACTCAATTCCGCCCGTTCCGGTAAGTTTTCCAGCGATCGTTCGATTCAGGATTACTGCCGAGACATCTGGGGGGCCAAACCCGTCAAGGTGGAGTTGGAGGAGTACGTTCAGAGCAAGGCGGGTTTGAGCGTCAGGTAACTGGCTCGCTAAAGGGGAGTTCTTTTCAAGAGGTGTAATCGTGAAAGTCGCAGTCTTTAGCAGCAAAAAGTACGATCGAGAATCTTTGCAAGCCGCCAATCGGGATGGCGAACACGAGCTAACGTTTTTCGAACCTCGCTTGACAGCGGTCACGGCTCCTTTGGCCGCAGGATTTCCCGCCGTCTGCGCGTTCATTAACGATACCCTCGATGCCGATGCCCTGGAGGTGCTGGCGGCTGGAGGTACCCAATTAATCGCCCTGCGATCGGCGGGATTCAACCACGTCGATTTATCGATGGCGGCGAAATTGGGGCTGACGGTGGTGCGGGTTCCAGCCTATTCTCCCTATGCGGTTGCCGAACATGCCGTTGGCCTGATTTTGATGCTGAATCGCAAGCTGAATCGAGCCTACAATCGCGTCCGCGACGACAACTTCTCTCTAGAGGGGTTATTAGGATTCGACCTATTCGGCTCCACAGTTGGCATTGTGGGCACCGGCCAAATTGGATTGTGTTTTGCCCGCATCATGCACGGTTTCGGCTGCCACTTGCTAGCCTACGACCCGTTTGAAAATCCAGCAATTTCCGAGATGGGGGGTCGGTATGTCAGCTTGCCGGAATTGCTAGCCGAGTCCGATATCGTCTCGCTGCACTGTCCCTTAATGCCGGAAACCCAGCACCTAATCAACGCTGACACGCTGCAGGATCTGAAACCAGGAGCCATGCTCATTAACACCAGCCGAGGGGGGTTGATCGATACCAAGGCGGCGATCGATGCCATCAAATCCGGGATTATCGGCTATTTCGGCATTGACGTATACGAAGATGAGGAAAATCTTTTTTTCGAAGATTTATCCGACACCATCATTCAGGACGATTCGATTCAGCTGCTACAGTCCTTCCCGAATGTAGTCATCACCGCCCATCAGGGGTTCTTTACCCGCAATGCCCTGCAAAACATTGCGGTTACTACCCTCCATAACATCTCTGCGTTCGAACGGGGTGCCCCCCTCAAGAACGAAGTCGCTTACAGGCCGCAGGTTCCTGCTTAATCCAGCGGGCATTCACCATACCCGCAAGTAGACAGAACAACTCTCGCACCCATTCCTCATGCCCGTCACACGCACAGACATTCATTGACATTTGAGGAGAATCAGCCATGTCTACGCTTAAGGTTGGGATTAACGGATTCGGTCGCATCGGTCGATTGGTGGCACGCATCGCCATGCAGCATCCGGAAGTGGAGCTGGCGGGTGTGAACGACCTGTTCTCTGCCGATAAACTGGCCTACCTGTTTAAATACGACTCCACCCACGGTCCGTACAAAGGATCGGTGGAGGCTAAGGAGAACGGTATCCAGATCGACGGTCACTTTATCCCCTGTACGTCAATCAAAAACCCTGCGGATCTGCCCTGGAAAGAATTGGGCGTGGACTATGTTGTCGAGTCCACCGGACTGTTCACCACCGCGGAGGGGGCAGTAAATCATATAAAAGCGGGGGCTAAGCGGGTGGTGATTTCGGCACCCACCAAAGATCCTGAGAAGGTCAGAACCTTTGTGATGGGCGTCAACCACGAAGAATTTGACCCAGCCTCAGACGCGATCGTGTCCAACGCCAGCTGCACGACGAACTGTTTGGCTCCGGTGGCCAAGGTGCTGAACGAGGCCTTTGGTATCTCGGAAGGACTGATGAGTACGGTTCACTCCATGACCGCAACCCAACCGACGGTGGATGGTCCAAGCAAAAAGGATTGGCGAGGGGGGCGAGGGGCGTCTCAGAATATCATTCCTTCCTCCACCGGAGCGGCTAAAGCAGTCGCCCTCGTGTTGCCGAAGTTAAAAGGCAAGCTAACGGGCATGGCCTTTCGGGTGGGCACCCCCGATGTCTCGGTGGTGGACTTAACCTTCAAGACGGAGAAACCCACCACCTATGAAGAGATTTGTGCAGCCATGAAAACTGCTTCGGAAGGGGAGATGGAAGGGGTTTTGGGCTATACGGAGGATCAAGTGGTCTCGATGGATTTCCGCACCGATCCTCGCTCCAGTATCTTCGACGCTAAAGCAGGAATCGGATTAAACTCCAACTTTTTCAAGGTGGTGTCTTGGTACGACAACGAGTGGGGCTATTCCAATCGAGCGATCAATTTGATGCTGTACATGGCCAAAACAGAAGGACTGATTTGAAACGCTTATTCCGATGCAGAGATATAGATAGAAGTGAAGATTGAACGGTCGATTTTGTATAAAAATATATTTGGAGATCGGAATTCAAATGTAGATCGACACCTCTTGAAGGGCGATAAATTCTATTCAATTTATGCAAGATGAATGCCCGTCACAAGGTCTTCCTCATTTCGATATATCTTGCGACAAAGAGTAGCGATATGGAGATACGTGCCACCTCCATAGCAAGGAAGGGGACTTTATGTCTAGATTAATCGGCAAAGCTTAAGGGTTTTTTAATTAACCTCTTCTTAAACTTGTACTTGCTATTTTGCTTTTAGGATGATGAAGAATTTCAGATTGAAGTGAAATCCGATCTTTAATTCAAAAGGCTTAAGGGAATTATTAGATTTTCCATCGTTTGCCATTATTTCTTCTAGCATAGTTTGTTAGTTTTTCAGCTAATGTTACGAAAACTGCTTGCATCTCCAATTCTTTGAACTCAAGCATCTTTTTTGCTTTTTGAAAGGGGGTTTACGCAGTCCAGTCATACAAAATTAGGAGAACGTTGTGGTATCAACTCCAGAAAGGCCCTCCGTAACAGCTGCCCGTGGAGAAGGACAGGCGGGCTCGACAGTACAAGGCACGCCTCTCAGTGCAGAAGAACTCCGCAAGATTCATGCCTTCTGGCGCGCTTGCAACTACTTGGCGGCAGGCATGATCTACTTGAAAGACAACCCGCTGCTCAAAGAACCCCTCAAGAAAGAGCACATTAAACAGCGGCTGTTGGGCCACTGGGGATCCTCACCGGCTCTCAGTTTCACCTACATCCACATGAATCGGCTGATTCAAAAGTACGACTTGGATGCCATTTATATGGCTGGCCCCGGCCACGGAGCTCCGGGAGTCATCGGTCCCGTTTACCTAGAGGGCACCTACTCCGAGGTCTACCCCGATAAGGGCGAAGATGAAGAGGGTATGCTCAACCTCTTCAAGTGGTTCTCCTTCCCCGGTGGAATCGGCAGTCACTGTACCCCCGAGCTCCCCGGGTCCATCCACGAGGGCGGGGAACTGGGCTATAGCCTTTCCCATGCCTACGGTGCTGCCTACGACAATCCCGACCTGATTGTGACGGCAGTCGTGGGGGATGGGGAAGCCGAAACCGGCCCCCTCGCTACCGCCTGGCATTCCAACAAATATCTCAACCCCATTCGCGACGGGGCAGTACTGCCGATTTTGAACCTGAATGGCTACAAGATTGCCAACCCCACCATCCTGGCTAGAATTTCCCGCGAGGAATTGGAAAGCTTGTTCCGAGGGTACGGATATACCCCTTACATCGTGGAGGGAGATGACCCCGAAGTCATGCACCAGACGATGGCTGCCACGATGGAGGAGTGCATCCATTTAATTCGCTCCATCCAAGCCGATGCCCGCAGCAGTGGCATAGCCAAGCGACCCCGCTGGCCGATGATAGTGTTACGCACCCCCAAGGGGTGGACCGGCCCTCAAGAGGTGGACGGCCATAAAGTGGAAGGGTTCTGGCGGGCGCACCAAGTGCCGATGGGGGGAATGCACGACAATCCCCAACACCTGCAGCTCCTCGAGCAGTGGATGAAGGGCTACAAGCCGGAGGAACTGTTTGACGAAAACGGCACGCTGCTAGCAGAACTGAAGGAGCTGGCTCCGAAGGGACATCGTCGCATGAGCGATAACCCCGTTGCCAACGGTGGAAAGATTCGCAAGGCCCTGTGTCTGCCCGATTTTCGCGAACTGGCGATTGACGTGCCCAAGCCCGGAACGGTTGAGTTTGAAAACACCAAGGTGCTGGGCTTCCTGCTGCGGGAGGTGATGCGGCAGAACGCCGATAATTTCCGCCTGTTCGGCCCAGACGAAACGGCCTCTAACCGGTTGCAAGCGGTCTACGAAGTATCCAAAAAAGCTTGGATGGCCGACTACCTGCCCGAAGATGAGGACGGCAGCCAGATGTCGCCGGACGGTCGGGTGATGGAGATGCTGAGCGAGCATACCCTGCAGGGGTGGTTGGAAGGCTATTTAATGTCCGGTCGCCACGGATTCTTCCACACCTACGAAGCCTTTGCCCACGTGGTGGACTCGATGTTCAACCAGCACGCCAAGTGGCTGGACATTTGCAAAAACGATGTCCCCTGGCGGGCTCCAATTTCATCCCTGAACATTTTGCTGTCTTCGCTGGTATGGCGGCAGGATCATAACGGCTTCAGCCACCAAGATCCCGGTTACATCGACCTGGTTACCAACAAGAGCCCCGACGTGGTGCGGGTGTATTTCCCGCCGGATGCCAACTGCCTGCTGTCGGTGGCGGATCACTGCTTGAAGAGTACCGATTACGTTAACGTCATCGTCTCTGACAAGCAGATGCACCTGCAGTACCTGACGATGGACGAGGCGATCTCTCACTGCACCAAAGGTTTGGGGATTTGGGAATGGGCCAGCAACGACGATTGCGGCACCGCCCCCGACGAACCGGATGTGGTGATGGCCTGCTGCGGCGACATCCCCACGATGGAATCTTTGGCAGCCACGGCCATTTTGCGGGAGGAGTTCCCCGATCTCAAAGTCCGCTTTATCAATGTGGTCGATTTAGCGAAGCTGGTGGACGAGAAAGAACATCCCCACGGCCTGACCAATCGCGACTTTGATACGCTGTTTACCCCCGATAAACCCATCATCTTTAACTTCCACGGCTATCCCTGGTTGATTCACAAGCTGGTGTATCGTCGTACCAATCAAGAGCGGATTCACGTGCGCGGCTACAAGGAGAAGGGCAACATCAACACTCCTCTGGAGCTGGCGATGGAGAACCAAATCGATCGCTTCAATCTCGTGATTGACGTCATCGATCGCGTTCCCTCGCTAGGTTCCCGGGCGGCCTACGTTAAAGAACGCATGAAGAACGCCATCATCGAAAACACCCAATACGCCTTCACCTACGGAATCGATAAACCCGAGATCCTTGAGTGGAAGTGGCCTTATTAAGCTGATGGCTGCAGGGGCATGACCGACATGCCCCTAATTTTTTTGCATTGAGGATTCACAAACTGAGTTCCGCCCGATGGGAAATCATTCCCCGCGCTTGTCTTTTCAAAAGTTTTTCAAGACATTGGCCTCGGCCACGTTCGAGATTTGGAGTTGACCCATGGACACAGCAACCCTTTGGCAACGCTATCAAGATTGGCTGTACTATCACGCAGGCTTAGATATCTATCTAGATGTCAGCCGGATGAGGTTTGATGACCAACAGCTGGCCAGCCTGAAGCCAAAATTCGACAAGGCTTTTCAGGATATGGAGGCTTTGGAAGGGGGGGCGATCGCCAACCCCGATGAAAAACGCATGGTGGGTCACTACTGGCTGCGTACTCCAGAATTGGCCCCCAGCCCGGAACTGAGCACGGCAATCGCCGAGGCGTTCGATCTCATTGAAGACTTTGCCCGAAAGGTTCACAGCGGAGAGATCCATCCCCCCGAAGCTCCGAAGTTTACCGATTTGTTGGCGATTGGCATTGGTGGTTCTGCCCTCGGGCCCCAGTTTGTGGCCTCTGCCCTCGCTCCGGACGATTCTCCCCTCGCGATTCATTTCATCGACAACACCGATCCCGCCGGGATCGATCGCGTCCTCAGCGGATTGAAGGACCGTCTGAAAAGCACCCTCATCCTCGACACCAGCAAGTCCGGCGGTACCCCCGAACCCCGCAACGGCATGCTGGAGGTCAAGCGCGTCTACGAGGAAATGGGCTTGAACTTTGCTTGTCACGCAGTCGCTACCACGATGGAGGGCAGCAAAATGGACGAGCTGGCCAGAGCCGAAGGCTGGCTGGCGGAATTCCCCATGTACGACTGGGTGGGTGGGCGCACCTCGGAATTGTCCGCCGTCGGTCTGCTACCTGCCGCCCTGCAAGGCATTGACATCCGCGAACTGCTGGTGGGGGCTAAGGAAATGGATGCCGCCACCCGCGTCAAAGACATCCGCAACAATCCCGCCGCCCTGCTAACTCTATGCTGGTATGCCTCTGGTGACGGACAGGGCAAGAAAGATATGGTGGTTCTGCCCTACAAAGACAGTCTGCTGCTGTTCAGCCGCTACCTGCAGCAATTAATCATGGAGTCTTTGGGGAAAGAAACAGATCTAGACGGCAACACCGTTCATCAAGGTCTGGCTGTCTACGGCAATAAAGGGTCCACCGACCAGCACGCCTACGTCCAACAGCTGCGGGAGGGTGTGCCGAATTTCTTTGCCACCTTTATCGAGGTGCTGCACGATCGCTCCGGCCCATCAATGGAAGTGGAACCGGGGGTCACTACTGGCGACTATTTATCGGGATTCCTGCAGGGAACTCGCCAAGCACTGTACGAGAATCAGCGGGACTCGATTACGGTGACCATTCCGCAGGTGAATCCCCGCACGGTTGGAGCTCTGATCGCTCTCTACGAGCGTGCAGTAGGCTTCTATGCCTCCTTGGTGAACATCAATGCCTATCACCAACCGGGTGTGGAAGCCGGGAAAAAGGCAGCTGCTTCGGTCCTGAAACTGCAAACGCAAGTGATGGAAACGTTGAAGGCGTCAGGGACTCCTCTGGATTTGGTCACTTTAGCCTCCAAAGCGGGAGCCACCGATCGCGTGGAAGCGGTTTACAAAATCGTGCGGCATTTAGCGGCTAACAACCGGGGGGTGGTGATGAGCGGCGATCGCGCCCAACCCTCCAGCTTGAAAATTTCTCTACTGTAATCGATGGGCTTAAAACTCTATTTTTTGCGACATGGGGAAACCACCTCCAGCCAAGCTGGGGGCTACTGCGGCAGTCTCGATCTGGACTTAACAGAATCCGGCTACGAAATGGCTGAGGAGTTTGCCAAGGCTTACCATTCCTTGCCCTGGACGGCTGTTTATAGCAGCCCCCTGCAGCGGGCCGTCCATACTGCCAAGCCCCTGTGCGATGCGCTGGAGATCGATATCCAGCTGCGGGACGGACTGAAGGAGATCGCCTACGGACGGTGGGAGGGGCTGACGCCAGAAGAGGTAAACGACAAGTATCACGACGAGTACGTGCGCTGGCTAGCCGATCCTGGCTGGAATTCCCCCACTGGTGGGGAAAAGGGGGTGGATATTGCCCGCCGCAGCGCCCTGGTGCTGGAGGAGATCGAACAAACCTACGACAGCGGCAACGTGTTGGTGGTGTCCCACAAAGCCACCATTCGCATCATGCTGTGCTCTTTGGCGGGCATCGATGTGGGGCGCTATCGCGATCGCATCAATATGCCGGTGGCTGCCGTTACCCTAGTGGAGTTTCGAGATCGCGGCCCCTTCGTCCATTTCTTGGCGGACCGCTCCTATTTGAGCGATCGCCTGCGTCAGCGAGCAGGGACGTAGTGGTGATAAGTCTGTAGATTGAGCGGTTATCGTCCGATTGCTGAATACGGAACTGCTATTATCCCGAGGAATACGAAACCCTAATGAAATCCACCTTGACCAACAGCAAAGCAAATGAGTCCATCGGCGATCTCTCGGTTATCACTGCAGTGACCGAACTGCATAACCGGTTCAAAAATGCCCAATCCCATTACGCCACCATTCGCGGTAACCTCCTCAGTCAGCTGGAGGAGATAAGTGACGGAGAGGACGAAAGCGGCTTAAAAAAGGAACTCGGGAAGGTGAACGAAAAAATCAACTACTTTCGCGTCCTCAGCCATTCCCTCTCCATTGCGGATACCGTCCTGCACACGGACGCCACGATCGACGAATTTGGTCCCGACAGTCATGCCAATACCTAGACCACAATCCTGCTGGCCGCGGGGGGGACGGATGCCATCCCCATGAAGATACTGGTGCTCAATGCAGGATCCAGCAGTCAAAAAAGCTGCTTGTACGAGCTGACCGCTGACGGATTGCCTCCGTCCCCCCCGCCGGTGTGGGAAGCCCATATCGACTGGACTTTGGCGGCCGCTGGCGGCGTGATGAAAGTGAAAGCCAACGGGGCGGTTCTCAAAGTAGAGCTGACGGATGGCGATCGCGATCGTGCTATCCCCCTGCTGCTGGACACCCTGGTGTCAGGGGAAACCCAAGTGCTGCAACAGCTGTCGGAAATCGATACGGTCGGCCATCGGGTGGTACACGGGGGAGCGGAGTATTCCGGGGCAACTCTCGTTACGGAGGACGTGAAAGCGGCGATCTCCCGCCTAACGGTCTTGGCCCCCGCCCACAATCCCGCCAACTTGGCCGGCATCGAAGCGATCGAGCAGGCATTGGGCGACGTTCCCCAGATGGCAGTCTTCGACACCGCCTTTCACAGTCACATGCCCCCAGAGGCTGCCGTCTATCCCCTCCCCTACGAGTGGTACGAAGAAGGCATCCGTCGCTATGGCTTCCACGGCATCAGCCACCATTACTGCTCGCATCGTGCCGCCGATTTGTTGGGTAAGCCCCTAAAATCCCTCAAGCTAGTGACTTGCCATTTGGGGAACGGCTGTTCCCTAGCTGCGGTGCGCGAGGGCTACAGTATCGACACTACGATGGGGTTTACCCCGCTGGAGGGATTGATGATGGGCACCCGCAGCGGCTCCATCGATCCGGCGATCCCGATCCATCTAATGCGGGAGTACGGCTTTGACCCCAGTCGCCTGGACACCCTGCTCAACAAAGAATCTGGGTTGAAGGGGGTGTCCGGGATTTCCGCCGATCTGCGGGCGGTGCTGGAGGGGATCGACCGAGGCAGCGATCGCGCCCAACTGGCCTTCGATATGTTTATCCATCGCTTGCGAGCCTCGATCGGGGCGATGGTGGCCAGCCTAGCGGGGGTGGATGCGATCGTGTTTACCGCCGGGATTGGGGAAAATTCAGCGATCGTGCGCCAGCAAGCCTGCGCGGGATTCGAGTTTTTAGGGTTGCAGCTGGATGGAGAAAAAAATAACTCTTCTCCAGTGGATTGCGATATCTCCGCCGCCGATTCGGCGGTGCGGGTGTTGGTTGTACGTACGGAGGAGGATTGGGCGATCGCGCAAGCCTGCTGGCAGCACCAGTCCAGCAATTTAGTCAATCTGCCTCGTTAATCTCAGGCCTCAATCAAAATCTGACATTCACATTTATTAGGAGCAACGAACGTGGCATCTACAATCACCTCAATCCTCGCTCGGGAAATCCTCGATTCTCGCGGCAACCCTACTGTCGAAATAGACCTTACCTTAGCTGACGGAACCCAAGCGCGCGCTGCAGTCCCCTCCGGAGCCTCCACCGGATCCAGAGAAGCTGTCGAGCTGCGGGACAACGATCCCAACCGCTACGGAGGCAAGGGTGTTTTACAAGCGGTGGCCAACGTCAATGGCCCGATCGCCGATCTCCTGAAGGGAAAAGACGCCGCCCAACAAACGGCGATCGACGAGGCGATGATTTCTCTCGACGGCACCGACAACAAAGGCAAACTCGGAGCTAACGCCATCTTGGGGGTATCAATGGCCTGTGCCAGAGCTGCAGCCACATCCACAGGTTTCCCCCTCTATCAATACTTAGGAAATGCCGACTCTGTCCTGCTGCCCGTCCCCTGCATGAACGTCCTTAACGGTGGCATGCATGCCGACAACAGCGTTGACTTTCAGGAATTCATGATCGTGCCGGTGGGGGCCACCACGTTTGCCGAGGCGATGCAAATGGGAGCCGACACCTACCACGCCCTCAAATCGATTTTGAAGCAGAAGGGTTACAGCACTGGCGTGGGGGACGAGGGGGGATTTGCCCCCGACCTGAAGGCGAATGTGGAGGCGATCGAATTCATTCTGCAGGGAATTGAAAAAGCCGGGTTGAAGCCCGGCGAGGATATCGCGATTGCCCTCGACCCCGCCACCACCGAGCTGTATCGAGAGGGTGGCTCCTACCTGTTTTTCAAGTCCGACCAAAGCACCAAGTCTGCCGCAGAGATGATCGATCTGTGGGAGAGCTGGGTAAACCAGTTTCCGATCATCTCCATCGAAGATGGCTTGGGGGAAAGCGACTGGGACGGTTGGAAGCTAATGACCAAGCGATTGGGAGATCGCATTCAGCTTGTGGGGGACGATGCCTTTGTTACTAATCCGGCGATTATCAAACAGGCGATCGCCGAAGGCGTGGGCAACTCCTCTTTGATCAAGGTGAACCAGATTGGCTCCGTCACCGAAACCCTGAATGCCATTAGTGACTCGCTGGCGGCTGATTATACCTGCATGGTCAGCCACCGCTCTGGCGAAACCCCCGATGATTTCATCGCCGACTTGGTGGTGGCCACAGGGGTGGGCCAAATTAAATCCGGTGCTCCCTGCCGAGGAGAACGCCTTTCAAAATACAACCAGCTACTGCGCATCGAAGAAAACCTTGGTAATAGAGCACAATACGCTGGCCGATCCGCGTTTAGAGTAAAGCAGGTAGTTTGATCTGAATTGCCCCTGGGAACTTTTACCGGCGATCTGCCCATCAGCAATGAGCGGCAATGACTGCGATCGCAGTACGAAAATTTCAACTGGGGGCAATGATTCAATTGTTTTTTTTGAGGAGTGACCTGATGAAAGTAATTAGCACTGCATTATTAGCTGTCGCAGCGGTCTGTACAGTTACGATTCCTGCACGTTCTGACATTAAAGTCTCTTTGGATACCTTATGCAGCCAGTTCCCTCTCAATAGTCGCTGCACCAGAGTGGATCGGGGTTTACCTGCTGTAGAGACAGGGGAGCTGATACCGGAAGGCTGTACTGCCCTACCAGCAATTGGTGCCGAAAGTACAGAAGTGACCAAAACTGCTTCACCGGGTCGGGTTCCGAATCTGGCGTTGATTTGGTTTGGTCCCAATTGGAATACCGATTTTGTGGTTCCCGAAGAAGCCGTCTATTCCCGCTACTATGCTTCGGTCCTGTCGCAGGATATCGGCAACTACGATATTGAAATGTATTTGAAATACCAGGACGGAACTGCTGACTTGGTTCACGAAGAAGATAAGTTCCCCATGTCCGAGCAACACTTGCATGTATTTTCCGGAGAGCCCCGTTCCGGAACCCAGCCTTACGAGGTCAATCTAAAGATTGGCGGCCCCGGAACGGTTCAGGATACTTACACCATTCAAGTATTAGGTTGTCCATAGCACCCAAAGGCTTTGGGCTGTTGCGATCGCAAATGGACGACTAAAAAGGTTCTCTGTCTGACGATTTCTTAGCAGTAGCCCAAAGTGAAATTGTCCCTAATAGCTTTCCCGCAGTCTAGGAGAGTCTATAAGTTTGTTGGACGAACAGCCAACTGAATTGAAGCGAATTAACTTTTTGATCGGGAGTCTGATATGTCAAAAAATCTTCTAGACCAACTGAAAGAGGTAACCGTTGTCGTTGCCGATACGGGGGACATTCAAGCGATCGAGCAATTTACCCCGCGGGATGCGACCACCAATCCCTCTCTGATTACAGCAGCTGCCCAAATGCCGGAGTATCGTGGAATTGTGACCGATACGCTGCGGCAAGCCAAGATCGATGCCGGTGCAGCTGCAAGCAAGGACGAAATTGTGTCCCTAGCCTTCGATCGCCTAGCAGTGGCTTTCGGCCAAAAAATTCTGGAAATCGTGCCCGGACGGGTGTCCACCGAAGTGGATGCGCGACTGTCCTATGACACCGAAGCGACGCTTGCTAAAGCTCGCTATTTAATTTCGGAATACGAAAAAGCCGGGATTTCTCGCGATCGCATCCTGATTAAAATTGCTTCCACTTGGGAGGGAATTCGCGCTGCCGAAATCTTGGAAAAAGAAGGCATTCACTGCAACTTAACCCTGCTGTTTGGTTTTCATCAAGCGGTAGCCTGTGCCGAAGCGGGGGTCACATTGATCTCGCCCTTCGTGGGCCGCATTTTGGACTGGTATAAGAAGGATTCGGGACGGGATAGCTATCCCTCCAATGAAGACCCTGGCGTGCTATCCGTCACCAAGATCTACAACTACTACAAGAAATTTGGCTACAACACAGAGGTGATGGGGGCCAGTTTCCGTAACATTGGCGAAATCTCCGAGCTGGCAGGATGCGACTTGCTGACCATCTCCCCCAAGCTGCTGGATGAGTTGCGATCGACCACAGCTGACTTACCTCGCAAGCTCGAACCAACGCTCGCCCAAGACGCCAATATCGAACAGGTCTCTGTGGATAAAGCCACGTTTGAGAAGATGCATAAAGCAGATCGGATGGCGTCAGATAAGTTGGCAGAGGGTATTAGTGGATTTTCTAAAGCCCTAGAGGCTTTGGAAAATCTCCTAGCAGAACGATTAGCTTTCCTAGACGGCAAGGAGAAGGTCAGCAACGCTGCCAAAGATGTCTTTCAAGTTTACGACTTGGACGGAGATGGATTCATCACCCGCGAGGAGTGGGCAGGGGCTGATGCCGTTTTTGACGCGTTGGATCTAAACGGTGATGGCAAGATTTCACCGGAAGAAATTGCTGCTGGCTTAGGCGCAGCCTACCGTCTTTCTAAAGCCAGTTGACCGCCGATATCCTATGGAAGCAGAAATAGTTTGCTATGTTAACCGTGTAAATCATTACACGGTTTAATTTTTTTTGCAAGAGCTCTTCTTAATAACTTTTAAGACGATAATCATGAGGTTATAAATTAATTATTGTACAAATAAAACTTTCTAAAGTCTTAAATTATCAATGTATTAAATACTGCCTTAAGCATGAGATGTATTACCACTTCCATTGGCATCACCAAGAAACCAAGCGTTTGGAGGCGCGAGCCTATACTCCTTATTACTTTGACCTCTCGTTCCGAGGAAGCTACTGAGGTAAGTGCAAAATTTCAGTTAAGTAAAAACTAACGTATTGATAACCTGCTGGCACCACTTCTACCGAAGGACACAGTTGCGCCAGGCAGTGGATATCCAATTGTTCAGAACTATCCTTCTAAGAGGATTTTAAGCTCGTCCAAAGAATGAATATGAAAGTCTGCATTTTCTGCATATGGAACACCTTCCCTAAGGATTTGAACTGTCTTGATCCCAAGCTCATTGCCTGTCTTAATTTCCGAGTCAGCATTATCTCCAATTACAATAACCTGAGACATTAGAAGGTCATTATCGTCTAGGATTTTCTTGAACAGGCCCCTTTTCCCAACTCGATCAGGAGCGTCAATCGCATCAATATATACACCATCGAACTTTGCTTCCAGACTCAGAGCTGTAATCTTGGTCTTCTGAAGCTTGAGAAAACCCGATGTGACAAGGAAGCGTTTAACCGCTAATGTCTCAAGCACCGGTAGATCTAAGTAACCTTGCATTGGAAGACTGGCTTCTAACGTCATAAATACGCGCCAGCCTTCATTGAACATCGCCTCGGAGAATCCGTAGTTTCTACTCACCCAATCAAAAGGATGGCGCCAGACGGCCTCGAAGGCCCGAGTCAAGACATCATCGCTAACGTTGCCGTCATTCGCCTTGCGGATAGCGTCAAAAACCGGTTGAAATAATTCTTCCCCAACTTCTCTCGCTGAAGCAAGACAGTTGTCCAGATCGAAGATTATTGCCTCTATCTTTGCTTTCATTCCCAACTCCAAATCCTTATTCGCCCCCCAGGCTAAGAGCTAATTTTCAAAGTCAACCTTGAGAGGTTTCCAGACAATTTCTAGCATGTCTAGACTAGCAAATGCTGAGTGCTGTAATACTAATGAGCCGTTTTCCAGAAGTAGCCAATCCAAATCAGCAAGCCGAAGCGCTCTGTCAGCATAATAAGTACGGGGCAGAATCACATGTTGAGTCAATCATTAATACTCGACATAAGAAGTCAGGTGAAATGCAATGGACTCGAGAAGGGGCACATTAGGTATTGTAAATTAGAGCTACTATTGCTAGTCAAGAGTGAGAGAAAAAGTGGAAAGAGGTTTTTCTTTCTTCTCTTCTCCCAGAGCGCTGCCTTCAATTATTTCAATGTCAAGCTCATATAGTAATTGACCTCTTCCAAAAATCGCCAGGACAATAGTAACTGGGAAATACGCGTGCCTGAGCTCAATTCAAACTCCTCTTTTGGAATAACTTTATCGATTGAAATTCCAGTATAATTAACAATATGTTCTTCTAGGCTTGCGACTGTTTGTGCAGACAGTACTCCATCTAGATGAATGACAATCGCTCGACGACCCCAATAGTTTGAAGGTACCGCAGAGAGGGAAAAAGGTGCCTGCTCTGAAGATAACATTGCCGCCAAATCAAAAGGTAGAGGTAGGGAAGGGAGTGGTATTACTGCCGGTTCGAAAATTAGCTCGATTCTGTAACAGTTTTTAGGTAATCTTCCTCGCATTTTTTGGCGAGCCCATGTTTGGATTTGACTTGGAAAAATCTTAATTACAACATTGGCATTAATCTTCTGAAAATCAATCCAGCGTTTGTAAGCAGTCATTCTCTGCATCATTTCTTGCTCAAGAGTTTCAGCTTTATGCCCCCTACGTTTCAAGTCACGAGCCCATTTCCAGGCCCATTTCACCTCGGGATCGGGGTCTATGAAAATACGAAAATCTAGGGTTGAGGAAAGTTCTGGGTAGAGGGTGTGCAGTCCCTCAACAACTACGATCGGAGGGGGAGAGAATGTAAGAGAGTCCCCAAATTTTCCGGTACTGTGATCGTAAATGGGTAAATCGATGGTCTTGCCCTGTTTAAGTGCCAACAAGTGGTCGGCAAGCAAGTCCAGGTGATTGGCATCAGGATCGAGGGGGAGCCTACCGCTATGTTCTCGCTGCTCACGATCTTCCTTGTGGTAACCATCAGTACAGATGGTTTCAACTAAATCGCTACCTATGAGCCCTCGAATACCATCGCAAAAGGTTGATTTACCACTTCCACTATCACCTGCCACACCAATCAAGATTGGTGAATGAAGTCGTTTGAGTTGATTGCGTAATGTCTCGCAGGCTAGTTGTACAGGATAGGTCATTTAAAGATAAAACCAAACTCAAGATACTATCTACAGAACAAATTCACTTATTTTAACTAGGATGCACTCTATAATTTATAATTTCAATATCAAGTCATAAATTATTTGTGAAGATTATAAGCCTAAGTAGACTTTTCTCTAATACATGAGATTCTTCTTTCTAGGAGCAAAAAAAATTCAGAATGTAGATATAGATAGGTTTCCCCCTTGTAGTTAAACCAAGCTAATCGAAAAAAGACTTTACTGATTTTTATTTGAATAGATTTCTAACTTCTGCTAGGCTTCTATTTTTCATTCTCATGCATGCTTTACATTTGAAATAAGGGCACAAAGATAAATGAGTCAGAGCAAAGTTTTCTATAAATATAGCGGTTTTCATTGGGGTGAGGTATAGGAATGCAACTTTAGTTTTTGATTAGCAAGGCTACAGGTGAACCTCATTCATTCTGAAACCGGTACATCAGCAATATCTGTCTCTGACTCTACTTATTAGCATTTATTATATTAGGTAACCTTGATTAATTGCCATTTCCCCCTTTCGCAGTGCTGAAATCCTTTAAATACGTAGCTGTCCTTAGCAAAAATTTTATATATCGAGGTGCCCATTAGAGAATATGGTTGTTTGTTGGGTGAGCAGTTGCAAGATCAAATTCGACGCTTAACTCATTTTCACTGGTGGCCTGAGCAGACCTCCATCTTTGTAGGAGTAGCCTAGCCGGATTTGGTATTAGCTTCTCCCTTTCACCAACTTTCCTAAGCTTTTATACTCATTTCAGAATTGAGATGTACTCAGTATCTGTCAGCCCTCAAGAAGCTATATGCAGATATAGCTGTAATACATTTACGCTTATCTTGGCTAGCACCAGGCCTGCCGTTGACAGATCCACATGGTTGACAATCCCCTGTAATGCACTCGTAGGTTGTGTCCCAGAGAACATGACTGATGAATATGGTCTGGCTTTCTTAAAAAACCCAAACGGAATTCTTATACGAAAAATTCTTGGTGTTGAATTCAACTAACTTTAAACTCTCTGTTGACTGTGCTTGAAAAGGTGCATGGATATAAGCATTACAACGAATCATGACGAGAAAAGCACCCAAGATTGAGTGGTTTGCTCAAGAATTCCGTACTTCATTCATTAGTCCGAAACTGCCCATGCAAGCAACCCAACCCGTCCGCACCACTCTAAAATTAATCGCGCCGCTCTCCGGTATCCTGCTCCCGATCGAATCCGTTCCGGACCCCGTATTTGCTCAAAAGATGGTGGGGGATGGCATTTCCATCGATCCCGTCTCGACCCATTTGAAAGCTCCCTGCGAAGGTGAAGTGATTCAGCTCCATCCTTCCCACCATGCGGTATCCATCAAGTCAGCAGAAGGAATTGAAATTCTAATGCACGTTGGTTTAGATACGGTGGAGCTGCGGGGAAAGGGATTTACACCAAAAGTGCAGGAGGGCGATCGCGTCAAAACCGGCGACGATCTGATTGAATTCGACATCGACTACGTGGCCCTGCACGCCAAAAGTTTGCTCACCCAGGTGGTCGTGACAAACAGCGATCGGGTCGCGGAATTCGTGCCCCAATCCGGTCAGGTGACGGCCGGAACAGATATTGCCCTGGAGCTGGCACTAGAGGCTGGGGAAGAAGCGGTTGCCGAGGTAGTGGGAGAGGTAGTGACCTCGGAACCCATTTCGATCGGCAATCCCCAGGGGTTGCACGCCCGTCCGGCGGCGGTGCTAGTGAACTTAGCCAAGAAGTATTCGTCACAGGTGTCGCTGCATCGAGGTAGCGATCGCGCCAATGCCAAAAGCGTCGTATCCATCATGGTAATGCAAGTAGCTTTGGGAGACACCGTGACCCTGGAGGCAACGGGTAATGATGCCAAGGCGGCGATTACCCACTTAACGGAGGCGATAAAATCCGGCTTGGGGGAAGAGGGGGCAGCTCCGGTAGCGGCCCCAGCCAGTATTGCTCAGTCGGATTTGAAGGCTCCTCCCCCGCAGCCCAAATCAGACGATCCCAACATCATTCTGGGGGTAGCGGCGTCCTCCGGGTTAGCCTTGGGGAAGGCCTATCGAGTACGGCAGCAGCAGGTGGAGGTGGCAGAAGCAGGGGAGTCGCCGGAGGCGGAGCGGAGGCGGTTGGAGGACGCGATCGCCCAGGCTAATCGCGAAGTGGAATCCCTGCGGGCAAAGATTCACGGTCAGGGGAATCCCGGCAAGGCGGCCATCTTTGCGGCCCACCAGGAAATTTTGCAAGACCCCGAGCTGATGCACGTGACCACCAGCGCCATCAATAAAGGCA
>JBFRWN010000110.1:0-9312 GCA_051439605.1 Synechococcus sp.
AGCGCTCACCGAACCTTTAACAGATGTCGATGGAACCCTCGTTTCCGTCTCAGCCAGCACCCGTTTACTAGTAAGCGTCAGAGAAACAAGGAAATCACTTCCCCCACATACAGCAACGGAGATTTCATCATGAGCGCTTTCAAAACTCTTTCCTCAGCTGCTTTCGCGATCGCCGCCACCTTAGCCATCACAACGGCAGCCCCCGCCCCCAGCAATGCTTCCATTCTCGAAACTCTCGACCGCCTCGAAGCCCAAGGCTCTAGCAGTAAATCTGGAACTTCCCGCAAAAACTTCCGCCCCGAGTTCCTGCAGAAAGTCAACGAAGCTTCCTCCAGCAGCGAGTCGGGTGTTTACTCCAAAAACTATCGCCCCAAGTTTTTGCAAACCGTCAATGAAGCCGCTACTAGTAGTGACTCTGGCGTCTACAACAAGAACTTCCGTCCCGAGTTCCTACAGAAAGTAAACGAATCCTCCACCAGCAGCGACTCTGGTGCGTACAACAAGAACTTCCGCCCCAAATTCCTACAAACCCTCAACGAAGCAGGAACAAGCAGCGAGTCCGGTGCCTACTAAACCAAGCCGTCTTTGAAGCCTGGGTCGTAACCCTCAATCACTACTCCTCATGTATCTAACTTGGCCCTCTGTCTATTTCGCAGGGGGCTTTTCGGCAACTTCGACAAGTAATAGCTGTCAACCTAAACCACTGCGGGTACCCGCCTCGGCTGCCAGTCCCCCCAATCGCTTGGAACGGAAATTTTGATTTGTCCCGTGCGATCGACCGATCGCCCACGAGCAATCGCTTTCCACATCAGCTTGGGGTCAGCCCCCGGTAAGTTTACGGGATGCCAGTTGTATTTCAATCTGCCCCAGTGGCGATCGGGGGCAGATGAAATGGGAGCTTCTAGCTCGATGGTGCGGAATGCTGAGACGGGACCCACTAAAGGGGGAGTTGTGAGAAACGCAGTGTTCCCCCGTCGATATCGCTTAGGAGTATGGAGATGTCCGCTGAGGACGGCTGCTACGTAGCGATGCTGTCCCAACACCCGACAAAGCTGGCGGGAATGCTCCGGCACAATGCGGTGATTGCGAAAAAGAACCGACGCAAGAGGGGGTTGGTGGATGGCCACCACCACAATGTCATCGGCATGGTTATCCAGTCGGTCCGATAGCCAATCAAGTTGCACGGGACGAATCATCCCCTGAGGCTCGGGACAAGGACCGATGCTGGCATCCATGCAAATGAGCGTCAGTCCAGGTTTGGGAGATGCCACAAAATCTGCGAAACCCGTTTCCGCCGCAATCAGGCTGAAATGACTGCGACACCAATCCACAAACTGCGATCGCCCCACTTTTCCAACGGGTACACAGCCGTCACGGTCGTCAATGTCGTGGTTGCCCACGCTAAAGAAATAGGGCACAGGTAACTGGCGAACAATCTCATCTAATTGCTGAAAGCTCTCGCAATCTGCTTCGTCCACCAAATCGCCGGTAAATACTACAAAATCTAAATCGGGAATGTCGTGAATTTGGGCCACCGCCTGCCGCAACAGTTCCTCCGGTTCCCCAGGCATCCACTTACAGCGGCAGCCCCCCGGCTGCATCAAATGCATATCCGAAATCTGGGCAAACTTAACGCGCAGACCAGTCATTACTTCCTCACGTTTCAATTGGCTGTGCGACCTTCATTCGACCCTATGAAATTGGGTTCTGCAAAGGTGTGTAGGTGTGAGGGTTTCTGATAGCGGAAAGCTGAAAACCAGAAATTGCTCTCAAAGTACCCACTTAGTGCCTAAGATATCTGCAGCCTGCACCATTCTCTGTCATCTCGATCGCATGCCCGCTCCCCCACAAACTTCAACCTCCGCAGATTTACTCACCCGCTCTTACCAATACGAGCTACGGGCAGAGGCAATCGCCCAGCAACCCATCGAACCGCGAGATCGTTCCCGCATGTTGGTATTGAGGGGCAACAACCATACGCACCAACATTTTTATACCCTACCGGACTGCCTCAAGCCCAACGACTTGTTGGTGCTTAACAACACTAAAGTGATCCCCGCCCGCCTAGTGGGGCACAAGCCAACAGGGGGGGCAGTGGAGGCACTCTTGCTGGAGCAAGTGGAGTCAAATACTTGGCTGGCACTTGTGAAACCGGGGCGGAAAGTTCCCGTCGGTACGCAACTGCTGTTTGAAGGGGGACTGCAGGCCACCGCGATTGCCAAGCATCCTGAAACCGGTGGACGACACCTGCGGTTTACCTGGCCTGAGGGGGAGACATTTTTTTCTGCAATCGATCGGGCCGGGGTGATTCCCTTTCCCCCTTATGTCAAAGAGCGTTTGGCAAAAGACGAGCAATATCAAACGGTGTATGCCAAGGAACCTGGAGCAGTGGCTGCCCCCACCGCCGGGCTGCATTTCACCCCAGAGTTGTTAACAGCATTGAAAGAGCGAGGTATCTCGACAGCCACCGTAACGCTGCATGTAGGGTTAGGCACCTTTCGCCCCGTAGAGGTGGACAACATTCTAGAGCATCAGATGCATGGGGAATGGATTGATGTGCCTGCCACCACCGTAGAAAATATTCAGGCCACGCATGCTGTTGGGGGCCGGGTTATTGCGGTGGGAACAACGGTGGCGCGATCGCTGGAAACTGCAGCCCAATCGGGAACGCTACAGCCCTTTTGCGGAAGGAGCCAACTGTTTATCTATCCGGGGTATCGGTGGCAGGTTCTGGACGGTTTGATTACTAACTTTCATCTGCCGCAGTCAACGCTACTGATGATGGTGAGTGCCCTGATTGGACGCTCTCGACTGTTAGCGCTGTATGCCGAATGCTTGGAGCAAGGCTACCGGTTCTATTCGTTTGGAGATGGAATGTTACTGTTGCCCACCGAGATTGAGGAGTAAGTATGGATGTCAGTACGGTTGCCCTCTTAATGGGTGGAGGCACGATCGCCGGAATTGTGGCTGGATTGTTGGGGATTGGCGGCGGAACGTTGGTGGTGCCGCTTTTGGTAGCAACAGGGGTACAGGGGTTGCAGGCCACTGCCACTAGCAATTTGGCTATTCTGCTAACCGCGACTTCAGGCAGTCTGCGCAATTGGCGGGCAGGCGCCTTGAATCTCAGGAAGGTTTTGGCATTGGGGATTCCAGCCGCGATCGCTGGGCAGTTGGGGGTGTTTATCGCTAGCGATGTGGTGCCCGAATACTTGCTCCTCTGCGGATTTGCCCTGCTACTGCTGCTCAACGTTTATTTGATCTCCCTCAAAAAACAGGCGATTTCGCAGGCTGTTAATCTGCAAAGTAAGACTTCACTAGGCGGGACTGACTCGACTCAGGACGACACGGGGAATCTGGCGATCGCGCGTTTGGGTACGGGAGGCGCTGCAGGACTAATGGCCGGGTTGTTTGGCGTCGGAGGCGGTGTGATTATGGTGCCGCTGCAAATTTTGCTGCTCGATGAGGGGATTAAAGCCGCGATTCAAACCAGTTTGGGAGCGATCGTTTTGACGTCTTTGTTCAATACGTTGGGTCATGCGGTGCGGGGGAACGTAATTGCCAGCGCTGGCTTAGCTGTAGGGGTAGGTGGTTTGATTGGGGCGCAGTTGGGGACAAGATTTTTGCCTAAACTTCGCGATCGCCTAGTCAGTACGATTTTTCGTTGCCTGATGCTAGTACTGTCGGTGTTCACCTTCTACAAGGCTTGGGTAGCGTTTCAAGGAGCATAAAGTGCATGCTCCAAAGGGATCTGTTACCGATCGAGAAAAAAATTCTGACTTTGCAGGGGGACGCGCTAAACTGATATTCGCTACGGTGGCGTGGCCAAGTGGTAAGGCAGAGGATTGCAAATCCTCGATTCGCCAGTTCGAATCTGGCCGCCACCTTTTTTATTGGTTTGGGGATGGCATTACAGCAGAGATCTTACGAAGTTGGGACAAAGCGTTGGAACTTTTGACTCACCTGACTTTCTGAAAGAGTGCTCCCTATAAGGCGGGATTCTTGCACATGTGCGATCGCACCCTCCATCTCAAACAGAAGTTGGCGCAGTTCGGTTACGAGATCGCATCCAAGCCTCAAGCCCCGGATGCCCGCAGTACTCGGTTGCAGCGTTTTCACGGTGAGGGGTGGATTGCGCTCGGAGATGCGGCTATGTCGTTCGAACCTCTGTCGTCATAGGGGGTTTATGCAGCTCTGTATGGCGGAGTGAAAGCGGCGAATGCATTCTACGGCTGGGTTAACTGGCTGGAGCGGTTAACTCTATGCGAATGCTGCCAGGAATGCAGAACATCATGTGTTGGGTGGGGCCGCTACCCAGCGATTCCGGAGCAAATTCTATTTCGACACCCTCGGTATTGTTGAGCTTTTCGTGCATAGCATTGAGGGTTTCAACCCCGTCTACTTTGAATGCACAGTGGTGCAAGCCAATATTTGTTTTCCGATCGAATGGAGTGGCATCATCAGGGTCTGTTGCTTGCCAGAGAGTGAGTAAGGTTGTTCCATCAGATAAAAAGTAAGCCGGGTAGTCAGGGACGGAACCAACATGCTTGAATTCCAACACGTTCATAAAGAAATCGCGGGTTTCGTCAATCTTGGGAACGGTTAAGCCAATATGGTGCGCACCTTGGGTAATAGCCATGTTGGAAATACCTTGAATAAATGAAATAGTTGTGGGAAGGCGATCGCGATCGAGACAACAGGGAACACGAGCAAATTTGAACGCTAGCTGGCAACATGCTCCGCTAAGAATTGGCGAATCAGACTGGCGATTTTGTCGCCATCTTCTTCAAGAGCAAAGTGTCCGGTATCGATTAAATGGAAGTCTAGAGTTTGCAAATCCCGCTTGTAAGGATGAGCGCCCGATTCAGGGAAAATGGGATCGTTTTTGCCCCAGGTAATGAGGGCAGGAGGTTGATATTCCCGCATGTAAGCTTGCCACTCTGGGTACAGGGGCAAGTTGGACCCCTAACTATAAAACAGCGCTAGTTGAATGTCTTTGTTGCCGGGCCGATCCAGGAAGCGCTGATCTATGTTCCAGTTGTCAGGGCTAATGGCGGCAGCTTCGCGCACGCCAGTCAGATACTGCCATTTCGTTCCATCAATTTCGAGGAAGGGACGCAACTGGTTGGCATTTTCTTCGGAGCGATCGGCCCAATAGGCTTTGAGGGGATCCCAAAATTCTTCCAGCCCTTCTTCGTAGGCATTGCCGTTTTGAATGAGGAGTGCTTGTACTTTTTCGGGATGCTTGGTAGCTAACCGGAACCCGATGGGGGCACCGTAATCCATCAAGTAGAGGGAGTATTTGGATAGCCCAACGGTTTGCACAAACTTGTCCATCACATTCGCTAAGTTATCGAAGGTGTAGTCAAATTCGTCCACCAGTGGCATGGAACTATTGCCGTAGCCGGGATAGTCAGGAGCGACAAGGTGGTAACTATCGCTCAAGGACAGCATCAAATTGCGGAACATGTGAGATGAAGTTGGAAATCCATGCAGTAACAGAATTGTGGGATTTTCGGGATTCCCGGCTTCACGGTAGAAGATATCCAAGTTATCAATTTTGACAGTGTGGTAACGGACGCTCTCGATGGAAAAGCTTTTGGATTCTGCTGCGGATGATGGCCGAGCCAATGGGTTCATGGCAATGATATCGGTCGCGACGGCAGCGGTGCCAAAGGCTAAAAAGCGACGCCGATTAAAACGGTGAGAAAGGAGTTTCATGGTAAGGGTCCTATTGAATGGCTAACGGGGAAAATTGGCCCTTGGAAGTGGACAGGAATCGATCGGGCTTGATGGTAGGCATCAAGGGAAAACAGCGGGTGAAACAACTTCAGTTGGAAAGGGGCGCAGCCTTCAACCCCAGCTTTTCAACCAAGTTTGGGAGAGAGGGGACAGGTCTACATTTCAGGGGTGATGAGTTCGCCTTTTTCCCAAGCGGCATCGGCATTTGCTTTCATCGTGGTTTCATCGGCTTCCCATTGGGGTTTGGTATTGCCGTGTTCACCGTTGTAGAAGAGATACAACTTGCCGTCAGTGACTTTGTAGGTCTCGGGATTTACGGGAACGAGTTTGCCCTCGGAAACGGCGACGGCACAAAAACCACCGTATTGGGGAATATAGGGCCCGGGATCGGCCTCAAATTTGGCTTTGTTTTCAGCATTAGCGAAGTAGTAGGTAGCATCGCCGTAAGTGGCCGTAATTTCAGGATTGCCAGGGGTAGGTCGATCCACGAAATAGGAAACGGGGTCATAACCACTGATGGCAACGTTTCGTTCGTTCAGGTTAATGGGATTGGACATGGTTCATCGCCTTGAGCCAATCGGCCCGATAGTGTGAGGTTTGCGAAGCACATAACTGGTTAGCGCGTCAACGCTGGGGTTTGAGCAAGCAATTCATCAAGTTGGCCTTGACGCTCAAGTTCATAGAGATTGTCGCTGCCGCCGATGTGTTGGTCGTTAATGAAGATTTGGGGAACGGAACGGCGGCCATAGGTGCCACGGGCGACCATGGCATCTATGGCCTCTTCGTCACCGTCGATCGCGTATTCGGTGTAGGTCACGCCCTTGCGATCTAGAAGCCGTTTGGCGCGACGACAAAACGGACAAGTGCTCCAAGTGTAAATTTCAACGTTGGCCATGACAAATACCTCCTTTTGAGGGTGTGTGGATGAATGTTGTCATTGCGACGGATTGGACGTGAATTGCAATATCTATGCCGATAACGGCACGCGACGGGTGCCTTCGGCACGGCGGATATCGCGCCAGATCTGGGTAGCAGCATTCGCTCCGTCAGCCGCGGCGATGACGACTTGGTTCATACCGACCTTCAGATCTCCGACGGCGAAGATGCGGGGGTGGGAGGTGCGGTTCATAGCATCCGTCACCAGATTGCCGCCGTTGTATTCAAGGTCGACGCCTTTGAGGTAGTCGGCGTGGTACTTCGACCCCATGGAAACCAGTCCGGCATCAAGTTCCACGACAGAACCGTCTGCCAGTTCAACCCCGGACATTTGATGGTTTTCGCCGAGAAATTGATAAATAGGTTGCTCGTTAAGGGTGTAGCCTGCTTCGGTGAAGCGATCGCGCAACTCTTGGCCCACTTCAAACGCCTCGTTAGTAAACAGGGTGATGTGGGGGGTGAACCAGCCTAGCGGGAAAGCCACTTGAAGACTGCCTTCGCTACTGCCGAAGACACCAACCCGCCGATCGCGCATTTCGTAGCCGTCACAGATCAAGCAAACATGCAGGTTGTGTCCGGCATAGTCAAACACGTTTTTCATATCGGCAAGTTGAGGCAGATGGTCGATGATGCCGCTGGCTGCAATCAGGTAACGAGTGCGAAACACTTTAAATGTTGAATTTTTGCGACCGGTGCGCACTTTCACCGCGAACGTTTCACCTTCGTCAACGATTTCTTCGACATAGGCATTCAGATAGTCGCCTTCGAGGGAGAGGTAGTGCTCTTTGCCCTGCTTTAGCACGTCGCGGCCAGGTGTTTCCGGGGGTAGTCCCAAGTAATTGTGCAACTCCTGCATCCAGAAGGAGCGGGCTTTACCTTTGTCGATAATCAGTGTCGAAAGCAAGTAGCGCTGGAGATAAATGCCGGCCGAGAGTCCGGCTGCGCCACCCCCGACCACCAGCACATCGTAAACGTGGTCGGTTCGTTGGTTGAGGGCTTGCTTGGTCAGTTGCATAGCAATCTCCGAGTGAGGGTGTAAGGCTCGAACGACTGTACCAAACGTTCGGTACAAATTGAATGTACCGAACGTTTGGTACAATGTCAACAGCGGAATTCAAAATTTGCTGAAATGCCGAAGGAAACGTATGTTTCGAGTTTGTTCTCGCTGTTCCGGCAGTACGGTTATGACGGTGCGACCCTCTCCAAAATTTCTGAGGCGACCGGATTAGGAAGGGCCAGTCTCTATCACCACTTCCCCGGTGGTAAGGACGACATGGTGGCATCGGTGCTGGACTATTCCGAAACCTGGGTGCAAGAAAATGTGTTGTCGCTCTTGACCAGTGAAAGGACTCCAGAGGAACGACTGCAAGAGATGTGCGATCGTGTCAACGATCTCTATGCGGGCGGCACTCAGCCCTGTTTGTTGGCAATATTGCAGGCTGGCACCGGGCGAGATCTATTTCATCCTCAGGTAAAGAAAGCTCTGGAAGCGTGGATTGGGGGGATAGCGGATGTTCTGGTCGAATTAGGTCTGGGCAAATCTCTGGCCCAGCAACGGAGCGAAGATGCCCTCATCTCTATCCAGGGCGCACTGATGGTATCACAGGCTCTCGATGACCCAACTATCTTCGAGCGAACAACGCAAAATTTGCCTCAGAAATTGTGCTATACCGCTTGATGTATTGCAGTGCAGGGGCAAACGCTGATTGCCTATTCATTGATGCATAGCTCGATGGGCGAACAGTGGAGCTTAGCGGCGGTCAATATTTTTGGTCTGGTTCACGCTTGGGTAGCACTTTTGCCAATTCATCAAAGCCTGAAACCCAGACTAATAAGCTTTTGCGAGATACTACCTTTGCTCAGAGTATTACCCTAATGCTGGCGAGTTTGAACCCTGATTGACTGACAAAACATTCGTAGCCGCGATACAAAAGAGACTGATCGCCTCGCATCCCTATCCTGTGTTTGAGCCAAGGAAGCGCTCGGGGCGAAGAATCTGGAATTCCAGACGATAGGTCCGCTCCCGATGTTGTTTATGGGAAGCCATCGCTGGTTCTGGGTCGCGGTGAGAGTGAAAGCCAACGCACCGAATCAGTCTCCATCCGTTCAGAGGAGCCGTCTTGAGCCAATCCCAGCCAATGCGAAAGTAGCTATTGCCGCGAAACCAGTGGGGATCGACCCAGCGGCGTTTCCCCGTCTCCACCACCTCAGCGCCTTGAGCCGTGACGTAGAGCGTCGCTACAGCCAGAACAAACCAGAGCCTGGATAGAGCACAGACCGAACGAATCTCGGATTTCTGAATATTCCATCCGCTGGACTGGTCGTCGAGAAATCCCTCCTCAATATCGAACCTCAAGCCGAATTCCGCAAACGTCTGCAGGTTAGTCGGTTCGTCGCTAACAATGGCCCAAAACTCGCCATTGACATTGTTGCGCCCAACAATCATGTGTACTGGCCCGTAAGCAGCCCCTTTGTGCAAGCGAACGTTGTGAAGGCAGACCGCTTGCCCCCACTGGAAGTGAAAGTCTTTGAGTTGACACCAGCCACGGCCATCCCGCTGAATCCAGCTATCCTTTTTCAAGCGAATGCGATAGTGCCACTGCCATTGCACCGTCAAGGCTCTCATCAAGTCAGTGT
>JBFRWN010000111.1:0-5824 GCA_051439605.1 Synechococcus sp.
GCTTGCCGTTATGGATACGACCATTCTTGACAATATCTTCGGAGTCACAGCTCGGGCAAGTCGGTTTTAACATTACTGGCTCACGATAGCTAAATGATCCCTATCCTTACATTCGGTGGACTACCCACGAGCGAAGGGGCTCGGTGTATTTGGAACTTCGGTTGAGAATGGTTTCACGCTAAAAATAAGACTTCCGAAATGGAGGGGAAGGGCAACAAATTGTCGAAGCCATTGACGCAAGCTCGTCAGGAGGAGCAAGCGGCACTCAATCCGGCAACAGATATAAATATCTTGCTCGACTGGCTCAGTCACGACATATCGCAGCCTGACGACCCATTTCCTTACCGCAGCCATCGATAAAGTGGCTCCTTTTTGCCTGTTTTGTTGCCCAAAATCGAATGTTTTTGAACCAAGCCCTAACGATCGGCATCACCGTCGCCGCCAAGTTACGCTTCATTCAAAACCGACCGGATCGGCAGCTCCGGTGCATGCGATTGTTATGCGGTGAGCGCTGTGGAACGCCTCACTGCCCATCGCTATATCTTGGTTTCCAGTTGCGTACGCTGATGCCACGCTCTTCGAAGGTATCTTTCACATCATTAAGCTCAAGGACATCCTGAATCCGTACCAATCCAGGAGCTAATTCCGAACTGGCTGCGCGTGGCCAGAGAAGCTCGGCGAAAATCGCCAATGCGATCGCCGTTGAGCGGTAGTCTCCTCTGGCGCTAATAAGTAGGCCTTGTTCAAGCCCGCTTGGCTCATGAACTGAAGCCCAGTGAAAAATCTGTTCGTCCGTCGCGACAGGGCGACGCTTCCCGAAGGTGGGCGCAAAAATGCGCCCGAAAAAATGCAGGAGATGCAAGCGGGCGAGTCCTCGCAACAACAGGTCATTGGGTTTCTCGGCCATGCAGAATTCGAACCGCTGAACAGGCGGCCAGCAATCGTTTGCCAACCACCCTTCATCCGCGAGGTTCTTGGTCCCACAGATGCGGTCGTTTATCGGCGGTGGCAGTGACACCATTCGCCTCTTCGACCTTTCACTTTCAGCAAAATGGCTAAAAAGCCATCTTATTCCCTCTTGGCCTACCGTGCCGCGTCCTGAAAATGTCATCCCGATGGCAATCTCCGATGCCTGCGGATGAGACCTCAATAATTCTGCAGCAAGGAGATGACCCAGCCCAGGGGTCAGCCCTGCGTGAGGTATTACGGTGCCACGCGCCGAGCCTGCTGATGTTATGAGCCTCTGAAGCGATGAACGGGGAATGGTTGCTGGATTAAGAAGCAATCCTCCGGTTTCCAAGATGTGGCGTTCGAACGGAAGTTCAGAATGCGGGACTGTGGAGATCGCAATGTCAACATCAATGAGGGCCGGATTCCACGTCGATGGTTCGTCGAGATCGATGAGTCGAAAATCGTCAGAGCTATCAGGACGGCGACCACCGCGAAGAACTTTCCAACCGCGCTGAGATAACTCGTTCACCACAATTGTCCCGAGACAACCCTGGGCTCCAACGACGAGAACAGTTGCCATGGCTAGACTCCTTCGCAAATTGCGATCAGCTACGCTCCTTGTTCATTCTGGAAGTCTGTTTAACAACGCTATTGTCGCAGGCAAGAGTAAGCACGAGCTGCAAAATGTGTCGCTTGAGCGGCTGTCATGGATTTGTCGTCTAAGAAACAAGCGAACAATAAGCCGTCCTGAGCAGCACAGGGTTAGGCAGGTATAGTAATGCTTATGGCTGGGTTTCTTGACCTCAATCCAAACGATAGTGATGCAATCGCACTATCTAGGTAGGATAAGTCTTGAGATATTAATTAGATAATCTAGCTTTGATTTCTATTTCTTGCTCACTATAGATTTCTTTTTCTCGAGCAATAAAGATGTCAGCCAAATGATTGTAAGCTTCAGTCCAAGCCTCCATCACTTCTGGAGTAGCAGCATCTCCTAACACGTCCTTGATCGCTGCTAGCAAACATTCCCCAATGACAGGATACTGCTCAGCAATCACACGAGTATTAACATGAGCGTTAGCAATATTTTCTACCGCATCACTTAAATTCTCTAATCGATCAATATGGCTAGCATAGGCATAAACAGATGCTGCTAACTTAGAAGCTTGCTTGTGTCCTTCCTCTTCACTCTTCATGTGAGTATTTTCAAAAAATCTCCTGTACTCAGGGCGCTCGTTAAAAGCAATTTCGTACATTCTCTCAGTGATCGCTTTTCCATGTTCTTTGACCACAGGAGCGGTAGATTTAACGATTTCGATAGTTTTTGGTTTCATTTGAAATGTTACACGCTGACTAAACAATATAACCCTAGTTAAAGTTTTTGAACATTTTCAGCCCAGGATCTACCTGACGTTCCGGTTAAGCGGCTACCAGTACACTTTACAAACCAGCTAAGATGTCTAGCCAGTCCGATCCAACCGGGTTGTTAGCCTTCTCATCGCAACAATTAGCCAGTAGCCAGGACTTTTTGATGAACTGACTCGGCTGTTAAAGGTTTTCATCGTTACCATCTAGGCCCCTGAGGACATCTAAACTACTCTCGCCCTCCTCACATTGCTAACTATTTTATGATTAAAGAATGCAAAAACTTACCATAACCCAACCCGACGACTGGCATCTGCATGTACGTGACGGTGCATTGCTGAAAGCGGTTTTGCCACATACGGTGCGTCAGTTTGCCCGCGCCATCATCATGCCGAATTTGAAGCCCCCAGTGCGCTTGGTAGCCGATGCTGCGGCCTATCGCGATCGCATCATCGCAGCAATTCCGGCTGGCAAACGGTTTGAGCCCCTGATGACTCTCTACCTCACCGACAACACAAACCCCAAAGAAATTATCGCGGCCAAAGCATCCCAGTTTGTCAAAGCGGTCAAGTACTATCCAGCCGGTGCAACGACCAATTCAGACTTAGGTGTGACGGACATTCGTAGGTGCGATCGCGTCTTTGAAGCGATGCAGCAGGTAGACATGCCTCTATTGCTACACGGGGAAGTGACCGATAAAGACGTTGATGTTTTCGATCGCGAGAAAGTATTTATCGAGAAACATTTGATCCCTCTCAAACTGCGATTTCCCAACCTGCGTATAGTGCTTGAGCACATTACCACCTCAGATGCTGTGAAGTTTGTCCTGGCTACTAACAATGTCGCTGCAACGATCGCGCCACAACATCTATTGTTTAACCGCAACATCCTATTCAAAGGTGGTATTCGCCCCCATTTTTATTGCCTGCCAATTTTGAAAGGTGAGGAGCATCGCCGGGCAATTTTGCAAGCGGCCACATCCGGCAATCCAAAGTTTTTTCTTGGTACCGATAGCGCTCCCCATTCCCGCAGCAGCAAAGAAAATTCCTGTGGTTGTGCGGGTTGCTATTCGGCCTTACATGCCATGGAGTTGTATGCAGAAGCTTTTGAGAGCGTTGATGCACTCGATAAACTTGAAGCCTTCGCCAGCTTCTATGGGCCGGATTTTTATCAGCTCCCGCGCAATACCGAACAGATTACTTTGACCAAATCGACCTGGCGTATTCCCGATGAAGTGCCATTTATTGAATCTGGGCTCGTGCCCTTATGGGCAGGTCACGAGTTGACGTGGAAAATGGCGTGATACTAGCTTAGACTTGCTCACGACACCATCGGCTCCAAACAGATGAGCCTGCGTTTTCTTAATTAGTTAAGACCCAAGAACTTTCTACTGCTCACAGAAATTTCTCTTGAGAAAGCTAACGCCCCGCATCAGCGGTCAAAATGTGAGCACAGCGAACATTTTGACCCGTCTGCATGCACTTGTGATGCGTTTCTATCCACACAAACCTACGACTTTACGAAGGTGGCTAGACTGCTTTGCCTCGGTTAAGAGAAAGTGAGCCACCGCTGCGCGTGAAATGGAGCCACCTCCATCAGGAAATGCTCCCTCAGCTAGTCGGCAATCTGTTGAGCTATTGTTATTGAGAAAGCCCGTTCGCACAATCGTCCATTCGAGGCTTGAGTTACGGATGGTTTCTTCCATTAGGTTTGCGTTCCGAACATTGTGCTTAGCAATCCAACACAAAATACGATCTGACAACTTGTTACTGGAAAAGAGTAACGCAGTGGACGTCACGAGAAGCCTGTTTACCCCGCTTTTTTGCATGGCTTTTACTATAGCTGTTGCAGATTCTGAGTAAATGGCACAGGCGGCCTTAGTTGGTTTTCGCGGCCCTAATGTCGAAATTACTGTGTCATGTCCGGGCAGAACTGCTTTTAGAGCGTTTGAATCACAAACGTTTCCTACATGAACATTTAGTTGGGAGTGGGTGATGTCGGCGAGCCTGTCTTCGGTGCGGACTAATGCGGTGACTGTATCCCCTGCATTCAATGCACGGCTCAGGATTTCACGGCCTGTTCTACCATTTGCACCTAATAGGACAATATTCATATAAAACTTTTAAAACCTGTTATGTCGTTGCTCGAATTTCCATATCGCATAACGGTCTGGGTCATCGGCGACCAGCTGGGTCAACCTCTCATCACTGGGACAAATTACCAGGACCGGTCTTCTGGTGCACTTGGTTGTTATGGGCCTCTCGCAATATTGCAAAAGTTACGAATTACTATCTCGCCAACCTCGCCAGAGACCTCCGGGTGAAACTGAACTCCGAAGTGCGGATAAATAGTTGAAGCCATAGCTTCCACCTCATAGTATGCGGATGAAGCCAATAGTTGAAAGTCTGCCGGAAGGGCAATGCCTTCGCAATGATCCTCTTTCACGGAAAAGCGGGGTGGCAAACTATGGAATAACTCATGTTCGGTCATTACCTCGATCGCTTCGGTACCTCTTCGCTCCGCACCGAGAAACGCGGAACTTCCATGCCGCAGCGCGATCGCTTGGTGTCCGAGACAAATCCCAAGAGCCGGAATCGCCAAGATATCTATGAATTCAAATTGCTGAATGAGAACCTTGCAAGTTCTACGATCTGTAAAGAGGTGTGGGCCGCCAGATATAACTAACCCGTCAAGTCTGGCGAAGTCATATCCATTCGCTTCTGCCAAGAGAATGGGGCAAATTTGGCAGTCGTTATCTTCAATGATTGAGGCAAGCCTTTGAACCTTTTTGCTCCCACAATCAATCACACCGATGGAGAGCATAGTTCGCAAATCACGTACATCCAAGGCACATAACGACAAGATTGACCGGCGGCGTGAAAAACATAGTCTTCAGAACCACACCTATCCACCGTCAGGTCCAATGAATGGTTAGGCCCTTTCTGGAAATCTTCAACCGGTTTAGCGAATAGACGCACTGTCATGACGCGACCCCGTGGTCGCCTGTTTGAGTAGCATATGTGGTGTTTATTTAGTAGACGCAGACGAGCGATCCATTCCCCAAATTTTCTATAGCTGATTGAAACTAAGATAAGTTGAAGTAAGAGCCTAAGCACTCTCTAATACCGATCTTGCTAAGAACTCACCCCGCAGTAAATACGACGATCTGCGTATAGGATCATGACAAAGTCCTAACAATTCTCTTTTTTTGGTATAGAGGACTCCTCCGATACTTACTCTCTGCTTTATATTCCCTGTTACTCTTTCCTTTCGGCACCAATAAAAGCAGACAAACAAGTCACAATCTGACGGAAATGCTTAAAAACAGGCAAGGGGCTAACGCTTAAGCTAAGGGGCGCGGTCCGCTGCGTCGCCTTCAGTGCCTTGTGTACGCCCGGCATGGGCATGAACTAATGGGGTGAAAGTCCCCTGTCGGAGAACCAGCGTCCAAATGCTCGAAAGAAATAGGAGCCGAGAGACGATAACGACTAGCTTAAGGCAAGGGCAA
>JBFRWN010000112.1:0-45163 GCA_051439605.1 Synechococcus sp.
TTACTCGCCTGATGCTGGATTGGCATTACCAACGCATACTCCGCTTGGAGGAGCGTCAAGACTCTCTTCATTCCTTTGACCTCTCCTTTCGAGGTACCTCCTGAGGCAGGTGCAAAATGTCAGTTAATCTCCAACCGCTCCCGATTTGTGCCCGCCAGCACGAGCGTTCTATCCCGTTCTTCGGGTGAGAGAGCTAAATAGTCCTCCACCAACCGGGCTTGCCGTTCGGATTCGTCGGCGATCGCCTCTATGCAGCCTGCCTGCTGCAACTGCTCGATCCCTTCTCTCACGCGACCTCTAGAAATCAGCCTCACTGCCCGTTGCAGTTCGGGAGTGCGCTGCCGCCTCGACTCGTCCAAATAAGCCGTGCGCATCCCCGCTTGCTGCAAGCTCTTGAACGGATTGCCCGCCTCCACCGCCGACAGCTGCCGAGTATCCCCCACCAAAATCACCCGAGCTCCTTCCCATTCTGCCCGCGCCAACAAAGCTCGAGCATCCTTAGCACTCAGCAACCCGGCTTCGTCCACTACCCAGACCTCCTTCGAGTTCGGGCGATCTGACAGTGGCGAAAACAGCAGACTGGCCACAGTCGAACTGGAGATGCCCACTTCTTCTCCCAACACCTTGGCTGTCTCAGCACTCGGAGCAAACCCTTTCAGCACGTATCCCTGTCCTTCGGAGATCGCCTTGAACTCCTTCAAAGCAAAAGTTTTTCCAGCCCCAGCCACCCCTTGCCAAGCCACGACGCGATCGCTGGCAGTTGCAGCCAATTCGATCCCCTCATGCTGTCCTGCAGTCAGCCGTTTATCCTTGGGTGAGCGGGCTTCTCGTTCGTCCAGCAACCGAGCAACGTATCCCGGCTCGGCGATTGCCTCTACATGCTCTTGTCCCTGTTTCATCAAGCGAATCGTAGATAGTTCCCGCTGCACCGCCTTCTCGGTGGTCACTTTGTCATCCAGGTAAATCAACTCCTCCGATTCGGCGATCTCTGTCTGCACTTGACCGAGAGAGAACTTGCCAATCTCGGAAAGAACAAACTGCTCGATACTTTCGGTCGGAAACGCCACCTCCCGTTCGGAACAATGTTCGATACCATCCGCGATCGCCCGTTTCAGCAGCTCGTCATTGCTTTCACCAAGCTGCGATCGCTCCTCCCGTTGCGGAAATTCAATGCCAATTGACTGCGCTTCCCGAAACCAGAAATCCTGCAGTTCCTGCCGTGAAACCGGCTCACCCTTCTTCGTCCGAGTTGCATCCCAAACCGATTCTCTCTCCGCCCAAGTGGAGTTCTCCCCGATATGCTGCAGAATCTGCCGCCTCCGCTCGGAAAAGAACTCCAACTGCTCCCGACTGAAACCCGCAATCTCGAATTGCCCGTGGTCTCTGGGCTCGATCCGATAGCCCAACTGCTGCACCTGCCGAGCCAACTCGTTCTGATAGATTTGCCCCAACAGCTTGCGGTGCTTGTAAATGCGATCGTTGTGCAGGCTGTACCACCTGCCGTTCTCCAAGCGAGTCATGTTCAGCAGAACGCAGTGGGTGTGGAGGTGAGGGCCGAGTTCACGGCTGGTGTCGTGGTGAAACTGTCCCACTACCAAGTTTCCGGTGGTAACGACTCGACGGTCTTCCTCTGCCGACCCGAAGCGAACCCGCGTTTGGGCATAGCGCTGCTCGACAACCTTTAGCGTCCGCTCTACAGCAATGCGGTGAGCCTTCTCTAATTCACCATCGCCATAGGCAAGAGCCATAAGACTGACGCTCTTGGGAGCGGAAAACGTCAGGTCCAATCCCGCTCGTACCTGGGGCTGCTTTTTCCCCGGTGCGGCGGGTTGTTGCGATCGCCTGTGGGTGCGGAAGCGATCGCCAGAAGGTAGCACCCCTTTCAACAACTGCTCGAACACTTCCGACTCAACTTGTCCTCGCAGTCCCAACTGCTTCGCCCCTTTTCCAAACCAGCGCGACTGTTCCTGCGAATGTTCGCTGGAATAGTAGTTTTCTGTCTTGTAGTAATGCGCCCCCATCCCGGGGGTGACATTCTTGGCAGTTAGCACGATTTTGAAAACCTATTGTCCAATCTGGAGTTCGAGCTTTTGCGTGACAATACTTCAGGATTTATGAGTTTGAATCAATCGGTTTCATTATAAGAGATACAAGCAAAATATTGTGTAGCAGAAGTGCCCTTTCTGGGCGTACTGTGCGGGCGCAGCCTTCAGCCCTACGGGCGATTCAAGCTAATAGATATCAAGTCTATTCAATGTTGTCACAAGTTACTCTAAATCGCTTTTAGACGCTTGAAGTCGTCAATTGTTGGCAACTCTTCTCTCTTCATGATACTGATTCTCATTTATATAGATTATTGCTTGGCAAAAGTCGTCAAGAAGTCGAAAAAGATAGCTATAAATAGACCAGATTTGTCTTAAATCGCTTCTGGTTGAATCGAGAAGTTAAGTAAATCTATGCTGCACAAAAAGACTTCAGATTTCAAGCCTGTTTCACTGGCTATGCTGTTGGCAAGTGGCGCTTAATCGCTCGAAATTGTCACTTTCTGCCGACTTCCCATTTCGGCCCAATTTCGAGATTTTTATTGCTCTTATTGACAACGGGTTGACCTGGAGACTGCCCGATGGACTTGATGCTGTCGAACGACCTGACTTTTCTCGTTATCTTTTGGCGAATGCAAGACTGCTCGCCTTTGGAGGGCTGAACCCCTCGTAGGCTCGTAGCCGATTCTCAAGAGACCGCTCTTATTGAGAATTGAGGCTGATTCCAGAACCCTTACACATAGGGGGCTGTAGGACTTAGCAGGAAAAGTCAGCTTCGACTCTGGTTTACACTCCAGGCGACTTTTCTCAATGAAATCAGCATTCTTTCCGTAGAGTTTGTGATCGTATCCTCAAACCATTACGAGGTGGCTTGCTTTCGCCTGGTTTATTACCCAAAACTGGCCGATTTTAACCATGCCGAAAATGTCAATGCGATGCTCAATCGTCGTTGCACCTAACTCAATTGTGCGTTTGCTTTAGTAACTCCTCCATAACTTTTTGGCCTTAAGTACATGCTCCTCTCACAACTCATCCTCGTAAATTTTGCGGGTGGAGTATAATTGCAATCGAAGTATAGAGAAAAAATCTACTGTGCATCCTCCTTGTACTTAGGGGATTGCGGCATAAATTCATGAATATTTTACAGAATCATACTATTTTCCCTAAAAACATTGAAGCGTTTAACTTGGACAGTTCCACCTCATCCCCTAATAGCCCTAAAAGATGAGTTGGTCCATGTATGGATGTTTGAACTGGATTGTAACCTCCAAATTATTGTCCACCTGAAGAAATTCCTCAACCAAATGGAACAGCAAAAAGTAGAAAGATTCTATTTTACTCGGGATCGAAATTCTTACGTGGTGGCGAGGGGACTATTGCGCCTGATTTTAGGATTGTATCTGGACGAATCTCCCGCAAATGTGAAATTTGACTATGGCGCTCAAGGAAAACCGGCGCTTGCAGAACAGCACATTTCCTCAATAAAATTCAATCTTTCACATTCGAAAAACATTGCCTTGTTTGCATTTAGCTGTAATCGTGACCTAGGTGTTGATGTCGAATATCATCGCTACTTATCGGACTGGCATGGCATCGCCAAACACTTTTTCGCACCTAGCGAACAGTCAGCCCTGAATAAAATACCCCCAGAGCATCAGCAACATGCTTTTTTTGACTGCTGGACTCGAAAAGAAGCCTTTATCAAAGCTCTGGGCGGAGGATTAAGTATTCCTCTCGACCAATTTGAAGTCTCTCTTGCTCCCAACCAACCTGCAAGCTTACTAAGCGTCGAAGGAAAAACGGAGAACTCCAAGCGCTGGAGCATGGTAGGACTCGACACTCAATCTGATTATTCAGCAGCACTCGTAGTGGAAGGTCCACCCCCCAAAATTCATACTTGGCTGACTTCGATTGAGTCACTACTGAGTCACTACTTCCGAGATCTGAGTAATTAGGGTTGGCTGATTAAGTTTCAATCTATTGCTATTACTAGCTTTCAAGGCCATGAGGCAGGGGGCAAGTGCAAGGGAAATTGAAATAATCGCCCAAAAGCCTAGCACCATCCATTCGCCATATACCGACGCATACCCCCCGGTCAGTTATCTTTTGTAGATTTCTACCTGCCCTTTAGAACTAATTTGTAAATTAAATCTTATGCTGCCATTCTGCGAGTCATGAGGCGAATTAAGGTCCCAAAAATCATCGCTTCACTCATTTCTGTGTACAACTCATAATCCTTGCTCAGTCGGCGAAATCGGTTCAGCCAGCCGAAAGTACGTTCCACAATCTAACGCTTCGGCATCATCTTGAACTCTTTGGCAGGGCGCCCAATCACTTCCATTCGTACCTGCTCTCCACACACTTGCTTCACTGCCTGGGCTAAACCTGTCGCCTGAATATCCTTGGTCAACCCACACCACCTTTAACCTGGACAGCTTGTGCGCTTCCTCCCCAAGCCCACCACTGCCCCCAATCGTTCGGAAGCATTGGCCTCACTTACCAACACCCCAATCAACAGTCCCTGCGAATCTACGACGATATGGCGCTTACGTCCCTTAACTTTCTTGCCACCATCAAAACCGTAGATCTCTCCCTTTTTTCCGTTGTTTTCACCGATTGAGAATCGGCGATAGCAACGGCGGAGTCTGCTTGACGACCCATGCTCAGCCTGAGCTGATGTCGCAATTCGTCGTAAATCTGTTGCCAGATCCCTTTGCACTGCCACTTGCGAAAATAGCCATAGACGGTGGCATTGGGCGGCAAATCATGCGGTAACATTTCCCACTGGCATCCCGAGCGCTGGACGTAGATATCTGCCCAAGTCCTCGCTCTATGTGTCTATCTAGAGCTTCTAGACAAATTCAACCAGGAGGCAACCCCTCAACCAGTTGGAAGATAACGGAGCTAGTGATATCCTCAGCATCTTGAACTAGGGCAACCAGCTCGGTGGTCTGAGCCCAATAAATTGCTGTATCTGGTGCCGAGGTGCCCAGGTTGTAGGGGCCAACCGTAAATTGATATCGATCCTGACTGCCTGCTAAATACAACGTGTCTTCGCCGACTGTGAAATCGGTGATGCGGGCGTGTCCGTCGATGCTAGATGAAGATTGGGGACCATCCAGATAGAACACTGTGTCGTCGATGCCAAGGACAAAAGCATCCTCACCAGCCCCGCCAGTTAAAACATCGATCTCGCCAATGCCGGGTTGCTCTGCCGACTGCTCGACACCAGTAAGAGAATCGTTGCCATCTTCACCATTGAGCCAATCATTCCCACTACCCCCATGGAGGTCATCTTGACCGATACCGCTGACCAGATAATCGTTACCATCTTGTCCGTAAAGGAGATCGTCGTCAGATAGACCGTAGATATCGATGTTGTACCCGCTATCAAGTTGGTCGTCGCCGTCACCACCATACAGTTCATCGTCGCCTGTGCTGCCGATGAGAACGTCATTATCGGGACCGCCCTCAAGTATGTCGTTACCGAAACCGCCGTCAATGCGATCTTGTCCTTCCCGACCACTCAAACTGTCACTTTGAAAGTTGCCGGCCAGCGTGTCGTTGCCATCGCTGGCCGCAATCCTATCGACAGATGGGGTGCCGGGGAAAAAATTGGCAGAAGGTGGAACAGATGGAATAGCCATATAACTTCTCAAGCCTCTAGCAACAATTTGAGAGACATACTCTGGTAATTGGGGAAAGTCAGAGGAGATTGCTGATGAATAATCAATTCTATACATGTGATACTCACTCAATCCCAAATATAAGGAAGACAGTCGGTTACTAGCAGGCGCTAGCGATATTAAAACTGGGTCAAACTACTAATTTCTACAATTTCTAACTTCAATCTAGCTGTGTTTGAGTTGCTTGTCTGTAAAGCCTATAACCAAGTCAATGGTGAAATCGTAGTTGTCGAAAATAAAGGAAAAGTCTGTACTGATTTGCTCGGATATCAGACCAAATTCGTCTAGCTGATTTACACGATGCTTGCGTTGGTAGTGCTTCTGAGATTCTGCCCGATCTGAAACTAGCGCTTTGAGGCGATTGCTCGGAGATAGATCGGCAAATTTAATAATACTGTCGAAGACAGTTTGTAAGGAGGATCGCAACTCACCATACTGCACGATCTTAGTGTTTCTCTGCGTAATCTCTTGGCGTTCATTGAGCATATGGAAATAGCGATAGAGATCAATATCGTAGCGATAGCGGCGATGATAGTAGCGCTTAAGGATTTGAGGCGAAATCTGCTCAATCCCAGCCTTATTTTGGAGTGCAATGCGATCTAAGGAGAGGTGAGACGGAATTGTTTCGTGGGGCGATCGCAGAATATAAATGAATTTCGCGTCGGGAAAGACGTCGAGCAAAGTTTTAATTCGGTGGGTGGAATAATGCGCTTGGGCGATCGCCCGACTGGTACCAGTGTAGTAAAGATGACGCTGAAGGCAGGCTTTGTAAAACTTGACCGATGCGTGACGACGAGCAGAGGATTGTCGGTCGTGGAATCTGAGTTCGGGGTACTCGCGGTCGTCAAACGCTAACGGCGACAGTAGGAGTAAAAATTGGGTATCGAGACGATAGAGAAATAGAAACTCGTCGTGTTCGATGCCATTAAGGTACAAACCGTGACCGCTTTCTTCGGGCATGATGGTGGTGCGATTGGTGCGAATGAGCCAATTAATAATCGGCTTGATAAAGGCCCTAGCCGTAAGGGACGGAAATAATAAATGCCAGGTTTGAAAGGCAGCATACTCCTCAGTCTGCGTTAGCAGCCTGTGTAAGAAACTAGTTCCGCTTCTTGGATTACCAATGATGAATACTGGATTGTCGATTGGCTGCTGGCGATACTGTGGGAAAAACAGGTTGTCTAACAGTAATGTGCAGCGAGTGAATCCGAGAAATACTGGCACCCCGATGAGCCATTGCAGCAACGTCCAACTGACCCCGTAGATTTTCCAACATGCTTGCAGGATGTGGAAGTAGGTGGTGAGCATAACGATCCTCGAAAAACAGTAGTTGAGGGGTTGGTGTGCAAGGCTGAGCAAGTTTGGGGGGAAGATTGATTGTCAACAGCAAGAAATTCTTTGTCACTGAGAACTTCATGACTCAGGCAATTCTGGAACGCGGCGAAGGTGAGGATGGAGTTGTCTTTGGAGTCGCAGCGAGCCGATATAGACCATGGCCGAGAATAGCGAGAGGCCAACAAGAAACACTGCAACTGAGAACCAGCCCAATTGAGGGGTAATTGGCAGGATCAGCAGCGCGACAGCAAACTGAATGACAATCGAGGTGAGTAACAACCTAACGACAAACATCTGGGAGCGGGTGGCAATGAAGCGGGCTCCCAAAGGAGCACCCACCACCACCACTGGAATAGATACCCACCAGTAATTCCAGGTTTCGGGGGCAATGGAGGTTGAGCTGATGCCCAGCCGCCAAGCAAAACCAACCATGGCGTTGCCTGCCATAAGGATGACCGAGGTTGGCGTTGCTACCGTTTCGTCAATACGAAAGGCGAGCACCAGCAGGGAAAACGTGACAATATCGAGGCCACTTCCTGTTATGCCGCTGACCGAACCGCCGATGACGCCGATGCCAGCAAACAAAGCCGCATCCCAGCGCTCGAATGTATCGATTTGGCGATTAAGGGTTCGTTGGCGATCGCGATTCATCCACAGTAGCGCCACACCAAAGCTGAGCCAGAGGGTCACAAAGAATAATTTTGTCGCCACCGGCGGTAGGTTGGGAGCCAGGAGTTCGATGCCGATGCCGACGCCACATATCCCGCCCAGACTGGAAAAAAGCAATGCCCGTGGCTCGATGGGAATGCCACGCCAGAGAATAGCGATCGCCGCTGCGCTCATGCCCACGGACTGAATCATGAGCGAGAAATCTCGGGCCACTGCGGGGGGAATGTCGAATAGCAATGTCATCACCGGGAAGGCAACCGCTCCACCGCCCTCACTAGTGGACCCGGCGATAAACGAACCCACCGCCATCGTGACGGACATAAACCAGTTGTCGACAAACAGATGCCAGCGATGTCCGGCAGTCACGAACACTAGCCAGATCGTCCAGACGGTAACGGGTACACACCAATCGCGAACGGGAATGTTTTTCACGGGAGTAGGGGTGGTAATGGACGGCTTTGAGAACAGATCGACATTCGCCCCGGCTCAAAAATCGAGTTCGGGCTCGAGCGCCGCACAGCCTGGCAGGTGAGACAACCCTTTGAGCAGGGGATATCCGATCAGACCTCCCACACCCCAGACCAGTTGGAACAGCACGAAAAGAGAGGTTTCCGCCGGAGTTTTTAGCTTGTGGAGATGCAAGCCTTCGCGGGCGATGATATCTGGAGCGGCGGGATCGGCATAGGGACCGCTCAGCCGGAAATGAGGAGCTGCCACGGTGCCAAAAAGCACGCTCCACAACACTCTGGGCTTCAATAGCAGGTGACGCAGTACCGGACGGCAGCCGATCAGGTCGGCCAGCTCGTACATGTAGGGAACGAACGAGACGATGGATGAGACGCGATCGCACACGAGGGGTTTGAGTTGAGCGGTTCTGGCAGCATCGCGTGCGATGGCTGTCTGGAGGCGATCGCCCTCAGGTAAGCGCAACCGACCGCTGGCTACTCCGGCAAAATAGCGAGCTTGCAGTTCAGTTACTGGAGGCATCGCACCGATGTTGGGACGGGCGAAACCGACGAAGCCCATGTTGGGCAGGTCGGGGTGAAACACCTTTTTGTAGAGCTTGCCCCAGTCCCAACCGCGGCTCTCGATGGGAAGAAACGGGAAATAGACTTTGAAACCACTGGAGAAAATTACTGCGTCAGCCTTAGCTTCGCTGCCGTCTGTAAAGATGACGCCGGTCGGCGTACATTCCCGAATACCCGGTTTCAGCGTCACGTTGGGCTTGGTCAGGGTGGAAGTGAATACATCGGATTTCGTGATGAACTGCTGATGATAGCTACCGCCAGACAGTTCGATAAGATGTTGGCGCATTTGCCAAGCCGCTTTGTTGCGGTTGATGGCCGTAAACATCTGCTGAATGGCAGTTTCGATGCGGTAGTAAAAAACGGGCGGCAGGTGATAGGTGGCTCGATGGTGGAAGTAATCGCCCGGTAACGTCATGGTGTCGTCGAGCTTGGGCATGACGAACACCCCGCGTCTGAGGCTGAGTGTGGCAGTTGTTGCCACTTGAGAGACCTCGTGCAAAATATCTCCGCCACTTTCGCCACCGCCAACAACCACAACGTGTTTATCTCGATAGGGAGAGTTATCCTTGTACGACGACGAATGCACGAAATCCCCCTGAAAGCACTCGGCCCCGGGAATTGTCGGCAGGTTTCGTTCTTCGTTGAGGCCGGTGCAAACTGCCACAGCGTCGACGGTTTGACGAACAATGTGGCCTGACTGATTGAGCTGAAGCAGCCAGCGATTGCCCGTTCGCTCGATTGATTCGACTGCGGTGTTGAACTGAATGTGGCGCTTGAGATCGAAATGCTGAGCATACGCCAATAGATAGTCGAGGTACTGGCTGTGTTTGACAAAGTGAGGGTAATCCTCGGGTATGGGGAAGTCGGAAAAGGCGGTGAGGTATTTCGACGAGGTCAGTTCGGTGTTGCGAAATACGCTGATGCCGTTTTCTCTAAACTGCCAATTGCCGCCGATGGCATCAGACTGTTCGAAGGCCTGCACGTTCAGTCCTTCCTCTAAGCACGACTTAATGGTCGCGAGGCCCGCGAGACCGGCACCGATAACAGCAACTGTTTTTTGAGGGGAAGTGGCTTGCATGAGGATTAAACCCGGAAGACCCAGGGAGCTAAGACTCTGAGGATTACGACTCTGAAGATACGGACAGTGAGAACCAGCCAAGGCGAGGCATGAGGCAAGGGCGATCGCCTAGAGCCGTGGCGTAGTTGGTGTCGGCACGTAAGGCTCGTTCTTCAGCAGGAATGCGCTGACTCATCAGCCAGGCGTTGGCGAGGGTAAAGATAATCGCCGTCAGATAGGCGGTGTGAATCAGAGGCAGAGCAGCGATTTCGAGAATGACTCCCAACCAGTTTGGATGCCGCAGGTAGCGGTAAATGCCGGTGTTGACTGCTGAAGAATTGGGGATTGTAGTGATGGTGAGCGTCCAGCGATCTTTGAGCGCTCGCATAGAGAGATAGCGCAGCAGTTGACCGGCCAGTAAGAGAACGAAGGCGATCGCCCCCAAAGCTGGAATAAAGGGACGGTCGAGCACCCACACTTCAGCCAGCATGGCAATCCACCAACTGGTTTGCAGCAGCTTGACTGCCGGCAGCCAGTTATCCCCATGCTCTCGTGCTCTTTGGCTGAGCAATTTGGAAAGATGACGCTGACTGATTCCCATCTCGACCAGTCGCTGCCCGATCACGGCAACGACGATACCTGTAAAAAGGACCTGAGTGGACATCACGCACCGCCTACCACTGCAATAAGATGGCTTCTTGCGAAAACCCCGGCCCCATCGCCACCATCAACCCATATGAGCCGGGCGGTGGCGGATCGCCTGCCAGACAAGCATCGAGAATGAACAACACCGTTGGCGATGACATGTTGCCGTACTTAGCCAGGGCATCACGGCTGGATTGGAGGAGCTGTTCATCTAAGCCAAATTCAGCTTCGACGGCCTGAATAATCTTGGGGCCGCCAGGATGGACAAGCCAGCGAGCGATATCGTCAATGGCCAATCCGTGTTCGGCGAGTAATGGGTCAATGGCTTGGCGCAGCCCGACTTTGACGTGGTCGGATACTTCGGGCCGCAAGATGTTGCGGGTGCCTGTATTGACGACCTCCATGCCCATGAGGTGGACGGTGTTGGGCAGCAACACCGAGCGGCGATCGACCACTCGCGGGTGCTCGGATTGGCTGGCAAGGGGATGTTCGTCGCCCACCATCAACACGGCAGCAGCTCCGTCACTAAACAGAGCAGCGGTGACGATGGTCATGATGATGTCGCTGTATTGCGAAGGATCGTTGGGAAGCTGGGTAATCATCGAGTACATATCCCGTTGCAGTGGCCCTTGCCACAGACCGGATGACAGCTCGACCGAGAACAAGATTGAGGCTTCGTCGGGATGGCCGGAGAGATAGTCGGCAGCCCGCGACACGCCGATGGCACTGCCCATGCAGCCAACACCACCCAGCGGCATTCGCACGAGATTGGGCGAGAACGGCAGTTGATTCATCAGCCGTGCGTCTAAAGAGGGAACCGCCGGAATCAGCGATACTGAGGTGATTTGGTTGATGTCTTGGGGGGTTAGACCGACTGTATCCAGCAGTCGCGTCACCGTATCGGCCACCAAATCGACGCTCATCTTGACCGCATTCCCGACGGTTTCTTCCATACCGTTGGGTGGGTCGAAAAAACTGTCGAGTGGAAAGGCGCAGTAGCGACCGTCGATTTTGACATTGGTGAAAAAGCGGTCAATACTGTCGAGGTCGAAGTCAAGTTCCATGGCTAAGCAGTACTTTCGCAATGCCGCTGCCATGACATCTTGAGGATAGTAGTGGGGGGGCAGCCCCGTCGATGTGGCGATGATGTGGGCCATGATGCTGCCTCGTTAGGAACTGTGAAGGGGAAGGGTTTGGAGTAGCTGTTGCGCGATGTGTTGGAGCAGAGCTTCCCGCTCGCTGTGAATGAAGAAGTGATCGCCAGAGAACATCTGGAGCGAGAAGTCAGAGCGGGTTTGGTCGCGCCAGGCGGCGATCGCCTCCATGCCAATTTTTCGATCCCGCTTGCCGCCAAAAGCCGATATCGGACAGGTGAGTGGATCGCCTCCGGTGTAGAAGTAGGTTTCGAGGATGGCGAAATCCGCCCGCAATACCGGTAAAAACATCTGCATTAGCTCCGGATTGTCGAGCACCTCAGCCGATGTACCGTTGTATTCCCGCAGCTTGGAGATGAACTGTGGGTCAGGCAGGCGATGGATGGGGGCGGCGAGATCGGGCAGGTGCGGGGCAAGACTGCTGGAGACAAATAGGCGAGCTGGCTCTGGCAGATTCTGCTGACGCAGAGCGCGGACCGTTTCAAAGGCAATCGTTGCTCCCAGGCTATGCCCGTAGAAGGCAAAGGTCGTGTCGAGGTAGGGCACCAGCGCCGGTACCAGCCCATCAACCACGGCTTTGATGCGAGTCAGCGGTGACTCGTCACGACGCGATTCCCGTCCAGGTAGCCGGATAATGCATAGCTCGATATCGGCGGGCAAGAGATCTGTCCAGCTTCGGAACACAGAGGTACCGGCTCCAGCATAGGGAAAGCAAAAGAGACGGGTTTGGGCCTGGGGATTGGGATGCGGTCTGATAATCCACGGATCGTTGTCGGAGACGGAGAGCGATCGACCCTGCTTAAGGACTGGAGATGGGTTGGGGATCGAATGTTGCCGCTCGATGAGAATCAGCACTTGGGTCAAAAACTCATCGATACCGAGGTCGGCGAAAAATTCAACTGGCACGTTGATGGCAAAGTCGGCTTGAATGCGCTGCCTCAGATCGGCTGCCATCAACGAATCGAGTCCCAGCCCCGATAGCGTCTGCTTGGGAGCTAACGCAGATGCAGGCAACTTGGCCACGGTAGCTAACAGGCTGGTGAAGTAGGGTTCTAGCAGTTCTCGGCGTTGCTCGTGTTGAGTCAGAATGCTGTCGCGTAAATGCGACCGTTCGGCCGCCCGATCGTGCTCGGCGGAGCACTCGGACTGGCTGCGAAGGCTGCTATCGGTTGGCATGATGTCAGGAGCGGTTGGCATCGTTCGCCCTGATATTTCGGTCAGCACGCTGAGCAATTTGGGCAGCAGTGCCGCTTCATTGCTCGACAGTTTCCCCGATGAGATCACCTGCCAAGCCAGTTGTTCGGTGCGCTCGGGGGTGAAGCGAAACTCACTGGAAGAGCCGAGGCTATCCACCCAGTAACGCTGACGCTGGAAGGGATAGGTCGGCAAATCGAGACGCTGACTTGTCCGATCGCTCTCGAATCCCGACCAATTCACGCCCGCCCCTCGGCAATAAAGTTCGCTGACGCTTTCCAGCAATTGTTGCCAGTCTTGCCGTCCCGAACGCAGGCTAGGTAGCCACAATCGTCGGTCATCAGCAGGCAGGCAATAGCGGCCCATGCCCACCAGCACCGGCTGAGGGCCAAGTTCTAGATAAACCTGGTAGCCCATCGCATGCAGCGTCTCCATGCTGGCGGCGAACTGGACAGGCTGGCGGATATGGCGACACCAGTAGTCAGGGGTAGCGAGCGCCTCTGTAGCGATCTGGCCGGTGAGATTGGAAACGATGCCGATTGTTGGTGGTGCAAACCGAATGCTGCGAGCGACTGACTCGAACTCGGCCAGCATGGGTTCCATCAGCGGCGAGTGAAACGCGTGGGAGACGCTAAGGGGTTTGGTGTCGATACCGTCAGCGCTGAAGCAGGCGATCGCCCCGTCAAGGGCATCCTGCTTGCCGGAAATCACAATGCACTCCGGGCCGTTGACTGCTGCAATCGCTAGGTCTGGGCGATCGCCAATAACGGCGGCAACGCGGTCGCGGCTGGCAAACACTACGGCCATACCGCCGTCTTGGGGTAAGGCTTGCATCAGCTTGGCCCGCATGGCGATCGCCTTTAGGCCATCTTCTAAGCTAAAGACTCCCGCAACGCAGGCGGCGACATATTCCCCAACGCTGTGGCCCATCACCACCGAGGGCACAATTCCCCACGAGCGCCACAGCTCGTACAAGCTGTACTCCAAGGCGAATAAGGCTGGCTGCGTACAGGCTGTCTGGTGAAGGGCGGAAGCATCGCCGGATTCGGGATACAGCACCGACAGCAGGGGAACGTCTAAGTACGGCTCCAAGATTTCAGCACAGTGATCGAGAGACTGACGAAAGACGGGCTGCGTGTTGTAGAGCTGACGGCCCATGCCAATGTATTGCGAGCCTTGGCCGGTGAATAAAAACACGACTTTGGGGGGATCGTCGCACTGGTCGCGAACAACACCAACGGTGGATTCGCCTCGGACAAATGCCGCTAGGCGATCGCGTAACTCGGCGGGTGACGCGGCGATCGCCGCCAAGCGACAGTCAAAGTGCGATCGGCCGACGTTCGCGGTGGCGCAGATGTCAGCTAGCGAACTGTCATGATGCTCGCTTAGATAGGCAACGTAACGTTCGGCCAAGCTGCGGAGAGCGGCATCGATTTTAGCGGAGAGTGCCAACAGGTGAAGCGGTCGGGTGCTCTCATCTGCCGAGGACGGTGACGGTGATGGAGCAGCTTCCAACACAACGTGAGCATTGGTACCGCTGAAGGCGAAGGAACTCACACCGGCCAGTCGCTGCCCTGCGCAATTCCACCCTTGGTGTTGAGTGGTGACGCGGACGGGCAAGTTATTCCAATCGACATAGGGATTGGGCTGTTGGAAATGGAGGTGAGCTGGGAGTTCGCCCTGTTGGAGGGCGAGCACTACCTTCATGAGTCCGGCGACACCGGCAGCCCCTTCGAGATGGCCGATGTTGGTTTTGACCGAGCCGAGGGCGAGCGGACGATCGGGCGAGCGGTGTTGGCCGAAGACAGCCCCCAACGCTCCCACTTCGATGGGGTCGCCCAGCGAAGTGCCCGTACCGTGGGCTTCGATATAGCTCACCTGGCTGGGATCGACGTTGCCGTTGGCTAAAGCCTCTCGGATGACCGCTTGTTGAGCGGGGCCGTTAGGGACGGTGAGACCACTGCTGCGACCGTCTTGGTTCACCGCCGAGCCGCGAATCAGCGCCAAGACGGTATCGCCCTCTTGCTGTGCGTCGGAGAGGCGCTTGAGCACAATCGCCCCACAGCCCTCGCCGCGAATATAGCCATCAGCAGCGGCATCGAAGGTCTTGCAGCGTCCGTCAGGAGCCAACATGTGCGCCTTGGCAAAGTTCACCGTCGATTCTGGCGACAGCAGTAGATTGACCCCGCCGGCGATCGCTAGATTGCTTTCGCAATTGCGCAGGCTTTGACAGGCTAAATGAATGGCAACTAGCGAAGACGAACAAGCGGTATCGACCGCTAGGCTCGGCCCTTGTAAGCCTAAGAAATACGAAAGTCGGCCGGCAGCAACACTGTGGGCGTTGCCGGTGCCCATGTAAGCATCAATGGTGTCGATACCCTGAGCTAGGAGGCGCTGCGAATAATCGCTACTGCAAATACCGACAAACACCCCTGTTTTGCTGCCCGTCAGCTGCTCAGCAGCAATGCCAGCATGCTCTAGCGCTTCCCAGCTCACCTCCATCCACAGTCGATGTTGCGGATCGAGGCTGAGGGCCTCGCGTGGGGTCATGCCGAAAAATTGCGGGTCGAAGGCGTCGGGCTGGTCGATGAAACCGCCGTAACGGGTGTAGATCTTCCCCGGCGTGTGGGGATCGGGATCGAAATAGGCATCCACATCCCAGCGGTCGGTCGGCACCTCGGAGATCGCGTCTACTCCGTCGCGCAAGAGCGCCCAAAATTCTGACGGATTGTTCGCTCCGCCGGGAAAGCGGCAGCCCATACCGACGATGGCAATCGGTTCGACCTTGGCTTTTTCCACAGAATCGAGTCGGGCGCGCATTTGCCGCAACTCCAGCAGCGCCTTCTTCATTAAGGTCGGATAGTCCGGTGTGGTAGGAGGGGTTCCCATTACGAATTGCTGTCCTCTATAGCCGTGAGTTCGCGAGCCAGCAAATCAGCTAGTTCGCTCTGAGACAGATCGTCAAGTCCGTCTGATGGTGCGTCGCTCTCTGGAGACGGTGCTGTGGGTGAAGTCATGGGCACGATCGCCCCCCGATCCGTGCCGAGTAAAGGCGACTGTTCGGTGGGGATGTCGAGCATCAGCACGTCTCTTGCGAGATAATTCGCCAGCGCCTCAGCATTGGGGTAGTCGAAGGCGGCGGTACTGGGAATTGTGCAATCGAGACTGGTTTGCAGCCGGTTCCTCAGCTCTACCGAAGTCAAAGAGTCCATGCCTAAGTCGGCAAATCCTTGGCGGAGGTCGATCTCTTCAGGCGAGCTGGCCCCCAAGACGCGAGCGATTTGAGACCGCACGAACTGAATCAGCAGGGCTTGGCGATCGCCCGGTGGTGCAGCCGCCAACTGGTCGAGGAATACCGGTTGGGTGGTTGCAGACTGCTGAGTGGATGGAGCCACATCCTCCAAAAATGGCCAGTCCGTGCCCGGCGGCAGTTGCGTCCGAAACGTCGACCAGTTGATGGGAAGCACCCCCACTTGAGTCGCTCCCTGCTCCAGCAGCTCTCCCATCACGGTCAAGCCGCGATCCGGAGGAATCGGCTCGGCACCTTGCGCAGCCAGTCGCTTGCGATCGCGCTGTTGCAGCTCGGCGGCCATGCCCGACTGAGCCCACGGCCCCCAGTTGACGCTCAGCCCCGGTAAACCGACGTGACGGCGGTGATGGGCCAAGGCGTCCATAAAGGCATTCGCCGCAGCGTAGTTCCCCTGACCGGGAGAACCTAGCAATGCAGAGGCTGACGAAAAACAGACAAACCAATCGAGGGACAGTGACTGCGTAGCCGCGTGTAAATTCCAAGCACCGGCAACTTTGGGAGCCATCACCGCCTCGAACCGTTCCCACTGTTGCTGCATCAGCACGCCGTCATCTAACACTCCGGCGGCATGAATGAGACCTCGCAGGGGTGGCATAGAGGTTTGAATGCGTTCGAGTACTCGGGCCACATCGTCCGACAGAGCGACATCGGCCTTGGCGATCGCCACCGTTGCCCCCGATGCTTCTAACTCGTTCACAGCGTTCCGAGCATCCCCGACAACTCCCCTGCGACTGGTCAGCACTAGATGCTGCGCTCCTTTGGCGACCAACCAGCGAGCGACTTCCAGCCCCAGCGCCCCCAGACCGCCGGTAATCCAATAGGTGCAGTCCGGACGAACAACCGGCTGATGGGGCTGTCGAGCGCTAGTCGGCACCGGAATCGAGATGACCACCTTACCAATGTGCTTAGCTTGAGCCATGTAGCGAAAGGCGTTGACGACCTCGCTCACGGGAAACACCTTGTGGGGCAAAGGCACGAGATGGCCGCTGTCAAACTCCGGCATCAGCTCGTCGAGCATCGCCCGAATGGCGGGGGGGGTATCGGTGGAAATATCCAGCAGGTCAAAGGGGTGATAGCCCACATCGGGGCGCAGGTCGCTCACCTGACGATCGCCCCAGATACCCAATTTGCCAATTTCGACAAACCGGCCCTCGGGGGCCAAGACCTGCAGGCTCTTGGGAATGAACTCGCCGTTGAGACTGTTGAGTACGACATCAACGCCCTGCCCCTGCGTTGCGGCCATGACTTCGTCGGCAAACTCAAGGGTGCGCGAATTCATCACCCGTTTAACGCCGGTGCTCTGGAGAAAGGCCCACTTGCCCTGGCTCGCCGTTCCCCATACCTCTGCCCCTGCCTGTTGAGCCAGCTGTACGGCAGCCTGACCGACACCGCCCGCCGCTGAATGAATTAAGACGCGATCGCCCGCTTTCACCTGTGCCCACTGGCAGAGACCGTGATAGGCCGTCAGGAAGGCGATGGGAATGGTTGCAGCAGCCTCGAAGCTGAGGTTTTGCGGCTTGTAGGCGACAAAATCCGCTGGAACGGTGACGTAACTGCTCAAACTGCCAATGGCTTGAGCCGCCACCACTTCGTCACCGACCGCAAATGCTGTGACCCCCTCACCGACGGCTACAATCGTGCCCGCACATTCGCCTCCAAAGGGCATGTCGGTGCTGGACTCAATGCCTAGCTGTTCGGAATACTCGCGCAGCATGCCCAAGGCATTGAGCACATCTCGGAAATTTAGCCCCGTTGCCCGCACTTCAATTTCCACTTCGCCCGGCTGCGGCGATCGCCTCTGCATCGGCGCGAGGGTGAGATTTTCGAGAATGCCGTACTCGGAAATTTTGATTTGAAAGGGTTCCGTAGGCAGAGATTCCTTCTGCGCCGATTGAGGCGAATATCTCACCAGCCGAGCTACGTGGCGATCGCCCTGACGGTAAGCAATGCGATCTTCGCGGTCGGGAGAGAGGAGATCGTTAATTAACATCAGGCTAGTGTCGCGATCGCCAGACGGATCGAGATCGACACGCACGCATTTGAAGTCGGGATGCTCTAGAGCGATCGCCCCTCCTAATCCCCAAAGTGGAGCCTGTTCAACAGCGATAGGGGGTCGCTCGGCATCAATGGCTTGAGCACCTCGCGTTATCAGCCATAATCGCGGCATTGCTGAGGACGAACGAGCGGCAAGGGCTTGAACTAGGTGGAGGACGCTACCGCAGCTATGGAGTTGAGATGCTTGCAGTGACTCTGAAGACGTCGATTCCTGGCAGTCCAAACTCCACAGATGCACGACACCGTGCAGGGGGTCGTTGCTCGCTACCGCACTCAGGAGTTGCTGGAAGTCTTGCGGGCGAGCCGGATTGACAACATACGTCGACTCGTCGAGCTGACAGAATGATTCGCCAACAGTGACGGTCACCGGGCGATCGCCCCGTTCCCGCAATTGTTGGGCCACTGTGGTACCAACGTCGCCAGCGTCGCAAAAGAGCAACCACTGCCTCGAGGGTCGGTGCCCGTTGTGGGTCGATGCCGAAGTGACTAGAGGCTGCGGATTCCAAGAGGTGCGGTACAGCCAACTGCCAGTATCGACCTCAGTTTGCAACATGCGCTGGATAACCTTGCGGCTCACGCTGCGCAGCGACAGTCCGCTGACATCGGCAACGAGAATACCGGTCTCGTCTAACAGTTGTACGTCAGCGACGAGCAGTTGTTGCTTGGCACCTTTAATGTCGCGAATCTTGGCTCGACTCCACACCTGCGCACCCGGACGGCGGTAGAGGGTCAATGACTCAATACCCACCGGCATGTAGGTATCGCGTCTGCCGTTATCGGGGGCGATCGCCCCGAGTATTTGGAAGCAGGCATCGAGTAACGCCGGATGCAGGTGATACTGACCGACCTCAGCGGTTAGATCCTCTGCCAGTCGCATTTGTCCGAGGGCCGTTCCGTCAGCTTGTTGCCAGAGGTTCTGAAGTCCCTGGAAGCTGGGGCCGTAGTCCATGCCGCGCTCGCGGAAGCGTTGATAGTGGGCATCGACTGCTATCGGAGTGCCACGTTCAGCCTGCTGCAGCGGTGCAATGTCGCTAGTTTCTGTAGCGGTTCGAGCTGGCGCTGCTTGAATCTCGCCAGTCGCATGAAGCGTCCAGTCGGATTCCTCAACCGCATCGAGAGTTTTGGCACTGAAAATCTGGAACGAATACGCTGCGTCGGTTTTGGGAGAGAGGATGAGCTGGACAGTTGCGGGCGTATCCCCACTCAGAACCAGCGCTTGCTTGATGGCAATGTCGCTGACACTCAGGTGTTGAGAACGAAGTGCTGATGTACCAGCGGCGATCGCCATTTCAACGTAAGCCGTTGCCGGAACGACAACCGCCTGACAAATCTGATGGTGCGCTAGCCAACTCTGAGTATCGAGAGCGAGCCGGGATTCATACTGAATGTGCTGGAGTGCTGACTGTAACCGCTGTCCTAGCAACGGGTGCGAACGAGTGCTGCCGTAACGGTTAGTGGCCTTGACGACAGGGGGTTCAGTCGGCTGACGGACTTGGCTAGTACTGTGGGGGCGAACCCAAAATCGCTGTCGCTGGAACGGATAGGTCGGTAGCAAAACCGCTTGACGATGGTAGTCGCGGTCGAAGCCCGACCAATCGATGTCTGCACCAGAGGCATAGAGTGTGGCCAGACTCTGGAGTAACCGATGCCAGTCTTCGCGACCGGGTCGCAAACTCGGCAGCCAGTGAGCGTTGTCATGCCGATCGGGCACGCACAGTCGTCCCATGCCGAGCAACGTGGGCTTAGGCCCGACTTCCAGCCAAGCATCGTAGCCCTGCCGAGCTAGGGTCTGAACGCTGCTGGCAAACAATACCGGCTGGCTGATGTGACGACACCAATAGTCGGCGCTGGCGATCGCCCCAGTTGCCGTTTGACCGGTCACGTTTGAAATGAGTTCGATCTGGGGTGGCGAATAAGCAATCGTGCGGGCCACGGCTTCGAACTCCGCCAGCATTGGTTCCATCAGCGGCGAGTGAAACGCGTGAGACACCCGTAGCGGTTTAACCTTGATGCCCTGCTGTTTTAGCGTCGAGCAGACGCGATCGACAATCGACTTGCGACCGGAAATAACGGTGCTATTCGGGCCATTGATGGCGGCGATCGCCACGTCCCCAGCGTAGGGTTTGATGGCATCGCGGACCAGCTGAGCGTCAGCTAGCAGCGATACCATTGCTCCATCGCGCGGCAACTGCTGCATCAATCGGGCGCGGGTGGCCAACAGCTGCAGCCCTTCTTCCAAACTGAAAACCCCTGCCAAGCAGGCGGCGACATATTCGCCAACACTGTGACCCATGACGGCACTGGGCCGAACGCCCCACGATAGCCAGAGCTGAGCTAGTGCGTATTCCAGTGCAAATAGAGCGGGTTGAGTGTAGGCCGTATCGTTTAACGGAGATCGCCGACCAGCTGGCGGATATAACACTGACAGCAACGGTTGCTCTAGATAAGGGGCCAGAATATCTGCACAGCGATCGAGTGCCGCTCGGAAGGTCGGCTGGGTCTCGTAAAGCTGGCGACCCATATCGACATACTGAGACCCTTGGCCGGTGAAGAGAAAGACCACCCTCGGGTGACTGGCTCGTGGGAAATGACCAGTCGTCATGTCAGCCGAACTTTGGCCGGGTGAATAAGTGGCTAATTTGTCGCGTAATTGCTGAGGTGACGAGGCGATCGCCGCCAGTCGATAGGCGAAGTGAGAGCGTCCAGTATTGGCAGAACAGCAGAGGTCAGCGAGTGACTGCTCGGGATGGGCGGCCAGATGACGTTTGTAACGACGCGCCAGATCGAGGAGGGCTTTTTCCGATTTGGCCGATAGGGTCAGCAGGTGGAGGGGGCGATCGCTCGTCTCGCCAGATCCTGTTTTGCTCGATTCTGTAGAAGGTGATGGTCTGCTGGGAGCTTCTTCCAACAGGATATGGGCGTTGGTCCCACTGGCCCCGAACGAACTCACCCCCGCTAGTCGCGGCTTATACCCTTGAGGCCAAGGGGTTAAGCGGGTGGGAATCGTCACCGGCAGCTCGTCCCAGTTGATATAGGGGTTGGGCTGTTTGAGATGCAGGTGGGGGGGAATCTGCTGGTGCTGTAGCGATAGGATGACTTTGATTAAGCCCGCCACACCAGCCGCCGACTCTAAATGGCCGATATTGGTTTTCACCGAGCCGACCGCAATCGGGCGATCGCCCGGGCGATTGTGTCCCAATACAGCAGCCAAGGCCCGTATCTCGATGGGGTCGCCCAGCGACGTTCCGGTACCGTGGGCCTCAACGTAGTCCACGTCAGCTGGTGTAATGTTGGCGGCGGTCAACACGCGCTGCATCAACGCCTCTTGAGCGGCTTTGTTGGGCACGGTAAACCCGCTACTCGGCCCGTCTTGGTTGACTGCCGAGCTGCGAATTAGTGCCAAAATGCGATCGCCGTCGCGCTCGGCATCCGAGAGGCGTTTGAGCACTAACATGCCGCAACCCTCCCCCCGCACGAACCCATTGGCTGTGGCATCGAAGGTTTTGCAACGACCGTCAGGGGCCATCATCCGCGCCCGCGACAGAGCCACTGTATTGTCAGGAGCCAGAATTAAGTTCACTCCCCCAGCCAACGCTAAATCGCACTCGCCATTCCGCAGACTTTGACTGGCTAGATGCACCGATACCAACGACGACGAGCAAGCTGTATCGATAGCTATGCTCGGTCCTTGTAGCCCGAAGGTGTACGACAGTCGACCGGCAACCGCATTGAGGGGATTGCCCGCCAAGAAATACGTATCGATGGCGTTGAGATCGCCCCCCGGTACCAATAACCGTGCGTAATCATTGGTGGTGATGCCTACAAATACCCCAGTCTGGCTGCCCGATAACTGTTTGGGGATCAGGCCGGCCCGTTCCAACGCTTCCCAGCTCACCTCCAGCAACAGCCGTTGTTGCGGGTCCATGTTGGCGGCTTCTCGAGGTGAAATGCCAAAAAATTGCGGATCGAACTGGTCAACCTGCTGCAAAAAGCCACCGTAGCGCGTGTAGGTCTTACCGGCTGCTTCTGGATCGGGATCGTAAAACTGGTCAATATCCCAGCGCTCTGGCGGCACCTCGCCGATCGTGTCAACGCCCTGGCTCAGCACCTGCCAGAACTCTTCAGGGTTATTGGCACCGCCGGGGAAGCGGCAGCTCGTGCCGATGATGGCGATGGGTTCGGTTTTGGCCCGCTCTACAGCTTCGAGCTTGGCGATCGCCTCGTCAAGAGCGAGGAGGATGCGCTGCGAGGAAGGCTGAGTTTCGGTTCGGTTGCTCATAAGTGGGGTCCTCGCACTAGGCTTTCGAGCTTCGCGAGCTTCGCGGCAATTGAGGTTTCAAGTTCGTTATCGGCCAGAGGCTCCGGGGCAGGCGACACTGCTGGTTGCTCGGTTGTGGGGTGAGTTGTCAATGGAACTGTCAAACTTGATGGGATGTCGGGAGTCGATGTCCACGCCAATATCTCTCGCGCCAAGTAGTCGGCCAAGGCGGTAATAGTGGGCAATTCAAATGCCAAGGTGGCTGGCAGTGAGGCCCCGAGATCGCGTTCGAGTTGAGTCTTTAAATCGACAGCCATGAGTGAATCCATGCCTAGCTCGAAGAATCCCCGGTCGATATCCAGGGTTTGGCTGGCACTCATCCCCAAAACAGCGGCAACTTCGGTTTGTAGATAGGCGATTAATTGATGGCGGCGATCGCCCTCATTCGCCGCCTGCAGTTGCTTGACAATGGCAGACTGTTCCGCCGTTTCTTCAAGCGCAGCCGACGGCGATTCCGACTCAATCTCTGCCAGCAGCGATCGCTCCCCTCTCGCGTTGTAGAGCCCTTTGAATTGACTCCAGTCCACATCGGCGACGGTGGCTTGCACGCAATCGGTGGCCAGCAAGTAGTCGAGAGCTGCTAGGGCGCGATCGGGAGCTAAGACCTTGACTCCCATGCGAGCCAGCCACTCCTGAAACTCGTCCACAGCCATACCGCCTTCGGCCCACGGCCCCCAGTTGACGCTGAGCGCCGGTAAGCCTAGGCAATGGCGATGGTGAGCTAAGGTGTCGAGGAACTGGTTGGCCGCAGCGTAATGGGCCTGACCGCTCGATCCCCAGACTGACGCAATTGACGAAAAGCATACGAACAGGTCTAGGTCGTCATCTTGTGTCAGTTGATGCAGTAGCCAACTTCCCACAACCTTCGGGCGCAGCACGGTTTCGAAGTCAGACCAACAGGTGTCCTGCAGCGTGCTGTAACCGGGAACTCCGGCAGCGTGAACGACACCTCGCAGCGGAGGCATAGTGGCACGGATTTGGTCTAACACCTCCGACAACTTGCTCGCGTCGGTAACATCTGCGCAAGCAACAACCGCCTTAACACCGGCACGTTCGAGCCGTTCCAGTGTCTCTCTGGCCGCATCCGATGGTTCTCGCCGACTGAGCAGAACAATATGTCGCACCCCTCGCTCGGCCATCCACTGCGCGACTTTCAGCCCTAGTGCACCCAAGCCACCCGCGATGAGATAGGTGCTGTCGCCGCGGAAAGTCGGCGTAACTGCCGCTGTCGGGCGATCGCCTCTAACCAACGGGTCTTTGACCAAACGGGCGACATATCGCTGACCGCCTCGGAAGGCGAGCCGATCTTCTCCAGCTGGAGCTGCTAATTCTGCCAGCAGGGGGGTCACCGCGTCATCACCAGGAGCGCCGGGATCGAGATCGACAGCGCCACCCCACCATTGGGGATGCTCGAGGGCCATGACAGTGCCCATGCCCCACAAGGGCGATCGTCCAACATCCAGTGCAGCAGTCTCAACGGGTAAGGCACCTTGCGTGACCAGCCAAATGCGTGGAGATAGATCGTTCACATTGCATCCAGCTAACGCTTGTACGAGATGCAAGACGCTGCCGCAGGACAACCGCTGTTCCCGTTCCAAGTCAGCAACCGTCAGGCTTTCTGCCAAGCCGCTGGCTCGATTGGCCTGGAGAACCAAAATGCCTTTGAGAGACGATAAATATTGCGATAGGTCATCCTGTAGCAATCGTTGCCAATGCTCGGGCTTGCTCGGATCGAGCCACCACCGATGGGGAGTTTGAGCTTGATAGCTGTCTCCTCGTCGCACGACAAAACAAGTTTGTCCCTCTTCCTGTAAACGCTGAAGCAAAATTGACTCAATCTGGTCTGACTCTGACAGGATTAGCCAGCTCCCGGAGCTTTCAAAGCCACTCTCTGCAGAGGATGGCGGATAAGGTTGAGGCTGCCAATCCAGCCGGTAGAGCCAATCGACAATCTTGCTAGTTGCCCGCTGCTGCCGATGACGTTTTTGCAAGGCCTGCAAGAGCTTGGGTATGACTTGAGCTTCAGCAGCCGAGAACGATTCAACGTACTGGAGTTCTTGCACCAGGCGGTCGGTATCTCCCCGTTCAAGCAGGCTGGTCATGGAAGCCGCATCATCTGGAGAAGCTGACTGGTCAGCTGGTGGTGTCCACAACTGAGCACCTTCGGGGGCAATCCAATAGCGCTGTCGTTGAAACGGATAGGTGGGCAACGCAATACGGTGACGCGGATAGTCAGCATCGAAGCCTGCCCAATCGATCTCGACGCCGTGCTGGAACAGCGCACCCACACTTTCGAGCAGTTGCGACCAATCTTCGCGTCCCGGTCGCAGGCTAGGCAGCCATGCCCGCTCGATCCCGTCTAGTAAGCAATACCGACCCATGCCTAACAACACCGGTTTCGGGCCGATTTCGACAAATGCCATCATCTTGACCTTAGCCAGCGTTTGCATGCTGCTGGCGAACTGCACCGGCTGGCGAATGTGTCGGCACCAATAGTCGGGTGTGGCAATGTCGTCGGTCGCCAACTCCCCAGTGAGATTAGAAACCAGTTGTCGGTTAGGTGGTGAGAACTGGATTGACCGGGCCACTTGCTCGAACTCGCTCGCCATCGGGTCCATCAACGGCGAGTGAAACGCGTGGGAGACGCTGAGGGGTTTGGTCTCAATGCCGTCAGCCGTCAGCGTAGCGATCGCCCGCTCTACAGCCGTTCGCTCTCCCGAAATCACTACGCTCTGCGGACCGTTGACAGCGGCGATCGCCACCGACTCGCTGTAGGGTTCAATCGCTAACTCGACCTGGGCGGGGTCAGCAAACGCTGCGACCATCGCGCCATTGCCAGGCAAGTCTTGCATGAGCGATGCCCGGGCGGCAATCAAGCGCAGGCCATCTTCTAAGCTGAATACACCCGCAATGCAGGCCGCGACATATTCGCCGACGCTATGCCCCATCACCATCGCCGGTTCCACACCCCACGACCGCCATAGTTGGTAGAGGCTGTATTCCAGCGCAAACAAGGCAGGTTGAGTGTAGGCAGTCTGATGCAGCCTCTCGTCCTCTACTGCTTCCCCAAACACGCTCGCTTCCCCAAACACGATAGATGGCAGAGAGCAATTGAGCAGAGGCTCAACAATGGCCGCGCAGCGGTCAAATGCCTGACGGAAGGTGGGCTGCGTGTCGTAGAGCTGACGGCCCATGCCCACATATTGAGAGCCTTGGCCGGTAAACAAGAACGCCAACTTGAGTCGCTTGCGAGGGACAACGCGGCTGCTCTTCATCAAGCCATCGGCGCGCCCGAGCTGTTCTTTCAGGTCAGCCGTAGAGGTCGCGGTAATCGCTAGCCGATGGTCGAAGGGCGATCGCCCAGTATTGGCCGTAAAACAGATATCCGCCAGTGCAGCATCTGGATGCCGGGCTAACCAAGCGTCGTAGCGATGCACTAAATCCTTCAGCGCTGATTCGCTTTGGGCGGAGAGTGTCAGTAAATGCTGAGGGTGATCGCCTGCGACGGGGGCCGGTACAACAGGCGGGGCTTCCTCAATGACCGCATGACAGTTGGTACCGCCAAAGCTAAAAGCACTAATCCCAGCCAGCCTTGGCTCCATGTCATTCGGCCAGGGTTGCAGTTCGGTAGGAATCTTAATCGATGTGTTATCGAGAGATATATAGGGATTGAGTTGGTTAAGGTGCAGATGGGGCGAAATGGCTTGATGCTGAAGCGACAGCACGACTTTAATAATCCCGGCCATTCCCGACGCGGCTTCCAGATGACCGATGTTGGTTTTGACCGATCCCACCCAGCAGGGTCGTTCGAGGGGCCGCTCGTCCATCAGCACCGATTTAAGCGAATTCATCTCAATCGGGTCGCCCAAAGAAGTCCCGGTGCCGTGGGCTTCGATATAGCTCAGTTGAGCCGGTTTAACTCCTGCCTGCTTGAGAGCTTGACGAATCACCGCTTTCTGAGCAGGCCCGTTAGGGGCGGTGAGACCGTTGCTCAGTCCGTCTTGATTGACCGCCGAGCCCTTCACCACTGCCTGAATCATGTCGCCATCGGCGATCGCCTCGGACAGGCGCTTGAGCACTACTACACCGCAACCCTCGCCCCGCACGTACCCATCAGCGCTGGCGTCAAAGGTTTTGCAACGACCGTCGGACGACATCATGCGGGCTTGCGAATAGTTGATAGTCGGCCCAGGTGACAGCATCAGGCTGACTCCACCGACTAGGCACAAGTCTGTCTCGCCACTTCGCAAACTGTGCGAGGCATAGTGCAGTGCCAGTAACGATGAGGAACACGCTGTTTCCAAAACAAAGCTAGGACCCCGCAGATCGAGAATGTAGGAGAGGCGGTTAGCCGCGATGCACAGCGTATTGCCGGTGCCGTCGTAAGCATTAATGCGGCTGAAATCCCGGTCGAGCAGGCGACCGTAATCGTAATTGCCAATGCCGATAAACACCCCGGTCTGGCTGCGGGCAAGACTTCTGGGAGCAATACCTGCGTTTTCCAACGACTCCCAAGCGACCTCTAACACCAACCGTTGCTGCGGATCCATGCGCTCGGCTTCGCGGGGGGAAATACCGAAAAATCCAGGGTCGAAATGGTCAACCTGACGGAGAAACCCACCCCAGCGAGTGTTCATTTTGCCCGGTGTCGCTGGTTCTGGATCGTAGAACGCATCAGCCTGCCAGCGATCGCTCGGAACTTCTGTGATGGCATCTACACCATCACGCAGCAGCTCCCAAAACTCTTCCGGATTCTCTGCTCCAGGAAATCGACAACCAATACCAATAATTGCTATGGGTTCCACATCAAGTCCCTTGCTCTATCGCGTTACCGCTTGCACCATCAAGAAATTGAATGAAGGGGGCTCGCCCGAGCCCGCAAGTCAAGTTAAGTGAGTTGCGCTTGGCACCAGACTTCGGTGATTTACGCACTGGCGGCGATCGTCCTGGTCAACTGTTTGAAAGCCTGCCGATTGTTCTTCAACGCTTTCTCAATCGAGCCACCTGCCTGCATCAATCGCATCTCGCGATTGACCGGCCATAAATAGTCAATGCCGTCGAAAAATCGGCGCAAATCGGCAAGCAAGCGATGGTGGTACTTGAGATTGATGTGAAAGCCTTCGTGCTCTTTGCACAAACACTTCTTCAACCAATGCAGAGCATCGGAGGAATTCATCTCAAACAGTGGCGACTGCAAGAGTTGGTAGAAGGACTCGATAAAGTCAGCATCGTTGCGAAATACTGCAGGCAATCCTCCTGACAGGCCGCTATGTCCAACACGCTGAACGCGGTAAACAATTGTGTTAGCTAACGCTTTTTCATAAGCCGTCGGCTTATAAAAGTCCTTGTATAAATCACGAGCAATTAACTGGGAAGTAGTCGTATGAAATGCTTCATCTTGCAGATGATAATTGGAAATAGCAGTAGGAGCTGGAATAAATACATCTTGCTTCTGCAACTCTCTGTAGTACTGGCAGTAGCGATACTCGTAATTTTTGAGCAGCATATTCGCCATATAACGAGTCACGTAGAACAAGCAGGCAAGAAAAGGAGAGCTTCCACAATTGAGGGTAAAAAATTGCAGAAATGGGCGTGCTCCCCACTGACCGACCAGACCCGTAGTCTGAACGGGAATCGGCTCTCCTTTTTTATCTAGTTCCTGTAGGTACTTCGAATAGTAGGGCGCTTTATCTTTAAGCATTATTTGATGAGCAATCAGTCGGTAGACTTTTTCCCGTACATTGCTAGAAGTTAGTTGCTTGCGAATGGAAGAGGTCGGCCGGTCGATCGCTTTACCAATTTTTGCTCTGACGCGTTGGGGAGATGATGCTGACCGATTTCGCATCGATGCTCCAAATGCCGATTTGCCCAGCAGTGCTCGCTTCGTTTTGTAGCCAATCGAATGAAACGCGTGAATGTGATACCGCTCTTGATCGGTTTCTAAATCTAATTCTTGGCACAATACATCGTAGCCACTCAGGGTCGCAAATACTCCTGCCGTGATTTGGTTATACAGCACGGCATTCGCTTCGGTTGCTGCCGTTTGGTTGTACTGTCTGGCCCAATATAAATGGTTGAGAGCTAGCTTCTGCGCCTGCGAAGCCTCTTCGTAGAGCGGCGTGCCGTAAAGTGTCGATAGCTCGGGAGCGCCCCAGAAGGTATGCTGATTATCGCTGTAGGAAAAGCTCTTATCAAGCTCGGCAATTTTTTCAGTGTAGTCAGACTCTACATTCCGCTGGTAGTTGATGGCATTCAGCTTGATATGCTTCTTAGTTTTGTTATTTTGACTTTCTTCAGTCGTTGGTTCGAAAGGTAGCGGATTTGCTGTACTTACCATGATGGCCTCTTGAAAGTAGAACTGCTCAATCTGACATGTTCTCGCAAATTCTCTGAAGTTAAGCTGCTTCGGCTAGGTGTTTGGAAATACCATCTATTGTTGGATAGTCGTAGGGTAATGTCGGGTCGAGTTCTCGCCCTAACCAATCTTCCAAATCTCCTGTCATGCCAACAGCCGCTGATGAATCGAGTCCATATCGGTCAAATGGAATGGTGGTGTCCACCTCGTCAGGATCGATTTCAAGCAAGTCAGCCAAATAATTGGAGAGCCAAACACGTATTTCGGCTTCAGTTTGCTGCGTTTTGGTTACCGTTTCACTCATCGATGACCTGCCTTTTCTGTGTGCGTTTCACGTCCTAACGTTTCCTAATGACAGAGTGTGCTTTACTTACTGTCGGCGGTAGATATCAAGGGAACAAATCTCGCGAATGGGTACTGTAGCAAAATGTCTTCCTTAGCGTTCTCTGGTTTTCAGAGCCTTAACGGATGGCACCTGAACGTCCCAAATCCAGCCAGCGCGTTCGAGCGTGCGGATAAACCAGGTGCCGGGGTCAATTTGCCACCAGTGCAAACCGGCGATCGCTGAGGTCGGGAATGCGTGATGGTTGTTGTGCCACGACTGTCCCCAGCTAGGGATGGCCAGCCAGGCATTGTTCGTGCTGTGGTCTTCAGATCGATAGGGAGTGCTCCCGAACAGGTGACCAATCGAATTGGTGCTGTTGATGACGTGTTGACCCATGCAAATCCGCACTAAGCCTCCCCATAAAAATCCCTGCAGCGCCCCAACCCATGAGGTTGTCAGCACTCCCACTAAAACTGTGGGAACCAGAATGCCCAGCAGTACCCAGATGTGCTGTAACTGATTCACCCGCGAAATCGCTTTATCGCGCAGCAAGTCTCTAGCAAACAGTGCTGAGTTAGTCACCTCACCCTCAAAGGTCCACCCCATGTGGGAATGCCACAGACCGCGTAAGCGATCGCCCAAACTCAGACCGTACAAGTGCGGCGAATGCGGATCGCCCGGTTGGTCGGTGAACTGGTGGTGACGTCGATGGTGAGCAACCCAGAAGATGGGTCCTCCCTGCGCAGCCATCGATCCGAACACGGCAAGCAGCACCCGCATAGAGGCATTTGCCTGAAACGACCGATGGGAAAAGAGGCGGTGATAGCCAACCTCAATGCCCAATGTTGTTATGGCGTAGAAACTGATTGCCACACCTATCGCCACCGAACTCAGACCGGTGTAAGGCAACAATCCAATAGCCACAACCGTTCCCAGCAAAGGAATCAGAACTGTCGCCAAGCTCAAACGTCGGTAAATGGTTTGTAGGTAGTTGCTGGAAACTTTGATCTTGAAAGGCTTGCGAGATCGTGCAGACGCTGATGGGCGATCGTCAGGTTGACGGTGAACCCGACCTTCAGCTTCTCCGATCGCGGAACTGAACTGAGTCATGACTGTGCCTCGACTGCGATTAACTGAATCTACTGCGGCGCCGAAAACTTAGGATTTCACTCGTTTAGAGGCTTGCATTTCTGGCGATGGAACTTTGACTGACCACGCTAGCCCGAGTATTTCGAGCAGTCCGATCGTCCAGCCGCCGATGTCTACCTGCCACCATGTCAGACCAAACATGGCTGAATTCGGAAAGGCATGATGGTTGTTGTGCCAGCCTTCTCCACCTGTTGGGATGGCTGTCCAAACGTTATTCGTGCTGCGTTCGCGGGTGGCAAAAGGGCGGCGACCGAACAAGTGGGTAACCGAGTTAACACTCCAAATGGCGTGATGCACTAGGAAGACTCTGACAAACCCGCCCCATAGCAATCCGCGGACAACACCTGTCCACGAATCCAGCCACATTCCTCCGATGGCCGCTGGGATGGCAAACCCAAGCAATACCCATAGCAAGTACGACTGATTAATTCTGACCAGGACTCGATCTTTTAACAGGTCTTTGGACAACAGAACATTGGGAAACTCGCCTTCGAATAACCAACCCACATGGGAATGCCAAAACCCATACAGACCCCCGAGGGATTCCCCCGTCTTGCCAATATGAGGAGAGTGAGGATCGCCATCCGCGTCACTGCACTGATGGTGCCGTCGGTGATTGCTGACCCAATGAATGACGTGGCCTTGAGCAGCCATTGAACCCAATACGGCTAACACAGCCTTTACCGCAGATCCAGTCTGGAAGGCACTGTGTGATAGAAGGCGGTGATAGCCGACAGTGATGCCAATAAGCGTTGCCAAGTACATCACAGCCGCAACAGTACCCGTAACCCAGTCAAATCCCACTGTTCCGAGCGATCCAACTGCCACAAGGGTACCGATGAAAGGAATGAAGACAGCAGCGTAACCAAACAGCTGCTGCACAGTCGTCAGTCGATCGTTCAACATAGTGACACTGCTGCGACCCCGCCATGAAGGCACCGACTGAAGGCTGCTCTGAATTTCCGCACTATTCAACTGCATCAACCCACTTCCTTACAGAACAACAAGAATACTGATTCGCTATCAATTGCTAAAGGCAATGCTCGATACAACTACAGCTGTTCGCTTTGCGCGCAATCGATGGAAACCGGACTTAATCTATGGACGCCTCCCTACTCAAAAACATGAATAAACAGCTGATGAAACTACACATCCATACTGACAATGCAAACAGAACTAATGCTCATCCAAATTTCCAAAAACAGAAAATGGAAGACATCAATATCTCAGGTAATACAAGCCTGCTATAGCAAGCAGTAGAATAATGTCAGCTGCATGAAGGGATTCCATTTGCCGCACAAGTCTACTGTGTGAGTAGGTATACAAAAACTGTCAGCACTGCTATGCAGCAACCATCTAAATCATATTTAGAGGTAACCTACACGACAGAAAGCCTAACTCTGTCAACGTAGAGGCATGAAGTTCCTGCAGGGATTCTTTGGAGGCTGATAAAACCTTTATTCCAAAAGCATAGTAGTTGGTTAAAGCTACTCCCTTCTAGCCAAACGTGGTTTAACTAGACAATAAGCAAAGCAGAACGAGCAAGATATCTGCCAGAACTAATGATTTAACATTTAGCTATCTCACTAACATGCACGTAATTTAGACTTAGTTTCTAATTTTGTCTGTCGATAAAATCAACAATTTTATTATTTTCTAGGAATAAGTTCGACAATGTTGAGTATTTCAACTCTTAAAAGTTAATTTTGATACAGCAGATGCATGAATACAGTTCATGTGGTAATAAATGTTGCTTTTTCTGGATTGTAAAAGTTTATTTATACACATTTATGTAAAAGTATCCCTAAATACAGATAGTCAATGTAATTTTAGGTAGCATTTTATTATTATTGCCGTAAGTGTTTTCCGTTTCCGATTCGAGGATTTGCTCTAGGCAGTGACGTCGTCATTGATCTTTGGCTTCTATTTCTCATTATTAAGTCATCTTGCTCTGTTTGTTCCTATCAAATATCAGATTCATGCATGAGATGATGCGTGAGCTGTATGGCTGTCTAGATTGGTTATGAAGCCTCTAGTCTAAAGCACGAATTTTGTAGTATCTGAATCCGTAATTCGGGATTTCATGTGAGGTTGCTCGCAAGAGGTCTGCTGTTTTATTCAACAACCCACCCATGCTTTCATGCGCTTAAAGGATTGCCGCTCATGTTACTTACTGGTACTCGCTCGACCCCAGATACTTTCGTCGATCTCCTACATCACCAATCATCAAGCAACCCTCACCGCATCGCTTACAAGTTTCTAAAGCATGGAGGAGACAAGCAATCGTCGACTGTCACCTATCAAGAGATCGCGCAGCAGGCTCAGGCGATCGCCGCAGAGTTGCAGCAGCATCACCCAGCAGGTAGCCGTGCTTTATTGCTCTACCAGCCTGGGATCAATTACGTCGCGGCCTTCTTGGGGTGCTTGTACGCTGGAATTGTGGCGGTTCCCGCCTATCCGCCACGACGCAATCAATCTGCGATACGGTTGCGGGCCATTGTGAACGATGCCTGCGCATCTGTGGCTTTAACCACAGCAGCCGTTTTGGAGTCAGTTCAAGGGGCGCTGACTAGCAACACTGACCTAGCTCAATTGCGCTGGCTAGCAACTGATACGCTTCCATCCGATCTAGCTACTGAGTGGTCTCCTACGAGCATTGCTGGCGATACCTTGGCATTCCTTCAATACACATCGGGTTCCACTGGCGATCCAAAGGGAGTCATGGTCAGCCATGCCAATCTGCTGCATAACTCAGCAACCATTCACCAATGCTTCGGACATTCGACAGACAGCCAGGGTGTAATTTGGCTGCCTCCTTATCACGACATGGGACTGATTGGCGGAATTTTGCAACCGCTGTACGGTGGCTTCCCCGTAACGCTGATGTCACCCGTTGATTTTCTGCAACGACCGCTGCGATGGCTGCAAGCGATTTCAACTGAGCGCGCCACTACTAGCGGTGGCCCTAATTTTGCTTATGACTTATGCTTGCAGAAAATCACGCCGGAGCAAAAAGAATCCCTGGATTTGAGCAGTTGGAACGTTGCCTTTACTGGTGCTGAACCCATTCGTGCTCGCACCATTGAGCGCTTCTCTGCAGAATTTTCAGCCTGTGGATTTCGTCGAGAAGCGTTTTATCCCTGCTATGGCATGGCTGAGGCAACGTTAATTGTTACGGGTGGGCTGGTGAACGAGCCGCCGACCACCTACATTGTTGACGGTGATACCCTGAATCAGAACCAGGTCACTTCGTTTCATCCGGATGCTCGTCCAGCCAACAGTCGGCAGTTGGTAGGATGCGGCACAGCTTGTCGAGACACGACAATTCGGATCGTCGAGCCAGGATCGCGGGTTCAATGTCCGCCCCAGCAAGTGGGTGAGATATGGTTATCGAGCCCCAGCGTGGCCCGGGGATATTGGAATCAGTCAGAGAAAACTCAAGCTACGTTTAATGCCTTCGTGGCTAATACTGGAGAGGGGCCGTTCCTTCGCACTGGTGACCTGGGCTTTATCCAAGATGGCGAACTGGTGGTAACCGGCCGCATCAAGGATATGACGATTATCAAAGGCCGCAACTATTACCCTCAAGATTTGGAACTCACGGTCGAAAACAGTCACCCTGCTATTCGACCGGGCTGCGGAGCAGCCTTTGCCGTTGATTTAGATGGTTCTGAACGGCTGGTTATCGTGTATGAAGTTAAGCGCAGCTACCTGCGAAAGCTCAATGTAAACGAGATCGTTGGTTGCATTCGCCAGGCGATCGCCGCCGAACATTCCTTACAAGTCTATGCAACAGTATTGGTTAAAACTGGCAGCATCCCTAAGACATCGAGCGGAAAGATTCGGCGTTTTGCTTGCCGAGATCGCTTTTTAAGCGGCCAGCTTAATGTTGTCAATGACTGGTGTAAATCACCCCAAGGTCGTTTTGATTTTATCAAACTCAAAGCAGATATTGAGTTCACATTACACAATTTGCGAGAGAATTTGAATCACAACAAGAATGTCAAAAAGATCTTCAAATAAATAAATAGTTTACAGATGCCATCTCACCTAGGTTCTAACCTAGATGAGATAGATTTGATTAAGACAAAATTGAGCTAAGACCGAAGTCTATCACTCGTAATATCAACATATAATCTAGAGCTTCTTTCAATCTCGCATCAATACTTTTGGCAGCAATTCCAGACTGGTTCACACTTCTTCATCATAATCCTTGGTATCTCCATATAGTTTCCACATACATTACCTATCGTTAACAGTAACGGACACTAGATCGCTCGGCGATAAAGCATACTTATTAAACTAGAAGGCAAGTCATTATGGGTATGTTTCTGTATGTATTGTGGACTAAGAGCGATAGATCGACTCTTTATATAGCGAACTATCCAGCATCAAGGATTGCAGGTTTGCATTTATTTAGACCTTGTATTTCCAGCAAGCTAGTTTCGGGTAGAGTTTGGACATTAGCGACATGTTTAGCGACATTCAGTATACTTCAACCAATGACCTGCAACAGCTATCCAATCAGTTAGAAGAGCTTCATCCACTTGATTTTCGATTGGCATTTGGTTTAACCCACGAAGAGGCTGCTAAAGAGTTATGCTTAGAGCCTCAAACGATGCGAGCCTATTCCAAAAACAATCCTTCCCGGCGTGTAAAGAAGTTGGCAGCAACAATTGCCAAACGATGGATATCTATGGGGCGCGAAGTGGTTGACATCAAGTATCTAGTGGCGAATCGATGAGCTTTCCAGCGTTCGTTGGTGAAAACTATGCAAGTAGAGTTTCATGACCAAATACCTATAACTTCAACCTTCAATTATGGCAGGAAATATTATTTTGGATGCTCTGTAGTAAAGCGGTATAGTTTGACAAATAGATTATTAGGATTCAGGACTATTTCTTTAGGCTGGGAGTATACTTTTTTGGAAGTGATTCTATGCAAAATAAGATTAACTAATACCGTTAAGCATTATAAGCAAGCAGGCTTATAATATTTATCGAGAAAAATAACTACTTAATCAAGTAAGATTTTCCTGATTAAATAGAGGAGATAAATCAGCATTCAAGAAAGCATCAATTTTTGGTTCTATCAATCGAAAATATGCTTGGTATCTTGCCCCTTATCCGTCAGGTCAACAGTACCCTTTAGCGTCAATTTCCACACCCAAAATGCTCTGGAAGGCTTATTCGTGACTCAGTTGCAACCCAAACCGGATTTGGATCGCCAGCCTATTTCGACTGGGGGCTTGCCACACAAACCCCGACGGAGGTTGAAAGTGGCGAGTGCAATTGCGGTGGCGATCGCCGCTACAGGCATCGTCACATGGCAATTCCTAGACCAGCCTGAATCGGGGGTTCTGCCTGTGAGTGGACGGATTGAAGGCTACGAAACGGATGTCAGTGCTAAAGTGGGCGGGCGCATTGGGTTCGTGGCCGTACGGGAAGGGGATGCGGTGAAGCAGGGGGAGCTACTCGTGCGTTTGGATGACGAAGAGGCGCAGGCGCAGTTGCGGGGATCAATGGCGCGGCTGACCGCTGCCAAACAGCAGGAGCGGCGATCGCAGCTTAACCTGGCTGTAATCGAGAGTCAGATCGAAGAAGTTCAGCTGATCGTGCGCCAATCCCAAGGCGATGCCGAGGGGCGAATTTTGCAGGCGGAGGGGCAACTGGCAGCGGCAGAGGCGGAATTAGTGGAAGCAAACGCACAGGTGGAAGCAGCGCAGGCGGATTTGAAATTGGCCAAGGCAGATCGCGAACGGCTTGCCCAGTTGCTAAAAGAAGGTGCCATCCCCCAGCAGCAGTTCGACCAAGTCCAGGCTCGTTTAGAGACGGAAAAGGCAGCGTTACAGGCTCGCGAGGCAATTGTCATTGCTGCTCGCCAACAAGTGGATGCGGCTCGCGGGGCATTGGGGCAGGCCAGAACTTCCGCTTTGAATCCTGACATTCGCACAGCTCAACTGGCGGCTTTGCAAACGCAACTGCTCCGGGCTGAGGCCGAGGTGGAGGCAGCCCGAGCGGATGTGGTTAACGCCCGCGCTGCTCGAGAGGAGATTGAAGCCCGTCTCGATTTCTTGCACGTTGTGAGTCCCATCGATGGTGTGACACTGGCTCGCATGGTGGAACCGGCCGAAGTGGTCGGTGTGGGCACGGCTCTACTGTCACTGGTGAACCTAGATACTGTTTACATGAGGGGTTACATCCCGGAAGGGGATATCGGCAGGGTGCGGGTGGGTCAGGCCGCCAGGGTGTTTTTGGATTCAGCCCCCGATCGCCCCCTCAGTGCCCGCGTGATTGCGATCGATCCCGAAGCATCGTTTACGCCAGAAAACATCTACTTTCGAGATGATCGCGTCAATCAAGTATTTGGTTTGAGGATCGGCATTGACAATCCGGAGGGGTTTGCAAAACCGGGCATGCCCGCTGATGCAGAAATTCTCATCGGCGAATCCGAACCATGAGTATGGAAAAAGTGGGTTCGAGATCGGGGTTGAACGGTCATCAGACAGCGACTGGGCTTCTCAATGCAATCGCCGTCAAAGGACTCTCCAAACGTTATGGCCAGTTCGTCGCCGTGGCAGGACTCGACTTCGCGGTTCGGCCAGGGGAAATCTTCGGTCTGATCGGTCCTGACGGGGCGGGCAAGACGACAACCTTTCAGATTTTGGCCGGGGTGATGGAAGCCACGGCGGGGGAGGTGAGGGTTCTGGGACGAGTGCCGAGGGAGGCGCGACTGGACATCGGCTATATGACACAGCAGTTTTCTCTCTATATAGACCTCAGCGTGGACGAAAACCTGCGGTACGTGGCAGGACTGCGGCAAGTAGCTGCCGATGCCTTTGCGGAACGCCGCCGCAAGTACTTGCAGCTCGTGGGACTGGAGCCATTTAGTGATCGCCTCGCCGGGAATCTGTCCGGCGGTATGCGGCAGAAACTCGCTCTCTGCTGTGCCTCGATCTCGCAACCGCAGGTGTTGTTGCTGGACGAACCGACGACAGGCGTTGACCCCGTCTCCCGGCGGGAGTTTTGGGACATGTTGGGGGCCCTCGCCTCGGAAGGCATGACGATTGTTGTGGCAACTCCCTATCTGGATGAAGCCGAGCGCTGCCATCGCATTGCCCTGATGTATGGCGGGCAGATTCAGCAGCTAGGAACGCTGCCAGAGTTGCGATCGCGTCTTGGGTTGGAACGGCTAGAGGTCCGAGCCTCCGACATTGCAGCAGCAGAACTGGTGTTGAGAACCGCCCCTCCGTCCAAACTTCAGCCAGGGGCGCGTTCTGCAGTGGCTTTGGCCGACATTCAGTCGTTTGGCGATCGCCTCGACATCTTGGTTGAAGACGCTGCTGTTGCACAACCGCACATCCACGCGCTGCTGAGGCGACATGGGCTCAAACCGCAGTCCATCCAAACGGTACCCCCAACCCTCGAAAACGTTTTCGTCAGTCACTTGCGCCAGCAAAGGTCGGAACCTCCGTACATTCCCTTCGATCGCCAAAAGCCAGGAGGCAATCGGCAGTCCGATGCGATCGCCATTGGCGCGCAAAAACTGTACAAGACCTTCGGCAGCTTCCCCGCAGTGAAAGGGATCGATCTGGACATTCGCTACGGTGAGATTTATGGCTTGCTAGGAGCGAACGGTGCAGGCAAAACGACCACGATTAAAATGCTGTGCGGGCTTCTCGTGCCCACCAGCGGCGATATCTGCCTGGCTGGCGAACGAGGGGACTTGCGCCGCCAAGCCGTGCGGCAGCGGATTGGCTACATGAGCCAGAAATTTACCCTCTACGACGATTTGACAATTGGCGAAAATCTGGAGTTTTACAGCGGCGTTTACGGCATTCCAAGACGGTTTCGCAAGGACCGGATTGCATGGGTTTTAGAAACCTGCGGGCTGGTCGGTCGCGAGCATTTGCTAACGGGTCGGTTGCCGGGGGGGTGGAAGCAACGGGTGGCGTTTGGCGCTGCGGTGATGCACGAGCCGGACATTCTGTTCCTGGACGAGCCTACTTCTGGCGTAGACCCGCTAGCGCGTCGCCAGTTCTGGCGGTCGATCGAGGACTTTGCCCGTCAGGGAACGGCGGTGCTGGTGACCACCCACTACCTAGAGGAAGCGGAGCACTGCCAGCGGATTGGGCTGATGGTGGCTGGAGCCATCGTAGCTGCGGGTTCGCCCAGCGAGATTAAGGGATCGCAGCCAGGACAGATGCTGGAGGTGGTTGTCGATCGCCCGCTCAAGGCTTCGACAGTCCTGAAGTCGTGGATGGCCCCCTGGCAAGTCTCGATTTTCGGCGATCGCCTCCATCTCGTTCTCGACAATCCGGAACGAGACCTGCCACCTCTGCAAGCGGCTCTCCGGTCAGCGCAATTGGACCTGCATTCGGTGCGATCGATTCCGTTCTCGCTCGAAGACGCTTTTATTGGCATCGTGCAGCGGACTGAGGTTGGGTAGATGGTCGGTCGTCGCATTTGGACTCAGTGTGTTAAGGAGCTGAAGCAATTTCAGCGCGATCGCCTTACCCTCGCTCTGGCGTTTGTGCTGCCGTTAGCCATGCTGCTAATCTTCGGCTACGCTATCCGCCTGGAAGCGAAAAACATTCCGCTGGCGATCCAAGATTTCGATCGCAGTCCCCTCAGCCGCGCCTACATCGAGCGTCTCTTTGCCACTAATCAGTTTCAGCCGGCGGCCTGGCCTAGCGAGGGGAGTCCGATTGAGCCGATCGATCGAGGGGTGGCTAAAGCAATAGTTGTGATTCCCCCCGAATTTTCCCGCCGGATTGCGTCGGAGCGATCCCTCCCCCTCCAGGTGCTGGTGGATGGGACAGATGTAAACAACGCTCGCGTGATTCGCGAAAGTGTGCGAGCGACGACAAATTTCTTTTTGCGCGATCGCGGCCTGCAATCCGAACCCCAACGCATCGTCCCTCGCACTCGCCTCTGGTTCAATCCCGGTCGCAAAGAATCTCTGTACATTGCGCCAGGAGTTTATGCCGTAATTTTAGCCATCTTTCCGTCCCTACTGGCTGCTGTAGCCATGGTGCGAGAGCAGGAAAAGGGAACGATTGTGCAGGTTTACGCCTCCAGTTTGACTGCAGCAGAATTACTGCTGGGGAAGGGATTGGCTTACTTCTTGATTGCCGTAGGAGAAACGGCGATCGTGATGGGTAGTGGCTCGCTGCTATTTCGGCTGCGATTGGCGGGAGATCCCACGCCCCTATTGCTGGGCACCCCTCTGTTTTTATCTGCGGGGGTTGCCTACGGTCTCTTTATCGGCGTTCGCGCCCGAAACCAAGATGCTGCGGTTCAGATCGTTGCCCTGACGGGATTTCTGACTTCGCTCCTGCTGTCGGGCTTTATCTATCCCCTCAGCAACATTCCCTTTCCCCTCTCTGCCATCTCCAATATCGTTCCAGCCCGCTACTTTATTGTTTTGACTCGGGATGCTTTCATACGGGGAACGGGCTGGCTGGGCGTTTGGTTTGCCCCCATCATGCTGGCAGTTTTGGCGGGTACGTTTTTTGCAGCGGGCTGGCGCGTTTTGCGGCGCATGCAGCTAAGGGAGTAAGTCATGCTGAACGTTCTGGCAAATCTGTTTGAAAGTCGGTTTTGGGCTTTGGCTCAAAAAGAGTTGGGTCAAATTTTCAAGAACCGGCAACTGCTCCTACTGCTGATTGTGCCGCCTACCATTCAGCTGTTGATCTACGGGTTTGCCCTCAATCCTGAGGTTCAGAACCTCCGGCTGGGGATTGTTGATTATGACAATACCGCCGCCAGTCGAGAGCTAGTGTCGAGCTTCACGGAAAATCGCGTGTTTCTGGCCAAGCGCTATAGCGGCAGTCAGCAGGAAGTTGGCAATCTGGTGCGGACCGGACAGATCGACGTGGGTCTGGCGATTCCACCGGACTTCAATCGCGATCTGATTGGGGGCAAGACGGCGGAAGTGCAGGTCTTAATTGATGGTGTCGATGCCAACACAGCTGGAATTGCCAATGGATATGTGGCGCAGATTGTCGAGCAGTACAGTCGTCAGCTGGATGGCATTCGCGCCCCCCCTTTAGTCGAACCGCAGGTGACATTTCTCTACAACCCCGGATTGAGGAGCAGTTGGTTTTTTGTGCCGGGGATGATTGGCGTTGTAGTGACGCTGATTAGTTCGTTGGTGTCTGCCTCCGCCGTGATTCGCGAGAAGGATACGGGCACGCTGGAACAGCTATTGATGACCCCAGCTTCGGCAGTTGAGATTATCTCGGCTAAAATCGTGCCGCTTTTCGTGCTGTTGATGGGGGATGTGGGGTTGGCGGTGGGTGTGGGGCGGTGGGTGTTCGACGTGCCCTTTCGCGGCCACCTGTTTCTATTTATGGCACTCTCGAGCCTCTATCTGTTTGTCGGCATCGGGATTGGCACAATGTTGGCGACGTTGGCTCAAAATCAACAGCAGGTGATGCTGAGTTCGTTTTTCATCAACGTGCCTCTGATTCAGCTGTCGGGGGCGGTTGCGCCGGTTGAAAGTATGCCTGCTTTTTTTCGCTATTTGTCGCAGTGGTTGAATCCCTTGCTGCATTACGTGGTGATTCTGCGCGGCATCATGTTGAAGGGGGTAGGAATAGACGTGCTTTGGCCCCACGCGCTGTTTATGGCTGTGTTTGCTATCATTCTTCTCTCCATTAGTATTAGTCGGTTGAACGATCGGCTCGGCTGAGGTTTTAGGATGTGAGGGAGGGCGATCGCAATTTTAGGGCTGGTTCAATCTGGAGTTACGGTTCGAGAGGCGTTTCCATAGAAAATCAGCAATCTTTCCGTGTGATTTGCGATCGCTCACTACAGCCATCACATGGTGGTTGACATTATCCTGTTTTGTTACACCAAATTGCCCAGGTTTGAACCATGACCCATTTAAGCAACAAAGTCCTGCAGGGCTAGGTCAGTTGACAGCTGAGCCACCCACGGATCGTACGATCCAGCATTGCCGGAACCTAAAGAGCCATCTGTAAATCCAGCGACAAAAATACTGTCTGGCCCAATGGCAATACCTTGCGATCGGTCGTCTCCTGCCGAGCCAAACTGAACCGTATTGAGAATGTTGCCATCACTATCCAGTTGGGCTATCCAGGCATCGTCCTCCCCGGCTGACGAGCCGTCGGCTAATGTACCGCTGGTATAGCCAGTCACCAGTATGTTGTCGTCTTCATTTACCTCGATGCCAAACGGCGTGTCGGTGCCCGTACTGCCAAACTGTTGGACCCAGAGCTGGTCGCCGTCGGGCTCGTACTTGGCTACCCAGGCATCGTATTCGCCAGCATTACTACCGCCCAAGTCGCCTAATGTGAATCCTGTTGCGTAAACGTTGCCCTCACTATCAGTAGCCGTACCGTAGGCAAAGTCGTAGTCCCCAGTGCCGAGCTGCTCAATCCACAGCTGATTTCCGTCACTGTCGAATTTTGCTATCCAGGCATCGTACAGACCAGCGTTGGTGCCCCCCAAATCGCCAATCGTCCATCCTGTAGCGATGACGTTGTTATCTAGGTCTGTAGCAGTACCGAAGAGTTCGTCAAATGTGTCAGTGCCAAACTGTTGGGTCCAGATTTGGTTGCCACTATTATCGAACTTGACAAGAAATGGGTCGGTTTCACCTTCATTTGTACCGCCCAAGCTACCTTGCGTATAGCCACCTAAGACAACGTTATCGGCACTGTCTATCGATAAGCTGCCTTCGAATGTGTTGTCGAGGCTTTCTGTTCCAATTTGATCGATAAACATTTGATTGCCATCGCTATCAAATTTTGCAATCCAGGCATCATTTCCTCCTTCATTTTCGCCGCCTAAATCACCACTGGTGACTCCAGAAACAAAAACTTCCCCATTACTATCAATTGCCACACTAAAATTAGTTTCTGACTCGGGAGTACCGAATTGTTGGATAAAATTTAAACTTCCACTGCTGTTGTATTGAGCAATCCAAGCATCATTACCTCCTTCATTCTCGCTGCCCAGCTCTCCAGATGTTCCACCTACAATCGTGACATTACCTTCGCTGTCAGCAGCCACGTCAAAGGCAAAATCGGCTCCGGGCGAACCTATCTGCTGAACCAATGCCACTTCTGCTTCTGAAGGAGGCGGTTCGCTAACGTATTCGAAATAGTCTGCTGTGAGGCTGAGATCTGAGTCACCTGCAATAACGGAAATAAGATCGTTTCCTTCGTTTCTAAATAAGACGGAAAATGATGCCCCTAAGAATGGAATATTGATTTCTCTGAGTCTGTAGTCATCAGAGCTACCATTCAGCCGAATTATGTCTGCATCACTATTGAAATCTGCAACAATAGCAAAATCTAGCAGGCTCGCTTCTGCATAGTAGGGATTCAGGCCATCACCCAAAACAAATAAATCTGCATCGGGAGCAACCGTAGTTCCCAAGCCATCAAAAGCTTCGATTGGTTCAGCCGGACCACCAATTAATACATCAATTTGGAGATCGCCAGCATTATTACCAATCTCACCAGGATCGACGCCTAACAACACGTCGTCGCCAGTTCGCCCCAGAATAATATCGTTGCCTGCAGATTGGAAAATAATGTCGTTGCCAGGTGTTCGCGCAGTGAGGTTGAAAAAACTAAGAATGATAGAAATTAGCTCTTCAGGAAACATAAAACTCCTCAAACTCCTCAGAAACGGTGTTGGCTAGTCTTATTTACTATTCAACTTTTTTGCATTGAGCTAGGCTGTGTAACTTCAACCACAGATAAGAAGCCAGACAAAATCAATCACACCAAATGAGTGCTGAAAGCCTGTCCTCGTCATAAGCTAGCAATCAAATATTTCTCTATGCACGCCTGATTGTACATCAAATAAAAGTAGTGTAAGTGATTTCTCGTAGACATTCTAGAAACCTGTGGATTTTCTGAATCAGTCTAAGGTATCCCACAGAACATTTTGGTATTTTTTATACGTATTGTAGATTTAATATTGTAGATTTGATGCAGTCAGATACTCCCGGCAAAGCCGGTGGCTTGATAAGTGTTACCGCCTCAAAGGCGGATGTCCTTGCCGGGAGTCTCTGGAGCAATCCCTAGAACTGACCACTCCTATCTGAGATATCTTGCTCTCGGATATACCGTTTCATAGCCTCTAGCTTTCTTCCAGTCCTCGAAGCGGTAACGGAGGCGATGGCACAGACGCCAAGGGCCAGCTCGTTGGTGGAAAACCTGAACTCTCGTCTGCGGAATTATTTCTTCCTGCGTCGACAGTTGGGAGCTCCATACCTCGAGCTGCTGAGGTTCTTCCTTAACCATCGGACATTTATGCGCAGTCAGTGTCCTGAGCGGGTGGGCAAAAGTCCAGCGGAATTGATGGCGGGGCAACCGCATCCTCATTGGTTAGAGCTGTTAGGATTTGAACGCTTTCGACGCAATCCGGCCTAAAATCACACCCTGACGCCAGCTTGCGATCACTTCCCACAGCCATCATCAGGGTGGCTCAATTTCGCCTATTTTGTAACCCTAAATTGCCGCTTTTTGAACCATCCCGATTTTTAAGTTTTCAGAATGCATGCACAGAAAAGGTTTGAGCAATCTAACTAATCGTCTCCTAAGCGCTAGGTCGTGGGTTAGAATCCCGCCAACTCCGCTTCGACAATCACGCTAAAATCATTGCCATACTTGACTTCTGGCTGCTGTAACATCCAAAAGCAGCTGACTGCTTCTATCTCACCAATCCTACTGAATATACTTAAGACTCAATCTCCATACGGCATCGGATGGTCGCTAAACCCCTTCGTTGGACTACCCGAGACCTTGCTGCCATGCGTGACGATGGCCGCTGGAAGCGCTACGAAATTGTGGATGGTGAATTATTTGTAACCCAGGCCCCACACATTCGCCACCAGAGCGTCGCTGGTAAGTTGCAGGTTCGTTTAGAACTTTGGTCCGAAAAGGCCGGGCTGGGGAATGCATTCCAAACTCCGGGAATTGTTTTGTCTCCCACTGACGCAGTCATTCCCGATGTCATTTGGATTAGCCAAGAACGTCTCTCCAGTAGCGTTGACGATGTAGGGCACCTCACTGTTGCCCCCGAGTTGGTTGTCGACGTTATCTCCCCTGGCGAACTCAACGAACAGGGAGATAAAGAGGTCGGTCGTGCTTCAGAGAAACGTGGGATAGGCAACCATATCCTGCCAAGACCAAGAGCAAGAGGCTATTCCAGCTCGTTGAGCTGCCGTATCCTTCGTTCGACTATGACGCCAAATCCAATTGAAATAACCGACGACCAATCGAGTCGTGACTTTGGTCTGCTCCCATAGCTTTCCAAATTTGTTTTGTCGTCGATGCCATCGGGCTGTCTGCTGGCGAATGATGCCGTTGGTGCGTTCTAATCGCTGAGTATTTTGCTTCCCAATGATATGAATCATCTCGGGAGGCAAAACACGCTCATACCCTCCCCAGTCATCCGTATACCAAAGCTTGCAGGCCGTTTTCCCTTCCGTATTCGCCACCAATTCAGTGAGAAATTCATCAGTATGCTTGCCAACTCGGGTAGTGACGATCAATCCACTCTCCTTGGCTAAACTGACACCAATCCAGCAGTCCCCGACTTCTAATTCTTCAGGCAAGCAATGTTTCTGCTTTTTTTCACGAATGACCACATCTCGTCAGCCACGAGCTCCTCACTCTCAACCTTTTTCACTTCTTGGTTGTGGACCTGTTGAGCTTTCTGACTGGCTGCCCGCACAATGCTGACCACAGTTCCATAGGCTCGTTGACCAATCCGACTGACGCCCCTCAAACTACTGCCTTCCGCATGCGCTTGCAGGATCGTTTCCACCTGCTCGGGGGTGACTTGACGCCGGTAA
>JBFRWN010000113.1:0-60800 GCA_051439605.1 Synechococcus sp.
GGTTAAGGAGGCAGCATTCTGGTGCTGAGATTTGTAAGTTGAAAGAGCACTTAATACGCTTGCAGTCAATCTTGCGGTAGACCTAGTGATATGAACCATCGAGGGTTTGACAACCCCCTCGATCTCGATGTGCAGGACAAACCTATAGCGATTGCACTCGCCACTCGATGAGACTGGAGGCTGACTCATGACGATCGACTCCCACAGAGCATTGGCACTCCAGGTCACCTGTTCGGCTGTGAATCGGGCTGGAGATCGAACTGAAGCGCGATCGCTGATGCAGCAGACCATCGATCGCCTAGCGTCTCAAATTGCCGCCAGCCTTGCCTTTATCGGTCCCGACTGTCGTTTGGTGGTCTTGCCCGAATACCTGCTAACCGGTTTCCCGATGGGGGAGTCCCTGGTCGGTTGGGCAGAAAAAGCTTGCTTGGATATGGACGATCCCTTGTACGACTCTCTGGGGAAAATTGCTCAAACCCACGACATCTTTTTAGCCGGAAACGCCTACGAACGCGATCCCCATTTTCCGGATCTGTACTTCCAGAGCTGCTTTGCGATCGCACCCACTGGCTCGATTGTTTTGCGATATCGCCGACTTAATTCCATGTTTGCCCCCACCCCCCACGATGTCTGGGATCGATATCTCGACTGTTACGGCCTGGAGGGCGTTTTTCCCGTGGTTAAAACTGCGATCGGCAATCTTGCGGCTGTAGCCTCGGATGAAATTTTGTTTCCAGAGGTCGCCCGCTGTTTAGCCATGCGGGGGGCAGAAATTTTTCTGCATCCTACGTCAGAAATTTACGGCCAGGGACGATCGCCCAAAGACATCGCCAAAATCGCCCGCGCTGTTGAAAATTCAGCCTACGTTATCTCTGCCAATACGGCGGGCATCGCCAATACCAATATTCCTAGCTCTTCAACAAACGGCGGCTCCCAAATCGTGGACTATCGAGGACTGATTTTGGCTGAGACCGGTGCCGGGGAGAGCATGGCCGCCTTTGCCGACATCGACCTGGCCGCCCTGCGAAGATATCGCCGTCGGCCGGGGCTAACCAACCTGCTAGCCCGACAGCGACCGGAACTGTATGTTGATTGCTATCGCCAAGCGCAGATGTATCCTGCCAACACAATGCTGCAGGGTAATGTAGAACGGCAGCACTTTATCCAAACTCAGCGAGACACCATCGCCCATTTAGCCGAGTTGGGGGTGATTTGAGAATGGCTGGCCCCATTGACGTTCGCAATCCCCGCACGGGGAAGTTCGATTATCGGATTGAACCCCCAGCATCGGATCGATTGGCTCAGCTTTGCGATCGCTTGCGCAGCGCTCAACAAGATTGGCAAGCTGGAGGGCTGAAACGGCGTATCGAGGCTCTACAGCAGTGGAAGCAGTCCTTGCTCGATCGCAAAGAGGAGCTGGTTCGAGCGTTAACGGTCGATACGGGCAGACGGACGGAATCGGTGCTCGAACTGGATTCGGTGGTTTCCAGCATCGATCGCTGGTGTCGGCTAGCCCCCATATTACTGTTGGAAGCTGAGCCTCAGTCCTCCGCAATTCCCTTCATCCAATTACAGCAGCAGCTCGTTCCCTATCCCTTGGTCGGAGTCATCAGCCCCTGGAATTTTCCGCTGTTACTATCCGCGATCGACACCATTCCGGCTTTGCTGGCAGGCTGTGCCGTAGTCGTGAAACCGAGTGAAATCGCTCCTCGATTTATCCAACCTTTGGTAGAGGCGATCGCGACTGTCCCTCATCTACGAGATGTCTTGACTTACGTGGAAGGGGCAGGGGAAACGGGGGCTGCCTTAGTCGGTTGCGTCGATCTGGTTTGCTTTACCGGTAGCGTGGCGACGGGCCGAACAGTGGCAGAGGCCGCAGCTAAACGCTTGATTCCGGCGTTTTTAGAGTTGGGGGGTAAAGATCCGGCGATCGTGCTGTCCTCTGCCGATATCGAGCTGGCCACCTCAGCCATCCTGTGGGGCTCGACGGTCAATACCGGTCAATCCTGTCTCTCCATTGAACGAATTTATGTTGACGAAGCAATATTTCAGCCCTTTGTAGAAACGCTGACTCGCAAGGCAAAGCAGTTGCAATTAACCTATCCAACGGTTGACAGTGGCCAAATCGGTCCCATCATTGCCAAGAAACAGGCGGTGATTATTTCCGCACACCTCAATGAAGCCGTGGCAAAGGGCGCAGTGGTGCATTGTGGAGGGGCGATCGAAGAATTAGGTGGAGGGCTGTGGTGTCGCCCAACAGTTTTAACAGGGGTGGAGCAATCGATGAAGGTGATGTCAGAGGAAACCTTCGGCCCGATTATGCCGGTGATGCCGTTTTCGACGATCGAAGCAGGGGTGGAACTGGCCAACGACACAAGCTACGGTCTCAGTGCGGCGGTGTTTGCCGGAACGGAGTCCGACGCAATCACCATCGGTCGCCGGATCGAGGCGGGTGGCATCAGTATTAACGATGCTGCGCTGACGGCCCTGATCTACGAAGGGGAGAAGAATGCCTTTAAACAGTCCGGATTAGGGGGGTCGCGCATGGGGCCAGCTTCCTTGAGTCGATTTGTGCGCAAGCAAGCCTTTTTGATCAAAACAAACCCAGTCCCCGATCCCTGGTGGTTCGATCTCCGATAAGGCGTTATTAGTAGGCCCTGACAGCGATTATCCCCATGAGAGCAGCACTCATTCACGCATATAACGGTCCAGCTTCTGTCCGAGTTGAGGAGGTGGAGGTACCGGAACCAGGTGCGGGGGAAGTCAGGATTCGGGTGGCGGCTGCAGGGATGAACAACTCCGACCTGCAGACCACCTATGGCGCTTACCGAGGATACGGTCACAAGGGACTGCCCCATATTCTGGGTCAAGAGGCTGCGGGGTGGGTGGATGCAGTGGGATTGGATGTGACGGAATTCGTGCCCGGCATGCGCGTAGTCGGCCACGTCAGCGGTGCCTTTGCCGAAATGGCGATCGCTCCTGCAGCCGAGTTGCTAGCGCTGCCCGATGACATTTCGTTTGAGGTGGCAGCCAGTCTTCCCATCGCCTATCTGACAGCTTGTATGGCACTCGTTCATAAAGCCAAGGTCAAAGCTGGTGAATGGGTGCTCGTACATCCAGGAAGTGGAGGGGTGGGGACGGCGGCGATTCAACTGGCCAAGCTGCTGGGGGCACAAGTCATGGCAACCGCAGGGACGGCAGCTAAGGTGGACTACCTGATCGAACTGGGGGTCGACTGCGCGATCGATCGCAGCACTCTGGATGTGGTCTCCGAAGTTCGCAAGATTGTCGGGGATGCTGGAGTTGAGGTGGCTCTCGATGGTGGGGGGAAAGTGACGTTGCCGGAGTGTTTGGAGTGCATCGCTAACAATGGCCGAATTGTCTCGTACGGTTACACAACGGGGATGAAAGCAACTTGGCCCATCGCTAAAGCGATCGGGCGCAACGTCACCCTCTACAGCATTGCCCTCTGGTACAACTGTGACTATCAAGTCACACTGGAAACCCTGGGCAATCTTGTCCTTCCAGCCGCTGCTGAAGGCAAATTACGGCCAACCATTGATGAGGTGATCGATCTGGATGGTGTGTCTGATGCGTTAGTTCGAATTGAGAAGCGCGGTCTGAGGGGGAAGATTGTTGTACTTCCATAAGCTTGAATAGCGAATTCATTTCTGAAGTGCACAATCAAATTTGAAATCGATTGAGTTTGACTTTTTAAATATGAGGATATTCCATGTCTACTATCCGAGATGAAATGCCCGTACTGGTTCGGCACGAAGGCACGTGGGAAGGTTCGTATACCGTTATCGATAATGATTGCAAGATTATCGACCAACACAAGTCCCGTGTCACCTGCGAATTTCCCAAAGATGCTGCTTCGCCTTACTTTCAAACCAATCGATACGAATGGCCCGATGGCCAGGTTCAGGAGTATCAGTTTCCAGGGGACTACTGCGACAAAAAACTCTGGTTTGACACAGAACGAATTGAAGGAAAGGCTTGGGAAGCTGACGATTCAATCATTATCTTGTGGTTTAGTTACAAAGATATACCAGATGCCTATGTTTATGAAATGATTCATATTAGCCCTTGTAACAATCATCGCGCCCGCACCTGGCACTGGTTTAAAAATGGTGAAATTTATCAGCGAACTCTGATTAAAGAAGAGCGAATACGATAAGAATATCTGACTCATTAGAAAGTTAGGATGTCAAGATGGAACACCGAATCGAGAGGGCATTCCTAGATTTTGAAGATGGGCAGATTCATTACCGCATCGCAGGAGAAGGCGATCCCCTACTGTTGCTGCACATGACCCCTCGCAGTAGCGATGAATTCCGGGAATTGATGCCAATTCTGGCTCAAAACAGATGTGCGATCGCAATGGATTTAATGGGTTTAGGCGATTCTGACCGTCCTCCCCGAGTTTATTCTGTAGCGGACTATGCCAAAACAGCGATCGCACTATTGGATCAATTAGGTGTCAAAAAAAGCAGCATTCTCGGAAATCTTACAGGGGGATATATCGCAGGAGAAATAGCAGCGACCTATCCCGATCGGGTTGATAAACTTATCCTTTGCAATGTATTTGGATTTGACGAAGAAGAGAGAGACAAAATATTGCAGAGGTACACTGAAGGGTTTGCCATTAAAGATGATGGTTCCCACTTATTAGAACGATGGTTAGCTCGCGTCAATTATGTCGGCAAGGGGCAATTAAATCACCGCTGTGTTATCGACGATCTGAAATGCTTTGGCTCTCCCGTATACACCGGTTTGGCTGTGGCAAACTATTGCCTTACAGCCAAAGAACGATTTCAGTTAATTAAATGCCCCACTCTGATTTTGTCTGGCGAAAATGCTTTAGAACCATTAGAAAACGCTGGTTTAGCAAAGACTGAGAATCAACTTTGGCTATCGGAAGCAATTCCCCATAGTCAAAGGGTCGAACTGGGAGACGGAACCCTCTGGATGATGAATCAAATGCCTGAGGAAGTATCGCAAATTGTCGTCAATTTTCTGGAAAGCTATTAGGAGGAAGACAATGCAAAACAACCTACCGCTGATTATCGAGTGTCGTTGCAACGACATGGACTACCGCCAAGATAATCCCGCTTTTCCTTACAGTCCGCAGGAGATCGTCCGGGAAGCAGTTCGAGCTTGGGAAGCGGGAGCCTCGATTTTTCACTGGCACGGGCGCGATCCAGTTAGTGGAGAGTGGATCAACGACGTTGAACTCTATCTTGAAGTGATTCAGGGCATCCGGGAAAAGACCGATCTGATTGTCGATCCGACGCTTGGCTACATCACCACGCAGAAGAGTGTCGAGGATCGCGTCCGCCATATTTTAGCTGCGAAGAACGATCCAGCACTCGGAGTTGACATGGTCCCTCTGGAATTTGGTTCGTTCAATGTGGACTTTTGGGACCCACAAAGCAAGCAATTCAAGACGTACGACCAAGTTTATGCCAATTCTCGGGCTCACATTCAGGGGGTGCTAGAGATACTGAAGGAGCACAATATTTACGTCAGTTGCGCCTGTTGGAACATCGGCCAGATTAGGGCGGCACGTTGCTTTCAAGAGATGGGCTTCCTGTCACACAATACGTTCTGGGAGTTTGTCTTCACCGGAGAAATTATGCCAGCTGGTGCTCTGGGGACGTTCTCTGGTGTGCAGGCGATGGTGGATGCCATTCCCCCTGCCGAACCGTGGTTGGTCATGTGTTGGAATGGGGATGTCATGCGTTTGGCATCATGGGCAATTACGATGGGAGGCCACGTCGGCATTGGACTCGGAGATTGGCCCTACAACCGCTTCGGAACCCCGCACAACGGCGATCTCGTGGAGATGGTTGCCAAGATGGCGCATACCCTCGATCGCGAGGTTGCCACACCAGCTCAAGCTCGGGAAATCCTGAAGATGTCGCCTCGATCGCAACTAGCAACTGAGGCGGTGCCATCGGCATAGATGTCAAATAGGGTGGGCAATAGCGATAGGGGTCTGGATTGACAGATGAGCAAGAAAATTAAACGGGCATTTTTAGACACAGAAGACGGACAGATTCTTTACCGCATCGGTGGAGAAGGCGAGCCATTGCTCTTACTGCACATGAATCCTCGCAGCAGCGATGAATTTCGCGAGTTGATGCCCATCCTTGCTCGAAATAGACGAGTCATCGCAATGGATTTGATGGGGTTTGGCGATTCCGACAAGCCACCCAGAATGTACACAATTGCCGATTATGCCAATACTGTAATTGCACTATTAGACGAATTAGATATCAACAAGACGAGCATTTTAGGCAACCATACAGGGGCTTTTGTCGCGGGAGAGGTGGCGGCAGCCTATCCCGATCGGGTTGACAAACTTGTATTGGGAAATGTGCCTGGATTTGGAGAAGAAGGGAAAGCCAAGCTATTTGAGTTGTTCGATATCGGCTTCAAAATCAAAGACGATGGTTCCCACTTAATGCAAAGATGGCAGGCCCGTTCCAGATACGTCGGATCTGCCGAGCTCAACCACCGATGGGTTTTAGACGACTTAAAATGTTTTGGCCATCCTTTATACGCCGTTTGGGCCGTGGGAGAATACTGTCTGGATGCTGAAGATAGATTGCGAGCGATCGCATGTCCAACACTCATCATGTGGGGAATGGAAGACGTGCGAGAATTTGAGCGCCTCGGCTTGGCAAAACCTGAAAATCGCTATTTTGTCTCTCAAGCTATTCCCCACGGCAAGGTGGTTGAATTTGAACAGGGGACCATCTGCATGATGAACCAGATGCCTGAAGAGGTATCCAAGGTTGTCATCGATTTCCTAAATCATTCGGAATCGCCCAGCCTCTAACGGTCGAGGACTGCCGTACACTTAATCTCTACGATTAGCCCTGGCGTAGATAAACCCGTCACCCCAACTCCCGTCCAGGTGGGGAATTGATGGGTGAAGTACCGATCTTTAACCTGCATAAACAGCGGCAGGTGAGGAATTGTCACTGGAGTTTTCTCTGCTTCGGTCACGTGGTAAGTCATCATCTCGACGACATCATCGAACGTGGCGCCTGCAGCCGACAGTACCTTTTTCACATTCTCGAACGCTTGTACAAATTGAGCTTCTAGTTCTTCGACAACTTGTAAATTCTCATCGCGTCCCACCTGCCCCGAGATATACAGCGTATTCCCGACCTTAATGCCAGGGCAATAGCGATACTTCTCGTATAAGATTTCCATCCCTGGCGGGATAATGACGTCGCGGGTTGTGCTCATGGCAAATATCCTCGATATCCTCTCGTCGATCGACGTAATGTACTACTGGAGATGAAACCTCTGAGGTCAAGCTCGTGAAAGTCGCACTGCTCACTGGAGGCACTCGCGGCATTGGTTTAGCGATCGCTCGCAAGCTGGCAAGTGACAGCTTCAATCTTATCCTCGGCTACCGTTCCGATCGCCAAGCTGCTCTTGCAGCCAAGACCGACTTAGAAACCTATAACGTCAAGGTTGTGACGGTGGCGGGAGACGTCAAGGAGAGCGAGACAGTTGACTCCCTGTTCGAGGCGGTCGAAGTAGACTTTGGCGGTCAGCTGACTGCCTTCGTGCACGTGGCTGGGTATGCCATTACGGCCACGCTACCGGCTGGATTCACGTTCGAACAATACGAGGAGGCTCAGAGTCTTTATCCAAAGGCGTTTCTGAGGTGCATGGAGAAAGCGGTGAGGTATATGCCTGACAGGGAGGGACGGGCGATCGCTATTTCTGCCAGTGGTGTGCACAATCCTGGCAAAGTCTATGCCATGTCTGCACCTGCAAAAGCTGGAATGGAGGTATTGGCTAAGCACTACGCGATCGCCCTGGCTCCGCGGGGCATTACGGTCAACATCGTAACGCCGGGCTATGTCAAAACTCAGGCGTGGGACGGATATCTGGACGCTTTACCCGAAATCGCTCGGGTCCCCCAACAGAGCACCCCCATGGGGAGATGGGGGCAGCCGGAAGATATTGCCCCCTTGGTCGCTTTCCTATGCTCTCAAGACAGCGGATTCATTACAGGACAACATATTTACGTGGATGGGGGGTTAAGCCTTTCTTTGTTTTGGAACATTCATCGGATGAGCGACAATTCCCAGTCCGATTAGTCAGAGATCCTAACCGTGATATCTGTGAATGTTTAGAATTATGGCATCTTTCATTCGCCATAAGATGACACTGCCCCTGTTTGTGATAAATCGCGATCGACGCGAACAAAAAATAAGCCACCTGCCTCTGTCTTATGTCTAGGAACAGTTGAAAAGCTAGGACAATAACTGAAATGATTTTTGGCGAATCTGTAATTTCCGATATCGCAATACCCAAATAAGCCGTATGACTTTTCGTTATAGGCTTGAATCATGGCATGCCTGCCATCGTAATGCGGCAAAATAGCGATTAGCCAAGTTCCACCCCCATTTTTATCTTTTCTGAGCCACTTCTTTTTGGAGGTCTCAAACTGAACTGTTTCAGTCTTGCCCCACGGCAACAATGTGCTATCCAAAGCTGGAATAAAGTCTCTTAATCTGGTGTCAGGGCGATCGCCTTGTGCGGCTTCGTAGCTAAGGGGAACAGGCCCGTTCTCCATCCACAGAAGGTCCGCATTCTCTCCACCCAGCACTTTCCAAGGACCTATATTGACTCCAGCCGGAATGAAGGAATAACCATGCTTGCCCAGTTTCCACTCTCCTATTTGGATTGCGCCCGACAGCACAAAAATCTCTACATCGGCAGAGAATATTCCAGAGGGAGCCTCAAAATTTTGCGGCAGCATCACTCTTGAAGTGGATGCTCCGGAATCACGCCAAGTCAGCAATCGACGTTTGCCCGCTATCACCCCTGCGGACATGCCATCGATGCGCCATTCCCGTTCCGCTACGGCATTGGTATCAAAAAACTGGTATTGCCGAGGTCGGTAGTCATCCGAGCTTGCTGTGGTTCTTCCCGATAAGTTCATCTGCCTCTTACCCTCTGACCCAATTCACTTTGAGAGGTGAATCCTGCAAACAGCGATCGACTGCTCGTTCGCGATCGCCCTCCAACTCTCTCAGCAAATCGTCCATGACTTCCTCCTAAAAACACACGATCTTCACAGTAAATTTCCTATTCCAACCCGCTCAATCCACTCCGATGAAATCTCAAATAAGTCCCCCATGAGTGGGGGATTTAGGGGGCCACATCTCAGCACATTTTCCTAAGATGAAAAGGATTGAAACTCACAAGAGCCCATAGGAGCACCCCGTGCCAGAAGACGATCGGCAACGAGAACACCAAGCCAACGAACGCACATTTCTAGCCTGGGTTCGCACCTCTTTGTCTCTAATCGGCATCGGTCTCGCACTGGCAAGATTTTCATTATTCATCCGCCAGATTAGTGTTCAAAACGCTAACCAACCCTATTCCACAGACATCACCGCAGTTTTAGGAGCTGGCATGGTTTCGATGGGCATCGCCATCATCGGGTTGGGCCTGTGGGAATACAACCGCGCCTACCGCCAAATCGAAGCGGATGTGTATATCCCCAATCGCCTCATGGTGTGGAGCGTCGCGATCGCCGTCGGACTACTTGGACTGCTCAGCCTGCCACTGGCTATCTGGCGTTCGGCCAACCACCGAAATGTCGAAATACAACCCCAAGCATTACCGACTCCGGAACAAACCAATCAGTAAGTTTCTATTTATCCAGCCTGGACATCGCATGTGGGGCTACTAGCGCTACTCTTACTGCGTTCTAGCCCATAAACCAACTCATATCCTCTGCCCCCTTTTCATCGGTGAAGTTCGGTAGAGTGAGATGCGGGAGGGAGCCGTTTTTTCTGCTAGCCCATGGGCTATCTATAACGAGCGCCATTCCTAGAGGTTCAAATTACTGGGGAGTCCAACTGAATTCGTGAGCAGCAGCAGCGATCAGATGCGCAAACGCATGCGCAGGGCAGGAAAAATTAGCTTTTGGGTACAAACCGTTTTAGGTATCCTCTCCACGATATTTTGGACGATATCGGTGGTCGGACAACTCAGCTCTATTCGTCAAGGGACGGCTGGAGGAGACATTGCCCGATGGGTGACGCTGGCAACCTTGATCAGTCTTGGGTGCAATACCCTGTTTACGTTCAGGTACTGGAAAGGAGGAGAAAGCAGGCGGCTCAGAATTGTGCTGTACGTCAGCTTAATCGGTGCATTCCTAGCCGTTATTAGTTCGTCGGCCCAAGTTGGTGATTTGCTGGTCCGGGCCTTCTTCTTACGACAAGCAAGTTTCTTTGACGAACAGTGGGATTTTTTGCTAATTACCGTTAACAATAACGTTACATTGGCCCACCTGATTAGCCTGACCTGCATTCTATGGATTTACGGGCTGTTCGACCGTTTTTCCAACCGTTAAACCAGCTTCAATCTTCGATGGTTCAGGAGTCTTAGAAGCACAATCGATTGCTTTAATTTTAGCTAGGTGGGCATGTCCTCCGCTGGATACAGCGTGCAGCTTGCCAATGTCATCGGCTGGTTGACAGTTTCTAGCTGAGAGGTCTGCAGTCGTTGCATCCAGCCAGCCAAGTACTCTCGGACTGCTGCTTGTTCTGTAGGGTCCGTTGTTTGCACCGGGTAAGGAGATAAACCGCGGATGGCTGCCGTAGTCACGCAGAACATTGACTTCTGAAACGTTTGACAGATCTGAATATGGAGGTCGTCTTCACCCCGGCAACTGGTGCTGTAAAAGTCAGTCAGGTATTTGGGCAAGTGGCGGGCCATATCCTCCATCAACAGAGTGGGCGGAATGCCAGCTCCACCAATGGGCAACGGATCGGCATACAGAGCACCGTAGGCAAAGTCGCTGCGCTCAGGGGAGATCTGCCCGGCCTGTGCGTTGTAAGATACGGTCCCGAAAAATGGCGTTCCCCGGAAGAAAATACTCTCTACATACGGTATGGCAGTATCGGGTAGAAACGTGAGTTCAGCCTCTGCAGGCAAAATATCGTAAGGTTGACCGCCAATCTCCACGGTGTAAGTAATGGGTCGGGCCGCCGCTGCAACAATTCCCTCTTGAATGTGGTCGGTTAGTTGCCCCACAGTGGTAATGTCGCCGCGATCGTAGAGGTCGGACAGGGAGGTAAAAATATCGCTCATTACCCGCCAAAATTGCCCCAAACCGCTGTAGTAGCAATGCATCCTTACTTGCTCTAAAAACAATTTGGGGAACAGCTTGTTCAGTCCCCAAAGAACTGGATTCGCGGCCACCCTAGCGGCAATGGCGTTGCGGGCAAGTTGTTCGAACTCTGCTGAATCAAGGTAAGCATCTAACCCCCCTCCGCCATGCCACATCATCGTACGGCCGCAGTATTCGGCGTACTCGTAATTGATGCGATCGTGACCCCAGTGTTTGAGCAGCTTTTCTGCCGAAATCTCTCCGTTGAAATATTTAAAGAAGGGGAACAGTCTGAGGAACTGGTGGTCGGCAGCGTAAATCAGATTAATGGAATAGGCGTCCAGTACGATGCCGTAGCTTGCTAAAATCCCCACCACCTCTAAGACGTTGGTTGTGGACTCAGGTAACAGAACCCCACCTGACATCAACCGTTCAATGTACTCATTCAGCGGGGAGGAGTTCGGTTCGATCGAGGATGGTGCAGTCACGGTCATTGCTAACTAAAAGTGGAAAGGTTGTGGGGAAAGGCTTGGCTAGAGGGGACATCTGTGCGGGAGGTCAATACAGCGATAGATGGGTTTTCTACCGTTGCAACTGCTCGCGGCGGGGTTATAGCAGTGGTGGTGGTCTCAATACAACGGGCTATCCAACCGGGCTGAACCCCTAAAATCACAATCAGAACGGCCAATATTAGCGCTGGGATGCGATCTCTCCACAGCACCCGTGGAATCCGAATGACCTCAGGGGATAACCGTCCAAAAAATGCTTGGTTGAGCAGAATCAGGAAGTAGACAGCGGTCAGACCCGTGCCCAACATGGCCAACAGCGTTTGTACCGGAAAAGCCGGTAGGCTGCCCCGAAACACCACAAATTCCGCGATAAATCCTGACATACCTGGAATACCGCAGCTGGCCATTGCTGCCAGAATCATCAGACTCCCGATCACGGGTAGTCCTCGTTCGCGGTTCAATAGCCCTTCTAGGACTTGTATGCTCCTGGTCCCCGTTTTGGTGTAAACCACCCCAACCAGCAAAAACAGCAACGCAGAAATCAGACCGTGGCTGACCATCTGGAAGGTGGCCCCCAGCAGGCTGAGCGGATTGGCCGCAGCGGCTGCGAGGGTGATATAGCCCATATGCGCCACCGAGCTATAGGCCACTATTTTTTTCATATCTGTTTGAGTGACAGCAATCAGGGCTCCATACAGGATGCTAAAGACCGCCACCCAAGCCAGCCATGGAGCTGCTATCCTCCAGACGTCTGGAAAGAGCTGTACCCCAAATCTCAAGATGCCGTAAGTGCCCAGCTTCAGCAGTACCCCTGCCAACAGTACGGAGACTGGCGTGGATGCCTCCACGTGTGCATCCGGCAGCCAAGTATGCAAGGGCACAATCGGAGTTTTGATTCCCAGCCCTACCAAAATAACGATCAGCAATACAAGCTGGGTTGCCACCGGTAATATAGCGTTCTGGGCATCGACAAAGTCGAAACTGGCGGCATGCCCCAGCCAAACCACTCCCAAAAATCCAGCCAAAATCAGGATGCCGGAAAGGGCAGTATAAATCAGAAACTTGGTAGCCGCGTAAGCACGCCGCTTGCCGCCCCAGATAGCAATCAACAGGTAGAGTGGAAGCAGCTCAATTTCGTAAAACAAGAAGAACAACAGTAGGTTCTGAGCCGTAAATGCCCCTGCCACCGCAGCGCTCAATAACAGAATCAGCGAGTAGTACAAGCGGTACCGAGAAATAGAGGGCTTGCTGATGTAGATGGCAACACCGGTTAAAAAACTATTCAGAACGAGCAGCGGTAGCGACAAACCATCCGTTCCCAAGCGATAGTGCAGACCTAACTGAGGTAACCAGCTCAGCTGCTCTTCAAACTGAATCGATGACAATGACAGGTCGAGTTGAGTGGCGATCGCCAAAGACACCGCGAATCCAATGGCGGTAAATATCAACGCGAGCTGTCGAGCGGCTTTGGAAGAGATGGCTCCCGGCCACAACCCGATGGCCACTGCCCCAACCACCGGTATCCAAATTAGGCTACTGAGCATATTTTCCCTTCACATCCAACGTTAAAGACTACCGGTGACCATCGACCAGCTCATCATAATGCCCAGCAATCCCAGCGCAATCAAAATAGTGAGTAGATAAAATTGAGAGCGGCCAGACGTGCTGTACTTCATGCTCTCTCCACCAAACAGCGTGGCCATACCCACCAAATTGACCGCACCATCGATCGCGTAGCGGTCGATCCAGATACCAACTTCAGAGAGCCCTCTGACTAAAGGAACGACTGTCATTCGGTACAGGCGATCGATATAAAAATCGAATGCCAATAAATTCTGTATCGCTGGAACTGGGAAGACGATGGGTTGTGCCACCCAGCCCCACATGTAGAAGCCCAAAGCCAGGAAGGCCCCCGAGAAGCTTGCGACGACGATGCCTGCAATCCAAAACACCGGCAAATACTGCAAATCTGAAGCCATGGCTGTTTCCAATAACAACACTGGAGTCGTTATCACGAAAAGGCCCAAGGCAACCTGAGGAAATGCCATCGGCCAAATGACTTCTGGAGCGCGACGAGTCTTCTGCTTGGCGGGACCAGAAAACGCGAGGCTGTAGGCCCGCATTAGGCTAAAGGCGGTCAGGCCGTTGACTGCCACAACAACGACAGGCATGACTGGCTGTAACAGCCCAACCACTTCGATCCAGTGAACCATGCCCCAAAAGCAACCCAGGGGGAGCAGGCCAACCATTCCGGCCATACCCAACAGAAATGCCGTTGAGGTGACGGGCATGCGCTCCCCCAAACCACCCAGCTCCCGTAAATCTTGGGTATGAGTGGTGTAGATGATGGATCCACAACTCATAAACAGCAATGCCTTCGCCACCGCATGGGTAAACAGCAGCACTAAGGCAGCATCGGTGCTATTGAGACCAACAGCAATAAAGACCAGCCCCAAATAGGCGCTAGTGGAATGGGATAGTACGCGTTTGATATCGACCTGAGCAATCGATACTAGCGATGCGCCGATCGCCGTGGCAGTTCCTAAAGCAATCAGGACATCGGCGGCGATCGGGGAGAGTGTCAGTACCGGCTGCAGTTGGATCAGGATATAAGCTCCAGTGGTAACAACCACTGAGTTACGCAAGATAGAAGCTGGGTTAGGCCCCTCCATTGCCTCGTCCAACCACTGGTGCAAGGGAAACTGAGCGCACTTACCGATAGGACCGGAAATCAGTGCCAAGCCCAGCAACGTACTGACCGTTGGTGACAGCTCGGCAGAGTTCGCCCATGCGGATAAGTCTGTATAGTTGAGACTGCCCGCCAGGGTAGAGAGGGTAACTACCCCCATTAACAACAACAGATCTCCGACTCTTTTCGTCCAAAATGCATCTCTTGCAGCGGTTCTAGCGAGGGGCTGAGCATACCAAAAGCCAACAAGTAAATAGGTTGAAAGCGTGAGTAATTCCAACAAGCAGTAACTCAGCAATAGTGAATTACTCAGGGCTACACCAATCATTGCTGCTTCAAAGAAACCCAGCATGCAGAAAAAACGGGCCATCCCCCAGTCTTTCTCCAGGTATCCCAGAGCATAAAGCTGCGCAAATAGGCTGAGCCAAGCGACTAACTCGGTTGCTGCAACCGAAACAGGTGATATTCGCAAACTGAACGACAAGTCGAGATTAACCACCTGCAGCCAAGGCACAATCATCTCCAGCCCAGCTGTGCCCCAAATTGCTTGGAGGACGATGGCACCATGTACGCAAGCTAACAGACTCAACACAAGGTTGATGTAAGCCCCTAATCGCGGCCCTGTTCCGCGAACCATGCCAGCTGCCCAAGGTACAGTAGCGACTGCCCCCAGCAGTCCGTAGAGGGGTAGCAACCAGCTTGTCTGAACCCAAAATTGCTCCATCAATGACGTCCTGAATTACCTTTTGCCTAAATATCACCCAGCCTTTCACACGCTATCGATAGCCCTACTGGACGGCCGATCCCAAATCTAAGAGGTTTGTAGCAGTATGCCTTTACTTTACTAGGAGCCATGCCCATTCATCATCATCTATTGAGGTGGCTTCGCTGCTGGTGTGGCCCAAAATAGACAGTTCGTCTGGAGCAACACCATCCAATCGCTAGCTAGCCGCACTCGCAGCCACAACAGTTAAGCGCATCTACTCTGTGCGGTCCCTTCTAGCCTTGACGAACAAGGATTTAATTTTCTACATCATAAGTAATCACTTAATTTCATATACAAATAAATGAATTTATGTAGATATAAGCTCAGCTTATGAACCAATAAATTATCTGAAAATAGCGATCCCTCTCAAATGTCCTTAGTTAGAACAGATATCTTTGAGCGACTCTATTGTCTTCCCTCTCAGCCCCCCTTTGAGCCTGCTCCCTTAGCGGGCATGAATCTAATGGGGATCGGAGCCCTGAATGCAAGAGTTCTTTACCTTGGTTGACCTGCCCACAAGAAATGCATCATTAGTTTATGCAATGACTTAAATTTAAAATAATAATTGCAGCTTATGTTGTCAGGCATAGATGTTCAGTCCTATGCTTTATATTGTTTTCAGAAAATATTCATTCTCATTGAGCAAACTCTTTTCTGCGGCAGATATTCGCAGATGGAACTCGATTATGAAATGGGTATTTAAGCTACGCAGGACTGTTCAGGAGAGGAACTAATGCCGATTGCTGTAGGAATGATTGAGACCAAGGGGTTCCCCGCAGTTGTGGAAGCTGCTGACGCCATGGTGAAAGCCGCTCGCGTGACATTGGTTGGCTACGAAAAGATTGGTAGTGGTCGTACCACCGTGATTGTCCGGGGTGACGTTTCTGAGGTTCAAGCGTCTGTGTCTGCTGGGATCGAGTCAGTACGACGGGTTAGTGGAGGGGAACTGCTTTCTCACCACATCATTGCTCGTCCTCACGAGAACTTGGAGTATGTGTTGCCCATCCGCTACACCGAAGAAGTCCGCCAATTCTCTTATTAACCCTTGGGCCCAGCAGGGTGCCAAGTCAGTTGTTCTTGGTATCCTGACTTTGCCAGGGAATGACGAGACATTTGCGTCTCTAACAGGCTGAGGTTCTAGGTCATTGTTGGCTAGCAAACGCAGGCTGCAAAGTACGTCTAAAGAGATCAACGTTCTTCGCCTTCATCTAAGCAAGTTGTTAGCGAATTGCTTGAAAGGTGGATTCCTGTTTTGGGAGTGGTGAACTGCTTCAGGAGTGAAAGGACTTTGGGTGTTGGTGTTGGTCTTGGTGGACGCTGGCGTTGAGCCTGACGAGTGCCCGAACGACCCACCGACATTAGTTCTTAGAAGGGCAGAGCAAAATTTATTGGCAGGGTAACCCTGTTGCGAAGGAGCAAAAAAATGGCGATCGCAGTTGGAATGATAGAGACGCTGGGTTTCCCAGCTGTAGTTGAAGCCGCCGATGCAATGGTGAAAGCTGCTCGCGTCACCCTTACCGGTTACGAGAAGATAGGCAGTGGTCGCACTACTGTCATCGTCCGCGGTGATGTCTCTGAGGTACAGGCTTCAGTAGCTGCGGGGATTGAGTCAGTTAAACGAGTGAGTGGTGGCCAGGTGCTTTCTCACCACATCATTGCGCGTCCCCACGAGAATCTGGAATACGTCCTTCCGATCCGCTATACCGAAGAGGTCGAGCAGTTCCGGGAGAGCGTCAGCGGTATTCGCTCCCTCCGACCTTAATTGGGTTGCGTAGCGAATGAAAGTTGCTGTTGTTCGTGGAACTGTTGTCAGCACGCAAAAGGAGCCATCGCTGGGGGGATCGCGTCTGTTACTCCTGCAATTTGTGGGAGCAGGTGGAGAACCTCTTCCTGACTATGAGGTTGCGACAGACAGCGTAGGTGCCGGAGAGGGAGAGTGGGTTCTGGTGACCCTGGGTAGCGCCGCCAGACAGATTCGTCCGGATCGCCCTCATCCTGTGGACGCCTTGGTTGTTGGCATCATCGATACGATCTCAATTGATAAGCAGTTGCTGTATAGCAAGCGCGACCGCGACCGCTAGTAGAACTCTTCAGGCAGCTGTGTCCCATCAGTCAGAGCTGTATTGAGACAGATTACTATGTATGACTTTTAAGTAGTCTTCCTCAGCTACGCCTGTCTCCTAGAGTTGCTTTCTAAACTTCCGACTCGTGCTTGGCGGGTGCCTGGCATCGTAATCACAAAACGCAGGGTTTAAAGATGACTGCCCGTACCATTGCTGCTCCGCCTACCCCTTGGTCAAAGGGGCAAGCAGAGCCAACTATCGACCCAAGTGCATACATTCATGCCTTCTCCAAGATTGTTGGGGATGTGCGTATTCATGAAAATGTTTTGGTGGCTCCAGGCACCTCCATCCGTGCCGATGAGGGGTCTCCTTTTTCAATTGGAGCGAACACAAACATCCAAGATGGTGTTGTGATTCACGGGTTGGCAGAGGGTCGCATTCTGGGGGATGACGGCGAGCACTATTCAGTGTGGATCGGCAGCAACACTTCAATTACGCACAAGGCTCTGATCCATGGTCCGGCTTACATCGGTGACGACTGTTTTATCGGTTTTCGCTCAACTGTCTTCAACGCCAGGGTGAACCGCGGTTGCATCGTAATGATGCACGTCCTCATACAGGATGTAGAGATTCCGGCAGGTAAGTACGTCCCTTCAGGTTCGATTATTACCAATCAGCAGCAAGCGGATCGTCTCCCAGACGTTCTACCCGATGATTTGAAATTTACCTCTGAAGTTATTGGGGTAAATGAAGCCTTGCGGTCTGGCTATCGGTGCGTAGCAGATGGCACCTGCTCCGATGCTGTCCAAAACGAGTTTGTCACGAGTGGTGAGGTGTCACCTTCCTCTGTGAAATCAGGTGTGAACAGTCAAAATTCTTCTTCCAACGGCGAGAGGTCAAGTCTTTCTATGGATATTCAAGAACAGGTACGGCAACTTTTGGCGCAAGGATGCCGCATTAGTATCGAATTTGCGGATGCACGTCGATTCCGCACGCAATCTTGGACCAGCTGTCCCGCGATCGCATCGACCCAGTTTGGTCAGGTATTGTCAGCGGTTGAGGGCTATTGTCAAGAACATCAAGGCAAGTACGTTCGTCTACTGGGCATTGACACTGCAGCCAAACGTCGCGTCGCCGAAATCGTGATTCAGCGTCCTAGCGATGCCCCTGTTCAACTGTCATCAGCGACTTCCTATTCCAGAACGACCTCTTCTTCGCGCGGATATTCTGCTCCTGCAGTTGCGATCGCCCCATCGAGTTCTTTAAACGAGGTTATTCGCCAAATTCTGTCTCAGGGATTGAGTATTGGCTTGGAATCGGCGGATGCGCGCCATTTCCGCGCCAAATCTTGGACCAGTATCGGTCTGCTGGATGCCACTGACGTCTCCTCTGCGCTGCGCTCGGTAACCGCCTGCCTTGAAGAACATCAAGGGGAGTTCGTTAGATTACTGGGAGTTGATAGAAACGCCAAGAAACGTGTCGTAGAGCAGATAGTGCAGCGCCCCGGACAACCTGCCAGCGGTCCCTCTTCATCCACCTCAGTCAGCTCTCATAGCTACCGTCCCGCTACTGGTACCCACAGTAGAGGAAATAGTCGCCGCTTAACTCCTGAACTCGTGGCCCAGATTCGTCAGGCCCTCACCCAGGGATATCGTATCGGTACAGAGCATGCTGACAAACGTCGGTTCCGCACTAAGTCTTGGCAGAGCTGTGGCTTGATTGAGACCACCAGTGAATCTGGCGTGGTTTCCGCCCTCGAATCTTGTTTAGACGAACACTCTGGTGAATATGTCCGAGTGTTGGTGGTCGACCCCAAAGCGAAGAAGCGAGTCCTAGAACAAATTGTTCAGCGCCCGGACCAGAAATCGAGTTCCCCTGCTGCCTCCCAAACTGGTTCGGATGTGAACAGTCGTTCTTTCAGCTACAGCGGTACTAACGGTAACGGCCGTAAGAGCAGCAACGGCAATGGCATTGATCCCGCAGTTAAGCAACAGATTCAGCAGCTGCTTTCTCAGGGATACAAGATTGGTCTGGAATATGCAGATAAGCGCCGCTTCCGAGCTAAGTCTTGGCAGACAGTCCAGGTTGCTGGAGAAGCTGTTTCCAGCGTTGCGGCTTGTCTTAAGGAGCACTCCAATGACTACGTTAAGTTGATTGGTGTAGACACCAAGGCAAAGCGACGCGTGTTTGAAGAGATTGTTCAGCGCCCTAGCTGATGATGACGCAACCTGATATAGCGATCGTCACCCGAGGACATTTCAGCGAGCTGTATACCCCTGATTAGGCATAGATCCTGCTGTCCGAGCTGAAATCCATCCAGCTATAGTTTCCGGCCTCGTTGTGTTAAGGTCTCACCAGCATGTACATCCAACCCCTACAAGCTGTCGACAATCCTGGTTGCTATCATGTAGGCGGCGATGTATCCATTCACCCTTCTGCAACGATCGCGCCTGGAGCGCTTATTCATGCAGAACCCAACTGTAAAGTCAGCATTGGCTCAGCAGCCTGTATTGGCATGGGGGTTGTGATCCATGCGTGCGAAGGAGATGTTGAAGTTGACTCTGGGGTAAACCTTGGGGCAGCTGTACTCATCGTCGGACACGCATCAGTTGGCGCTAATGCTTGCGTTGGATCTTCGACCACAATCCGCAACAGTCGTGTTGGGAGTGGAGAGGTGGTTCCTCCAGGTAGCCTAATCGGTGCTCTTGGGAAATCTACGTCTCCTTTTAGTTTTTCCTCCCAAGCTGTGAATAACGATAACCTCTCCGGGAATGAAGAGCGTCCCGTCGAGGATGTTTCGGAAACTGATAAGTGTTGTCGTCCTTCCCATCTAGTTGGGTCTGCGGCTAGCGGCGTTTCGCCTCTCAGCACTTCCACAGCTTCAGATGGTTTATCGCCCCCCGATCGCAAAGAGACGTTTGAGGAGAGTGCACCCCCCCCTTCTGTCCCTAACGAACCTGCTACTGCCCTTGTTTCTGGACCACCCGTCGATCTGACGGGTTATAACTCTATTCATAAGGTTGTTAGTCCGGAAGAAGATGCCCCAGACCCCGATCGAGTGGATAGTCTAGAGGGGAGTAGCCCTAACGAAAGTGAGAAATTTGTCAGTAACGATGCAGTGGGTGTTCGGGTAGCGTCCTCCACGTCTTCTTCACCAGAGCAAGATTCATCCGAACTCCTTACGGGAGAATCGCTAGTGATTCCAGAAAAAGAGCAACAAATTGCCCCCTCTCCAGCCTTTGGTAAATCGCAGGTTCACCGTCTCATGAAGTCTCTGTTTCCTTATTCGTCAAACCACGGAAACGGGGCCTCTTCACCGGATGCATAAACATGTATGGAGATTGAATTTTTCCGCTTCAGATCTTTCATTAGCATCAGCCGTCCAGTCTTAGTTGGCCCCCACTCCTTCATTTGTGCTCTCTATGGAGAATCGTCCTAATCTACCCCTACCGCCTGGTGAGGCTGATGGAACTAGTCAGTCTCGTGGACGGCTGTGGAGTGAAGGTTCGCTGGGGATGGTTTCAACCCGTAGTTTTCCTGCAGTTGTTGGCGCGGCTGACACCATGCTAAAAACCTCCGGAGTTTCACTGATTGGCTACGAGCAGATTGGTAGTGGCTTCTGCACGGCAGTAGTTCGCGGCAATTTTGCAGATGTGCGCATTGCTGTTGCCGCAGGTGCGGAAATGGCTGAAGAAATTGGGCAGCTAGTAGACAGTGCTGTACTGCCCAGACCCTCTGAAAATCTGGAAGTTGTTCTACCCATCAGCAGCAGGTTTCAACAACTTGTGCGGCAGGATGGCTACAGTCGTCTGAGCAATCAGGCTGTGGGTCTCATCGAAACGAGAGGGTTCCCACCTTTGGTTGCCTCTTGCGACGCCATGTTGAAGGCTGGGGACGTTCAACTAGCTGCGTACCTCAAAACAGGAGATGCACTGTGCACTGCAATTATCCGTGGCAAGATCGCTAATGTTGTAGTGGCATTAGATGCCGGAATGGCGGAAGCAGAAAGGGTGGGCGAGCTTCACGGAGTGATGGTCATTCCGCGTCCGTTGGACGAGTTGGAGCAAACGCTGCCAACAGCAAGCTACTGGATCGACGAGCCCCTTGAAATGCCATTGCAGGTGGGTCAACAAGAGGCTGAATTGGTAGAATTGCCTGATTTGACAGAGTTAGAAAAAATTACTGTCAGGCGCGAGGATGCTTGATATGCCTATACTTCACAGACTGTCTTCGATTATGAGTAGGTGAAACCCACTCTGTAGCTAGCCTTCTGAATTTTGGATAAATTTTGCTTTGCAAAACGAGTCCCTCCTAAAAGTTGATATCTATTTGAACTGTTTTGGGTCAGCTCTGTCTTATCAATGAGACAGTCTTAAGCCTTTAAGATAGTTAAGTTAGCGTCTCTGCATGGAGATGTACCGTGCTTACCTGAAAATGAGTTAACATAAATTCATATTTAAGGCTCTATACCCATGCTCGCTAGCTCGGTACTTTCGTCGATTAAAGGCGATAGGTATCTACTCGCGGCAACGCACTCGTAGAGGACAGGTTCTAGTGAATAACAAAAAGTGGAGAAACGTCGGGCTGTATGCCCTGCTAGCTGTAGTAGTCGGTACGCTAGCACTTAGCTTTTTTGGTGGTGGTGCTCCTGCTCCCAAAGAAATGACCTTCTCAGAGCTGATACGGATGGTTGAAGCTCGTCAAGTGACGGAGGTTGTCATTGAAAATGGTGGCACTGAAGCCCTAGTTCGACTGGAAGGCGTTGGCGACAATGACGATTTGCGCCGTGTCAATTTGCCTTACCCCCTCCCCGAAGAGTTTGATTCAACTTTGCAAAGTGTTCCTGGTCTTCAGTACGATGTGAAGCCAATTCAGCGCGAGAGTCCCGTTCTAAGAGCATTCAGCCAGCTGTTGGTTCCTATCTTGATTCTGGTGGGACTTTTCTTTCTGGTGCGCCGAGCGCAGTCTGGTCCTGGCAACCAAGCGATGAATTTTGGTAAGTCCAAGGCCAGAGTCCAAATGGAGCCCAAGACTCAAATTACTTTTGGGGACGTTGCTGGGATCGAGCAGGCAAAACTTGAACTTGCTGAGGTGGTGGACTTTCTCAAAAACTCAGAACGATTCACAATTGTCGGAGCAAAAATTCCCAAAGGTGTTTTGTTAGTTGGCCCTCCAGGTACGGGTAAGACCCTTTTAGCTAAGGCAGTTGCCGGCGAAGCAGGAGTTCCTTTTTTCTCCATCTCTGGTTCTGAATTTGTTGAAATGTTTGTCGGTGTGGGTGCTTCTCGCGTGCGCGACCTGTTTGAGCAGGCCAAGCAGAATGCCCCCTGCATTGTTTTCATCGACGAGATTGATGCGGTTGGTCGCCAAAGAGGTGCTGGCCTAGGAGGGGGCAACGACGAACGTGAACAGACCCTAAACCAGTTGTTGACCGAAATGGACGGTTTTGAAGGAAATTCTGGCGTCATCGTTATCGCAGCAACTAACCGCCCCGATGTGTTGGATCAGGCTCTGATGCGTCCCGGTCGCTTCGATCGCCAGGTAACTGTCGATCGCCCGGATTACTCGGGTCGCCGTGAAATTCTTCAAGTCCATGCCCGCGGTAAGACATTGGGCAAAGATGTCGATCTTGAGAAAATTGCCAGAAGAACTCCAGGATTCACTGGAGCCGATCTGGCTAATCTACTTAATGAGGCTGCTATTCTGGCTGCTCGCCGCAACCTCAGCGAAATCTCCATGGACGAGATCAACGACGCTGTCGATCGTGTGCTGGTTGGCCCTGAGAAGAAAGAACGCTTGATGAGCGAGAAGCGCAAGCGGCTGGTGGCGTTCCACGAAGCTGGTCATGCACTTGTGGGTGCGTTGATGCCCAATTACGATCCCGTTCAGAAGGTCACGATCATTCCCCGCGGTCAAGCAGGAGGTCTGACCTGGTTTATGCCCAGCGATGATGATATTGGCCTGACCACCCGCTCCCATTTGCTCAATATGATGACGGTTGCTCTGGGCGGAAGGATTGCTGAAGAGGTCTTCTTCGGTGATGCTGAAGTGACCACTGGTGCCGCCAGCGACCTGCAGCAAGTTACCCGCATTGCTCGCAACATGGTCACTCGTTTCGGCATGAGCGACGAACTGGGTCATGTGGCCTTGGGTCGCCAGTCCGGTAACCCCTTCTTGGGGCGAGACATCAGCAGCGAGCGCGACTTTTCTGATGAGACTGCCGCGACCATTGATTCAGAGGTCCGTCGTCTAGTGGATTATGCATATAGCAAATGCCGCAAGACGGTTGAAGAAAATCGCGAGCTTCTGACTCGTATTGCGGAAAGCTTGATTGAGAAGGAAACCTTGGATGGTGACGAGTTTCAAGCCATCATTGATGGAAATCCAGTGATCATGCCTGCTCCCGATCCAGAGCCAGTAACAGTCCGATAGTACAAGCTAGAGCCGCTCTCGATGAAAAGCCCCCCATCCAGTTTCGGGCAGGGGGGCTTTTCGCATATAGCGGTTACTATCTTCGTAACATCGGCAAACTCTTTCCTCGTCCAGGGTTTAGATTGTTGAGAGGTCCTAAGCGACTTGACTGGCGCTAACCTTCGTCCTCTTCATCTACTAGGCTGAGATTGTCATACTGGGGAGAGTATGAAGAAGGTCTAGGAGTCTTTTTGATTTCATCTTTGATATTCTCCAAGTCGATATAGCGATCGCAGACATTAATCAGTTGGTCGCTAGTCATGGACCGCAGGCTGACCACCTCTACCCGTGCTCCTTGGTAGCTGACGGCATCGACAGCATAGGCCAAATCTCCATCGCCGCTGACCAAAATAGCGGTGTCGTAGGATTTTACGAGGGTCAACATATCGACAGCGATCTCGACGTCCAAATTGGCCTTTTTGGATCCGTCGGGCAATTGTACGAGGTCTTTAGCAATGACGCGATAGCCGTTTCGACGCATCCACAGGAGGAATCCCTGCTGTTTCTCGTTAGCGCGATCGACCCCCGTGTAAAAAAATGCCCTCAAGAGACGGGACTGGCTGGTTAAGCAATACAGCAGCTTCGTGTAGTCAATTTCAATACCCAGCTGCAAAGCTGCGTAAAACAAATTGGATCCATCGATAAAAATGGCTACTCGGCCTCTGTTTTCAAGGAAATTTTCTGTTGTAAAGCCCGTTTTAGGGGCAAAATCTAACATCCGTTTTGTTTCCTAAAAAAAAATAAACAAGTATTTATGAAAGTAAAGTAGAGCCTATCAAAAATCAAAACAAGTCAGTATATAAGACAAATCTAAACCAGCATGCCTCTGTTTCCAAGAAAGTGTAACAGCACTCTACATTTAACCTAGCCGCTGAAATACAGGTTGGGGAGCTTTGTCCAGTGCTTTAGGCTTTAGCCCCCCCCATGCGGTCATTTCCCAAGTAAGCTGGTCGGTGCTTTCAAACTCAAAGCCCAGTTGGTTAAGAATGCGTAGGGCAAGGTCTGGAACCATGGGAGATATCAGGATAGCTGTAATGCGAACTGATTCTAAGACTGCATAGAGAACTTCTTCTACAGCGGCTTGTTCCCCTTGCTTGTAAAGGGTCCATGGAGCTTGCGTCTCTAAAAACTTGTTGCTAGCTTCGGCCAAGCTGAGGATGAGTTGGCCCGCCTGATTAAAGTTGTAGCGATCGTAGGCAGCCGCCGCCTTTTCTAGCAAAGAAACCGCCAGAGACCTGAGGGGGTGGTCCTCTGAGAGCTCCACCGCTGGGATCTCGTAGCTACAATACTTTTTCAGCATGTTGAGGGAGCGGTTGAGCAAATTACCAAAATTATTGGCTAAGTCTGCATTGAGAATCTCAACAAACCGCGTTTCTTTGAAGTCACCGTCTTGGCCTAATTGAATTTCCTTCAGGAAGTAATATCTGACGGCGTCAGAGCCATACTTTTCTACAAGTTCGTAGGGGTCTAAAACATTACCTAAACTTTTGCCCATTTTGCGGCCATCTTTGGTGAGAAAGCCATGGCCGAACACTTGTTGAGAAATGGGGATGCCAGCTGACATCTGCATCGCCGGCCAGTAGATGGCATGAAACCGCAGAATGTCTTTACCAATCAAGTGCAAGTTAATGGGCCACCATTTGCTCAGAGCGGCGTCTAGACTGACATTTTTATTGTTGTTTTCCAGTAAGGCTGTGACATATCCCAGCAAAGCATCAAACCACACGTAGAGGGTTTGATCGGGGTCGTTGGGAAGAGGGATGCCCCAGGTCACGTTGGCACGCGATATGGAGAAGTCTTTAAGCCCCTGCCTGACGAAGTTCAAGACTTCGTTGCGGCGAAACTCCGGTTGGATGAACTCAGGGCGATCGCGGTAGAGCTGTTCCAGTTGCTCTTGATAGCTAGAAAGGCGGAAGAAGTAGTTGGGCTCGTCCCTCCATTCGGTGGGCTTGTGGTGAATGCGGCAAACGTGTTCTGCCTCCAATTCCGACTCGTCGTAAAACGTTTCGCATCCGACGCAATACCATCCCTGCTGATGACCTAGATAAATATCGCCCCGATCCCACACCCGCTGAAAAAATTCTTTGACGATCTCCGTGTGGCGGGGGGACGTTGTGCGGCTAAAGCGATCGTAGTGAATGTTGAGCAATTGCCACAGGCGATCGAACTCCGCTGCAATCTCGTCGCAATGCTGCTGAGCAGGCACGCCACGCTCGGCAGCTGTCCGTTGAATCTTTTGTCCGTGCTCGTCTGTACCCGTAATCAGCAATACCTCATCCCCCCGCAGGCGCTTATAGCGGGCGATCGCGTCTGCCGTAATGGTGGTATACGCGCTGCCAACGTGGGGTAAACCATTCACGTAGTACAGCGGTGTGGTTAAGGCAAAGCGGGACATGATAAAACTTCGGCTGGGAAGCAACGGCAAGACTTCATCATGATATCTGTTAGGCTCCCCAATCTAATTCCCCGCTCAATCGCTGAAATCAATCGCTGAAAGATTCCCCGATCGCAGAGAGAGACGTAATTAAGAGGGCGATTGCGATGCCAGGAAAAACGGCGGTCCACCAGATGCCGCTACCGGCAGCAAAAGAATCTAGGGCCATGCGCAGATCTTGACCCCACTCGGGAAATTCTGGCGGTATGCCCAGCCCCAGAAACCCTAAAGATGCCGTCATTGAAATGGCATCAGCTGCGTTCAGCGTCAGGAGGACGGGGAGACTGGGTAATACATTGGGAAAAATGTGGCGACCCATAATGGTGAAGGGAGGGGACCCGGCGGCAATGGCCGCCTCCACAAAGCCGCGTGACTTGATGCTGGCCGTTTGATTGCGCACCACCCGAAAGTAGAGGGGGCCGTAAGCAAGGGCAACCGCGACGCTGACCGTGACGATCCCCGGCCCCAGCACGAATGCCACGGCAATCGCTAGTAGTAGACCTGGCAACGTGTAGATGGCATCCATCACAAACACCAACAGGCGATCGAGCCAACCACCAAAAAAACCACTCAACAATCCCAGCGGCACCCCAAAAACTAGGGCAAAGGTGGTACCAGCAAAGACAACTTGAAATGCCGTTCGGGTACCAAAAAAAGTGCGCGAGAGGATATCGTATCCCTGTCTGTTGGTTCCCCAAGGGTGCGCAGCAGAGGGGGCCGCATGAACGGGGTGACTGAGAAATTCGTGCGGATCGAGCAGGAGGTTGGCCTGCACGAGGCTTGGAGCCGCTAGGGCGATCGCGACATAAACGATTGCCACACCAATACTGACCCAAAGTAGTGGCCGATGACTCAGGGATCGCAGCCATTTGTATAAGGGTGAGTTGCGGAGGGGAGGGCCCGATGGCGGTCGATCCGAGCCCTCATGTTGAACATTTCGATTGCTGCTGACCACGGTTTATTCCAGCTCCGAGGATTGTGGGCTGCGCTGCTCTAGCCATTGCTCGAGCATGGGTAAGATCCCCTCTGCCATTGCAGTCCATTGATTGACGTTGCGATCGATGGGCAGCATCTCAACTGATTCCCCCCTGATCACCAGAAAACCAATGGGTTCGACTTTAACACCTCCACCGGCCCCCCCCCACTGTCCTGGAAGTCCTGGCTCTTGAGGAGAAGAGCTAAAGTGTGCGCCCCCACCTCCGCCCCCCAGCCCAAACTTCAGTGAAACGTATGGCACGATCGTGGTCTCCCCCACGGTAATCGGCTCTCCGAATGTTTGACCGGTTTCAGCCAAAGCTCGTAGCTTACTCAATACAGCGTCTAAAACTGTGTTGACAGGAAAGGAATTGGGGGACGTCATGCGTTTGCTGGGCTGAATATATCTAGGCTACAAGCGATCTCCGTTGCGTCCACCACCATGCACAAATTTTCAAGAACAGGGCGATGGGCCGTAGGATGAAGGTGGCATCGCCTCTGGACCGAATCCCCTCTTGCTCGAAAGTCATTCTAAGGGAGCGTTGTATTTTGGGAGGCATTGCATAGAGTAACCCCAAATATTCCCCCGTTAGCGACGGGTCATTAAATCCCAGTTCAATCGCAGCCTGCCAACTTGATAGCACTACGACTGGGGCAATGAATTGCAGAAATGCCAACCGGTGTTTGTATTGCTGGATAGTAACGTTCATCGAGTGCTTCATGGGTGCTTTTGCCCAATTTATGAGGGAATAGAGCCAAGAAGATCGTTGCTTTAGGCTTATGGTTTGGCCCCAGAGAGGAATCTGAATGACTATTTGAAAGGCGATCGGTCCCCGCCATGATTTTCTCCACACGAACCTGACCGGCCAAGCCAAACATGCTAACAGGAGCATCGTTGTGCAAAGCAAAACGATGCCTGCTAATCCAATAGCTAAACTCAGTCTGAAAAGCAATGCGCTACCACTAACCAGCAGTAACGCATTATGTCTTATCGAGATCGTTAAGTCGCCTAGGACATCTCCGCTATCCAGCATCCTAATGGTGCAAAGAGATGTCAGTCAGACCTGAGATGTCAAAAGCCATAAAATCATTCGACTGTGGAAAGCTAGCTAGATTCACCCGCAACAACAAGGGTGTCCATCAGAGGGGATTCCGACTCATCAATGGGGGAAACGTCTGGAATGCGGCAACGAGCATCTCCAATAAGCCAGCTCAGATCCGTTTCTTCTGTATCGATATGCTGCCCATCTGAAGAGATACAGTACTTACCCAACACCATCCGCTGGACGAGGTTTACGTTGCGGGCAATGTGGGTGTAGTCGAAAATGACACTTTTTTCGATGGTGCAACCTTCGTTTAAGATGCAACCAGAACCAATCGCTGTAGGCCCGATAATCGTTACGCCATCGTTGATCCAAGTACTCCCACCAATGTAAACAGGAGGCTCAATTTTCACTTTGTCCCAATTCGCTTTGACGTTGAGACCCACATGAACGCCAGGTTGAATTTCGGTACCGCGAACAGATACACCGTTCACTTCACCTTTTAAGACTTTGCTGACTGCTTCGTAGTAGTCCGGGGTACGGCCAATATCCACCCATTGGAATTCACTGGTTACACCATAGAACGGTGCTCCTGCTGCAACCAGATTAGGGAACAGGTCCCCCCCAATGTCGAACTCACATCCGGAAGGAATGTAGTCAAACACTGCCGGTTCAAAAATGTAGATCCCTGTGTTGATTGTGTTGCTGAGTGCCTCTTCTACAGATGGCTTTTCCTGGAATGCTTGAATTTTTCCGTTTTCGTCGGTTACCACCACGCCGTAACTGGGCACTTCTTCTTGGGGGACCTGTCGCATGACGATTGTGGCAATCGAGCCCTTCTCCTTGTGGAAATTGACGACCTCTGTCAGGTTCAGGTCAATCAGAGCATCCCCACACAACACGATAAACGTATCGTCAAAAAATCCTGAAAAGTCCTGAATTTTCCGCAGACCACCAGCCGACCCCAATGCTTCTGCCACTGGATCGCCGTTTTCAAAATGTCCTTCAAAGGAAAAGGCCATTTGGACGCCCCACTGCTGGCCGTCGCGAAAGTAGTTTTCGATTTGATCTGCAAGATGGCTGGTGTTGACCATGATTTGGTCGAACCCATGCTCTTTGAGCAGCTCCACAAGAAATTCCATCACGGGTTTATGCATGATGGGAATCATCGGCTTGGGAATTAAGTAGGTGATGGGGCGAACCCGAGTTCCTTTACCGGCCGCCAGGATCATCGCTTTCATTCTGCGAGTGCCTCCAGATCGCTTATCTTCTCGTCGAGATGCAAATGATGAATGTGAAAGAGAAATAGGAAGTTAGAGTCAACCAACTCAAGATACAAAAAGATTACCCAATTATGGAAAAGGCATCAGTGGCCTGAATCCATGTTTTCGGGAAATAGCGCCAATTTCATCGACTTTGTCGACTGTGATGTGGTTCCTCCCCCAACTGAAGTTAGTGTGGAGCTCTTCAAACTCCAGGAGCATTGATTCTGCAAAGCAGGCAAATAACTGGCGAGTGGGGTTTGGGACGTTGAGGAATCCCATGATGCTCCATTCAATATCCAGCGAATGTTCCACCATGCCACCGTCAATGACGTGAACACCGTCATGCTTGATTAACGAGGACATGTTTTTGGGGTATCCTCCATCGATGATGATGCAGGGTTGTCGCAAAACCTGTGCGTCGATTTCCATCCCTTTACTCATGCTGGCCACCCAGACAATGATGTCTGCCTTTGGTAAGGCTTCGGAAACAGAACAAATTTCCCCTCGTCCCAAAGAGTTCTGCAGAAGTTCGAGGCGATTGCGATCGCGAGCTACCAGATAGAGATTCTTGAAATCTTCCTTGGCATTTAACCAGCGGCAGATGGCGCTACCAATATCGCCAGTTGCACCTACCACAGCAACATTTGCATCAGATAAGTCAATGGAATGTTGCTTGGCTGCTGTCAATACTTGCTGACAGATGATGTAAGCGGTGTGGGTATTACCTGTGGTGAACCGTTGAATCTCCAGCTCAATATTGCGTACCCGCTTGAGGCTTTCCAGTCGGAAATTCTCGAAAATGATACTGCTGAACCCTCCTAGGGCAGTTATGTTGAGGTTTGCTTTCTGAGCCAGCGCCATTGCGTTGAGGATCTTGCGACTGGCAGCTTTAAAGCGCCGAAGGGCAAGCATTTCAGGCAAAAAACAGGATTCTACATATTTGCCGTAGATTTTTTGGCCGGTGATGCTGGTGACTGTGATGTCATCGACCACCTGAGGTGGAGCCATACACCAGAAATCTAGGTTGCTATCTGCGTACTCTGGATAACCCAAACGTTCGGCTACACGTTGGGCGTGTGCCAGGTCCGTTAGGTGCCCGATTAAGCCGAACATGAGATACTATTGCCCTCTCCTAGCGGAAGCAGTGTAAACAAATGTATCAGATGGCTGACCCCTTCTGTGAGAAAACAGGTGGAATGCGGGAGGTTGGGAACTAGTATTCGCCCCCATATTGCCTTTGATGGGTTAGGCTGCAGCACGCAACCCTTGAGCTGCAAGCTTCATGATTTCACGGCTGCTAAAGCCAATTTCACCCAGGGCTTCACCGTAGGCGATCATAAAGTCCTCAACAATTGCATCAGGTTCCATGGAGAGGTTGTTGGCGTCTTGGTTTACCTGAGTGAACATTTCCCAAATAATGGGTAGATTGGCGGAATTTGCCCGTTCCATATCGGCCTTAACTTGAGGATCGTCGAAGCGTGCTTGCAGCCACAGCTCTCCAAAGTTGCGGTGCAGATATTCGTCTTTTACAACCCCTTCAGTGATCTTGCGCGCAAAATCATCTGCCACAGGGATGTAGATGTTATAAGCGGCGATCGCGAAGCATTCGATTAGCAATGCCTGAATCACCAAACAGGTGACTATGTCTTTGTCTGTAGCAGCTGCTTCAAAGTTGTTTCGCAGCTTTTCAAAGAACTTGACCGCAAATTCTTTGTCTGGAGTTACATCAAGATTCTTGCCGCAAGCCTGAAACCCCCTCATGTGGCGAAGTTCCATCTTGGCCAACTTTTTCAGTTCACCAGCATCCTCTGGTAACAACTCGGCCAACGTGAGATAGTTGCGATTGGCTTCCAGCTCCCCTTCGATCACAATCGCGTTGATGCGGGAGTAAGCATCTTTGTAGATGGGGCTAGTGTAATCCATGGTGGGAATGAGGTCTTGCTCGGCTGATACCGCCACCTTCTCTTGCAGTTGGGCCATTGTGTTCTCGGATCTCCTGAGACTGCGTTCGTGCCGCCAGCGGCTATGTAAGGTGGTTTAACCTTACCCATAGTAGTTCTATCAGAATACCGCTATTCGCAAATGTATTTGGACTCCGGGCTGGCCTGATATTGAACAATGTCACAGGTAACATCAGCTTGACTATACTTGAGAGGATCGGCATCAGAGTCTAGCAAGATATGAACACAAATACGTTTGTGCCTGTTAAGACTATTTAGGTCATCATAAGTACTGAATCAAACTCTATTTTAGGTGCAGCCTCTAAGGTCGGATTATTTGATTTTAGCCTGAGTATTGGGCAACTCTTGACCTTTCAGAGAAGAGATTGCCCAATACTTAAATGACAGCTATGTGGCTAGGCGTTGAGCTTCTGAGAGATCAACTGGTTCGCCAGTTGCGGGTCAGCGCGTCCTTGAGTTTTCTTCATTAGTTGACCCACAAAGAAGCCAAGAAGCTTGGTCTTCCCAGCCTTATACTGATCTACTTGACTAGGGTTGTCAGCAATAATCTCGTCAATTTGACTTTCGAGAGCGCCAATATCGGAAATTTGTGTCAGTCCTTTGGCCTCAACTAGCGCCGTTGCGGATCCCCCTTGACTGAGTAGTTCGGGGAGAATTTCTTTGGCAATTTTGCTACTTATGGTGCCCTGTGCAATCAGATCGATGAGTTCTGACAAGGTTTCTGGCTTGAGGGCAATCTCAGGATAGGTAAGCTTGCTGTCATTCAAGTACTTGGCAATATCGCTCATAATCCAGTTGGCAGCAGCCTTGGGATCGGCTCCGACATCAACACATGCTTCAAAATAAGCTGCGGTGTCTTTATCGTCGGTAAGGTAACGTACATCGTAAACCGACAGACCGTAATCCGTCAGGTAACGGGTCCGCTTTGCGGCGGGTAGCTCAGGCAGTTGGCCCCACGCTTCTAGTTGGGCATCGGAGACTCGAATGGGCAGCAGATCGGGCTCGGGGAAATAGCGGTAGTCGCTGGAGCCCTCTTTCTTGCGCATACTGGTGGTGCGCTGGGTGTTCTCGTTCCAAAGACGGGTTTCTTGAACGATGGGCTCGCCAGATTCTACGGCCTTAACTTGGCGCTTGAACTCATAGTCGATCGCCTTTTGAATGGCGCTAAACGAGTTCATGTTTTTAATTTCAACTTTGGTACCGAAGGCTTCAGTCCCCACTGGGCGGATGGAAATGTTGACATCGCAGCGCAGCGACCCCTCCTGCATGTTGCCGTCCCCGACGCCTATGTAACGAACGATGCGACGGATCTCCTCTGCATAAGCTGCCGCCTCTTCCGCAGTGCGAATGTCGGGTTCGGACACTATTTCGATTAGAGGAACCCCTGCTCGGTTGTAATCCACTAGCGAATAGCTGGAGCCCGCTAGGCGATCGCTACCTGCGTGCACCAGCTTGCCTGCGTCTTCTTCCATGTGCAGGCGGGTGATGCCAATGCGCTTAGACGAACCGTCCTCCAGTTGAATCTCGATGTGACCGTGTTCGGCGATGGGTAGGTCGTACTGCGAGATTTGGTAGTTCTTAGGTAGGTCGGGGTAAAAGTACTGCTTGCGATCGAACTTGCTGTAGCGGGCGATGGTGCAGTTGAGGGCGAGTCCGGCCTTGACTGCGTATTCCAGCACCTTCTGGTTCATTACCGGCAGTGTACCGGGCATGCCAACACAGATGGGATCGATGTGGGTGTTGGGGTCAGCTCCAAACTCGGTACGGCTGCTGGAGAAAATTTTTGTCTCGGTGGATAGCTGGCAGTGGGTTTCCAAACCGATCACTGCTTCGTACTTAGTTTTCGCGGGTGCAGCAGCTGTCATACGGCCTCCTGCCAAATCAACATTGCCAAATTAAATTGCCGATACAACAAGTGTTGCAAGAGCACTATTTAAATCCAATGCTAGCGCCTTACCCTACCCAATTTTGCAAACCTGTTGCATTTTGATTAGCAACATATACTGTTAAGGCTTTTGCAAGCTCAGTCATGAAAAATAAATATAACGCTGTTCGGAGGACTGAAACGCTGAAATGTCCTAAGCGCGTGATGGTTGCAGTACGAGCCCAAGGAGGGGAAGGTAAGTGGCTATCTACTATCCCTTGCCCGTAAAGGTGCGGACTGCTTTTTTGACAAACTTACCGACAGTTTTTGCCAGTGCTGGCACCTCAATACTGGCGGGAATATTCCCCATCATCGTGTGAAAGTCGTCCAGTAGCATATGTTCTTCTTCAGTGACTTCGCGATCGGCAAATAACATCCGACCAATCGCCCCTAATAGCTGCTGACGCTCTGCCTCAGTAGACTGGTGCAGATATTCGGCCATCCAGCGTTCGGTTTTCTGTAAGGGAACCGGTTTCTCTAGCAACTTCTTGAGCTCGCGATCGTACGTTTCTCCGTACCGCTTGAGCACTTTTGCTAGTGCCTCTGTCTCCTCTGGCTCTAGCACGCCATCGGCCCATGCCGAACCAATCAGAATTTTGAGGGTGAGGTGATGTTGCGTGGAGATGTCCATGAAAAATCTGCCGAGGTAAATGCCTATTACCGTAATTATCATGCGGCAGGGGACAGTTCAGGGGCATTCGATCTCCCAAAGCACAATCGACGGGATTTTGCGATTGCGACCTAGCGGTCTCCATCACCGACATAGACCACCGCTATAGTTTGAAGGGAGCGAGAGATTAGGGCCTGCGATGCCGATTGGAATTATTGGGGCGATGCCCGAAGAAATTGAGCAGTTGCGATCGCGCATGAGCGACGTGCATCAGGAGACCGTCCTGCAACGGCAGTTTTATTGCGGACAACTGCAAGATAAATCGGTGGTACTGGTACAAAGTGGCATTGGCAAAACGCGATCGGCCATTACGGCAACTACACTGGTCGCGAAGTTCGGCATTCGGGGATTAATCTTTACGGGCGTGGCTGGAGCACTGCGACCGGGGTTAAGGACGGGGGATGTGATCCTGGCAAAGGAAGCCCGCGAGCATGACTTTGGGACCGCTAAACCGGATGGATTTGAATTGGGCTTGTCGTTCTTGCCAGGGCAGGAATATCGCCCTATTGTTGCTGAGCCTTCCTTCTATGACCTCGCTCTGCAGCTTGCTTGCCAAGAGCAGTGCCTGGAGTTGGTGTCTGGCAAAAACCATCAGCCGCAGGTCTACGCCGGAATTGTGGCGACGGGAGATGTGTTTGTGGCAGATCGCAAGTTAAGCGCACATATTTATCGCCAAACGGAAGCAGATGTAGTGGAAATGGAAGGAACGTCCGTTTTAAGGGTGGCAGAGGATGCTGATATTCCCTGCGTATTGGTCCGCACAGTGAGTGACGGCGGCGATAGCGATGAATTTCTGGATTTTTTTGCCGCGGTTGCCAGTAATTCAGCGGCCATTACCGAAGCGATTTTGAGGGCACTCTAGCGTTTGTCAGGAACCACTTTTAGACAACTATTGCGCGCAGAATCGCGAAAGGTTTGGATCACTTCAACCGTGTTCAAAGCACCGCATTTTGGACAGTAGAATTGGTCCCCTGGTTTCGGCTCGATATCTGCCTGACTCCACCACGATCGACAGCGATCGCAGCTGAAGTGATAAAGATACTCGAGGGCGACCTTCATAGGACTGCCGATCCAAAAAATTTAGCAATTTAATATCTCTTCTAGCTTGTTTAGTTGAGAAGTGCCACTGATTGTGAATTGGCTTGACTTATTCTTTTTGGAAAATTTAGATTTTGGCAGACTTCGACATGGAAAGGCTCGGATATGCTCTGGGCGATTGTCTTCATAATCGTAATCATACGAGCTACTTAGGATTCCAGAGTTGTTTTCCCAAGTGGCGATAGGATAAACACTATTAGATTCCAGCAGACATGGCGCTAGCAAGGGAAATCAAAATGCTGCTCATCGGTTCCGGCAAAAAATTTGTCAATACTCTTGAAAAGTCTAAGGTACTTGCAGCCTCAGTACCTCCTGAAGGGGGTTCCGAAGGGCATTTCCGCCGCCGTGTTTCCGGTGCGGGATACCAAGTGGTTCATATGAGCGCACGGGGGCTGGGAGACATCACCAGCTTCTTCTCCCAAGCCCATGGCGTACGCCCCTCCCACTTGGGTAAGTCCAAGCTACGCACCTACTATTTTCCCCCTCTGATTGACCAGTACCTGCAGGCCATGTCTCCAAAATCTAAGGGGCTTGTTTTTTGGCTGATCGAGGGAAATTCCTTATCTCGTCAGGAATTGAGCTACCTGCAGCAGTTGTCGGACAAAGAACCGCGAGTTAAGTTTGTGGTGGAAGTGGAGAGCGATCGCGTCTTCCGCTACAAACCTTTGTCCGAACGGCTAAAAGCAAGCGCCTAACGACACTTTTTTGATTTTCGTACCGAATCTCTCGATCGATATTCCGTGCTGGAGAACCATCCAAGCCAATCTCTGAACAATGGGTCATGGTTCAAGCTCATTTGCGGGGCTAGTCTGCATCACTTGGCCTCCGTCCGTAACTTGGCATTCATGTTTACGGTGGCAGGGGCAGATTGTATTGATATGGCGGCCGATCCGGCGGTGGTCAGGGCTGCTCGCACGGGTATGGCGATGGCACTGGAACAGTATTCAGATGCTAAAGCTCCTTGGCTCATGGCCAGCTTTAACGATGGGGAGGACCCCCATTTTCGCAAAGCGATCACACTATCCTCAAATTGCCCGAGCAATTGTCCGCAACCCTGTATTGCCTCCTGTCCCCCTGGTGCCATATCGGCCACAACCACCGGGATTTCGATTCAAACAGACCTATGCTTTGGTTGCGGCCGTTGCGAACCCCTCTGTCCCCCCCACTTAATCCAGACCCAAGGTTATCAGGTGCCTGTAGCTAGCCATATGCCAGAATTATTGAATGCGGGTATTGAGGCAATTGAAATTCACACTCGAATGGGTCGAGGTGATGAGTTTGCGGCTCTTTGGAGGCAACTGCAACTGTGGGTTTCATCTCTGCAGCTGGTATCTGTCAGCTTTAACGATGGTCCTGGACTCGAAGATTACCTTCGCAATTTGGTGTCCATCATGCAGCCTCGTCCGAGGCGATTAATGTGGCAAGTGGATGGCCGACCCATGAGCGGTGATATTGGACAAGGAACCACCCGTGCAACGTTGCAGCTGGCGCAGAAGGTAATTTCGTTTGAATTACCGGGTTACGTACAGCTTGCTGGCGGGACAAACCGAGCTACGATGCCAAAAGCTAGGGAACAGGGAATTGCTGTCGCTGGTGCCGCATTTGGAAGCTATGCTCGCAAGTTGGTTGCTGATGCCTCAGGCATTGCCGATCTAAACCACCATTCGCCAATATTGACTCAGTCCATTGAACTTGCTCGGGAACTGGTGACTCAAGTGAAACAGTCTTCTTTCCTGATTCCCCCCGTTTCCGCAAACGTGGCAACTGCTCTCCCCCTTCATACCGAAGGCTGTGTACATGACCTTGGATAAGTTTGACTACCAGACCACAGTAGTAGAAACCAAGATGGCAAAAGAATGCGATGCTTGGCCCAATCAACAGGCGATTACCGACGACTTGGATGCGTTGCTCGATATGCTGCCTGCTGTCTTGCGGGATAAACTGCGCAGCCACCCTCGCAAGCGCGAACTCATAGAAGTCGTTCTTGACCTCGGTCGTTTGCCAGAGGCACGCTTTCCCGATACTGCAGAGTATCTTTCTAATGTGGCGATCGCCCGTGGAGATTTAGATTATTGCATCGATCGCGTTGGCCAGTTTAGCGAAGATAATCGGGCCGGAATCGAGTCGACCCTGCATCGCATCAGTGCTATCCGCAATCGCCAAGACGCGATTATTGGCCTGACTTGCCGCGTGGGACGAGCGGTTATGGGCACCATTGACATGATTCAAGATTTGGTGGTGCAGGGGAGGTCTATCCTGCTGTTGGGCCGTCCGGGGGTGGGTAAGACCACCGCATTGCGGGAAATTGCTCGCGTACTGGCGGACGACCTGTCAAAACGCGTGGTAATTATTGACACCTCCAATGAAATTGCCGGGGACGGTGATGTGCCCCACCCTGCAATTGGACGAGCCCGCAGAATGCAGGTAGCGCGTCCCTCCGAGCAGCACAAAATTATGATTGAAGCGGTCGAAAACCACATGCCCGAAGTGGTGGTGATCGACGAAATTGGCACAGAGTTGGAGGCCCTAGCAGCCCGCACGATCGCCGAACGTGGAGTGCAGTTGGTGGGAACAGCCCATGGAAATCGGATCGAAAATCTGATCAAAAATCCCACCCTCTCTGACCTAATCGGGGGGATCCAGTCCGTAACGCTTGGGGATGATGAGGCCCGCCGACGTGGCAGCCAAAAAAGCGTATTGGAACGCAAAGCTCCCCCAACCTTCGAAATTGCTGTGGAAATGGTGGCTCGCACCCGCTGGGTGGTGCATGGGGAGGTGTCTGAAACCGTTGACGGTCTTTTGCGGGGTCGAGATGTGACCGCTGAAGAGCGCACTGTGAATGCTGCAGGTGAGGTTGTGCGCACGCCGTCGATTTCGCCTGCCCCAAAAACCGAGGTTCCTAGGGGGATCCGTCGGCGCGATATCGGCTTTACGGGTCGAGAACGCCGCAGTCGTAAGGGTTGGCAACAAACGGGACAAATGGCTCCCGTACCTTTAGAAGTGGTTGAGCCGATTCCCCCACCAGAACGGTGGTTGGACAACGTGCCCACTGCGGAGGAGGTGGACGATAGCTTTTCGGGGCTATCTCTATACCCCTATGGTGTGAGTCGGCATCATCTCGAACAGGCAATTCAAACGCTGCATATGCCCGTGCGTATCACCAAAGATATTGATGTTGCCGACTCTGTGTTGGCCCTACGATCGCACGTCCGCAATCGCTCAAAGATTCAGCAATTGGCCAAAGTGCGCAATATTCCCATTCACAGTATTAAGTCCAACACCCTGCCCCAAATCACCCGCGCACTGCGACGCATTCTGCAAATTGACGAACCCCCTTCCTCTCCCGAAACGGAATTAGAGGCTTTCATGTTTGGGGATTCGGAAGATCAAATGGAGGCCCTTGAGGAAACTCGTTTGGCGGTGGAGCAAATTGTAATTCCCAAATCGCAGCCGGTGGAGCTACTGCCGCGCTCGGCTTCGATTCGGCGCATGCAGCACGAACTGGTGGAGCACTATCACCTGAGCTCTAAAAGCTTTGGTGAAGAGCCGAATCGCCGCATTCGCATCTATCCTGCATAGCGGCCGTTTGGGAGCCTATTTATGAGGGTTCCAAATAAATAGAGGGGTCAGTTCCACAGCTAAATGAGTAGCACGTTTCAGTTTGGGCACTCTATGGACGGATTGATTCTGTGAAACGATAGGCCAAAAGTGGAAACATTATCAAGAATCTTTTTGGTTGCATCCACCATTTTTTGGTTTGCCATGCTGTACGACTGTGCCCAAAACAGTCGAGATCGCACTTGGCTCTGGATTATTTTTATCCTTAACTCTCCTGGCGCGCTGCTATACTTCGCCACTCAGCGATTACCCCAAATGAGCTTTTACACAAAGCTGCCTGGGGTTAGTCTGCTACCGTCGCTCACGAATAAAAAAACGAAACAGCGGCTGTGGCAGGCGGAGGCTGATGCCCGAAATATCGGCAAAGCGCATCAGTACGCCGTGCTTGGAGAACTCTACTTGCAACTGCGACAGTTCGATAAAGCAAAAGATGCGCTGGCTACCGCATTGGAAAAAGAACCCGAACACAAGTTGGCGCTGTGGGGAATGGCGCAGGTTGAAGCCAAGGCAGAAAACTATTCCAAAACTCGCCAGCACTTAAAACTCCTACTCAAATTAGAGCCGGACTACATGCGTGGCGATGCCTCATTAGCCTACGGGCAGGTTCTGTATCGATTGCAGAAGTGGGACGAGGCAGCAGAGTTTCTCCCTAAAGACATCCAGAAATGGGGCCACCCCGAGGCATACATCATGCTGGGGGAATTACACCTTCAAGCGGGACGTCAAGAAGACGCCCGCAACTTATTGGAGGGAATGATTACTCGTGTTAAAGGTGGGTATGACTTTTACTACAAACAGCACAAACAATCCGTCCGCAAAGCGGAACAGCTTTTGAAATCGATACAGTAAGCAATCCTGTGTCTTTCTACCTATGATTGCAGAGTCTTCAGCCATGCACTCCATTGCTAGCAGGATTCCTGGGTTGACCATCGTGATGTTTCCCCCCTGCGATTTCTCGATATACGTGCTCGAGGCGGATGGGTTGGCGGGATACAGATTCTAAGGGAGTGTCATCAAAATAATCCACTAGCTGTTTGAGATCGATCGCCTCTGGAAGCCAGAATGCTAGTTCCTCTCCATAACTGCGGTAAGTCCATCCCAACGTTTGTGCCTTAGCGATCGCCTTTTGTGGCTCGGAGGTCTCGATAGTGATAATTTCGCTGGCTGGAATTAAAGCTTTCAATTGCTGCAACGATCCTTCCGCAACAATGTGTCCACCCTTAAGAATGCCAATTCGATGACAGAGTCGTTCCGCCTCATCCAGTAAGTGGGTGGTGAGTAAGACTGCAATGTTTCGACGTTTCAGGTCGCGAATCAGTTGCCACACCTCGAACCGAGCTTCAATATCTAAGCCTGTCGTCGGCTCATCTAAGATCGCCAACTGTGGATGATGAATCAGAGCAATCGCAATATTTAGCCGCCTTTGCATGCCTCCACTGAGTGTAGATACGATACTGTCAGCACGATCGCTGAGACTTACTGCAGCTAGGCTGTCAGATATGCGCTGTTGTCGCTGATGAAGGGGTACCCCGTAAATGCGGGCAAAAAAGTCTAGGTTTTCTACACAAGTGAGGCTGTTGTAGAGCAGGGTATCTTGAGGGGCTAGGCCAACCTGCGATTTTGTATGCGAAGAAATATGTTTTCCATCAAACTTGATAGTCCCGCTGTCCCATCGAAGTAGACCACAAATTAAGTTGATGGTGGTGGTTTTTCCGGCACCATTGGGACCCAGTAAGCCGTAAATTTCCCCTGCTTTAACCTCTAGCGAAAGGCGGTCGAGCACGAGGCGATCGCCGAACGACTTTGATACCCGCTCAACAGTCAGCATCACAATCTCCGCTCGAGGGACAACATCCGCCGGTAAGACCACCACCCCAGCAGCAGCATCGCAGCTGAAAAGATGGATAGAAATAAGAAATGAGGAGCAAAATCAAGCCACTTAGGGGTAGTATCTGTGGCCTCTAAAATCGCTTCGTTCATGTGATAGATGGGATTAAACTGAGCAGCAGCTAGCAGGGACTCAGGAAATATAAATGCAGGGATAAATGTTCCTCCCAGCACCAGTAGCGGCACGCCAAAGGTTGCCACTAAAGCATTCACATCTTCCGTTCGGCGTGCCAGTTGCGCCCCCAGAATGAATCCCACCCCCACATATCCAACAATACTGAGCAGCAGGGTGAGAACGGACCAAAGAACGGACCCGGTAAACGTTGCTCCCCAAACAGCTGCGAAAGCCAGCATCAAAACCGTTTGTCCAATACCAATCAAAACGTGGGCTGTTAGGATTCCGCAAAAATAGGCCCCACCACTGAGGGGCGAGACAAACAGGCGTTTGAGAGTTTGTTGTTCTCGCTCTGACACAACTGTCGCAACGCTTCCCCCCAGACAACTGAAAAATAAGGCTGCTCCAATCAACGTGACCGGAGCAGAGAACCCCATCGCCTCCGGCAGCAAAATTTGACGGCGTTCTGCCAAGATCGCGCTGTTGAGAACTAATAAAACGAGGGGGAACAATCCCCAAAAGATCAAACTTCGACGTCGACGAACCAACTCGAGCAAGATGCGACGAGCCACAGCAATTACTTCGCGAATAAATTTGCCCATAGCGGCTGTCAACGGACCAACTGTTGTTAGTATGGCCTCCACAATCTGTAGTGTCTAGCCCTCTCTTTAAGCAACGGGTACGCTATAGGTAGATTATGAGAGTTTGCTGGGAGTACCTTGGATTGTTCAGTGGGTTCCAACTCCATGACTGAACCCACTAGGTCCAAACGTTCTCTTTACACGCCAGACCTCTGACATTCTGTAGAGACTTTTGCCCATGGTCTTGCCCAAACAGCTTTCCGAGCAGCCTCTTTCTCGCCGCAGCTTTCTGCAACTAGCTGGGGCTTCTACCGCCTTAGGTACCGTTGGCTATAGTAGGGTCCACAAGCCTGAGCCCAGCTTGCACCAACAGGACCTGCTGGAATTGCCCTATCACTTGGGAGATCGTCCAAAATCGGTCGCGATCGTTGGGGGAGGATTGGCGGGATTAGCGTCAGCCTACGAACTCAGCCAGCGGGGGTTTGCTGTCACGCTGCTGGAAAAAGCGCCCCAGCTGGGGGGGAAAATTGCCAGTTGGGATATTCAGGTGAATGGAGAACCCCTGCGAATGGAGCATGGCTTCCATGGGTTTTTCCCCCAGTATTACAATCTCAAAAGTATCGAGCGAGAGTTAGCGATTCGGGATAACTTTCTGTCGCTAGACTCTTATGCCGTCGTATACAAGGATTCCTATCAACCTGAAATTTTTAAACCGAGCCATTCTGCTTTTCCCTGGAATGTTGTCGACCTGGGCTTGTCCTCTCAAAATTCGTTGAAGTGGGGAATTAACCTCACGAAACCTGCCCACTGGAAGGTCTTTAGGGAAATTATTGGATTTCAGCCCGTGAAAAGCTACCAGCGGCTGGATGATATTTCAGTGGCGGAATGGGTGGCAGGAGACTTTCCTCAAGGGCTGTACGATCTGTACTTTTTACCCTTTGCAAAATCCAGCCTCAACGCCCCCGACCGACTCAGTGCTGGGGAGCTGATGCAGTTTTTTCATTTCTATTTCTTCGGTAATCCAGAAGGGTTGGCCTTTGAGGGATCTCGACAGGATATGGGACGCAGCCTCGTGGAGCCGATCGCCAATGCTATCCGCAGCAATGGAGGAACCATCTTGACCGATGCCACCGTCAGCGCCGTGCAGTGGGAACATGGAGACATTGCTTCTTTGGATTACCATCTGGGGGCTGGATGCAACGATGTTCCCTTTTGGGTGCCCCGCAACGAGCCGTTGAGTCAGGGCGATCGCCCAGTTTTTGGGGCTGGGGATAACGAATATGCGGCAGCAGCAGATAGCGACCGGATACTGTCGTTAACCTGCACCCACCAAGGGTGTACCGTTCAGGTGGGTGACGATGGACTCTTTCACTGTCCCTGCCATGGAGCCGTGTTTGATAGCAACGGCAAAGTGCAGAGCGGTCCTGCGCAACGGGACTTAGAACAGTTCAAAGTGGCGGCAAAATCGGAGGATGGGGTGCAGTTAGTGGCCCGTACCCCCCGCCCCCAAGAGACGTTAAACCTCGCCGCCGACTATTACATCTTTGCGGCTGATGTGCCGGGAGTGAGGCAACTATTTTCGCTATCAACTGGGGAAGTGGATGAAGCACTACAAGAACAGGTCAGTCAGTTGGAGGTTGCCGATCCTTTTGCCGTAACCCGCATGTGGTTTGACAGAGATTTTGAGTGGGAGTTTAGTAATTTTACGTCGCTATCTGGCTATCAGCTCACCGACAGCATCACCCTCTATCACCGCATCCAAGAGGATTACGTGGATTGGGCGGCCCGCACGGGAGGCAGCGTTGTAGAACTACATGCCTATTGCTATAAAGAGGCAGAATTTCCCACGCAACAGGCTCTGTTAGATACCTTCGAGCGAGAACTGTACGAAATCGTTCCTGCATTAGCCGATGCCACCATGCTGCATCGTGAGATAGTCAATCAAAAGAATTTCGCTGGGTTTCCCCCCGGCAGCAACTCCGCCCGGCCTAGCAGCCGAACCTCTACCCCCAACCTGATGGTGGCAGGGGATTGGGTCAATATGCCCTTCCCCTGCGGCCTGATGGAAAGGGCCGTGAGCAGCGGACTGCTGGCGGCTAACGAAATTTTGAGCCAAGAGGGGCTGCAGCGGCGGGTGCTGCTGAGCGTTATGCCGGAAGGGGTGCTGCAAATTTAGGATCGATTTTACCCAATTGAAATGGCCCCATATGTAACAGCAACAATTCAGGGATAGGATGCGAGATGACGGCACACATCACCCGACCAGATGATCTGGAACAGTCTTTGGATCGGGAAGAGCTGCAGCCACTGCAGACAGAACAACCACCTCAGCGCGAAACATCATCAACAAAGTTCAGCCTACGAAAGGCAACCATTAACCCAAACCACTGGTATGCGGTAGCACGCGAAGTAGAGGTCACCGATCGCCCTTTGGCCGTGACGTTCTGGAACGAAAACATCGTGCTGTTTCGCAACAGCGGTGGTGAGATTCGAGCATTAGAAAACCGCTGTCCCCACCGCCAAGTGCAGCTCGGCCACGGCTGCGTGAAGGGCGATCGGATTGTGTGTGCTTATCACGGTTGGGAATTTGATGGTGCTGGAAGCTGTGTCGGCATTCCTTACCTGACTGAAAACCAGCGATTACCCCACTGCCAAGTCCGCAGCTATGCCGTGCAACAAAAGGATGGATTTATCTGGGTTTTTCCGGGCAATGCGGAACTAGCGGGGGAGAGGGAGCCGCTGTCGCTGCCCGAATGGAATCATCTCAATTTCATTGCTGCCGTCACTCCTGTAGATGTGCGAGCCCACTTTTCTTACTTGATTGAAAATTTGATGGATATGTACCACGGGCATTTACATGACGATCTGCAGGCTTGGGCAAATGCCAAGTTGAAGGGGCTGGAGTCGAGCTACCGCCGCGTCGATGCCCATTACGAAGCCGAGAGCTACTACACAATCGACAAGATTTATTCAGTAGCCCAGCTATTCGTGAGAGCGCTACGGAAATTACATCCCGAGCCACTGGATGTGAGTTACGTCTATCCCAACTGGGTGGCTACGCTGGGGGAAGAGTTTAAAATTGTTTGTCTCTTTTGTCCGGTGAGCGAAACCCACACCCGCGCCTATCTGATGCACTTTACCTCCCTCAAGCCGTTTTGGCGGCTACACAAGCTACCGGTTTGGTTCCGCCGCTGGGTAAAAAACCTCTGCTTTAATACCGCTCGGGGAATGCTGGTGGGATTGGTCGAACAGGATGTGTTGATGATTGAAGAGGAACAGCAGTCCCACGATCGCTATCCCGACCGTAAAAACTTTGAGTTGAATCCAGCGGTAGGGGCGGTGCAGAAATTGATTCGCCAACAGGCGGAAAATTGTCAGAGACAAGCAATACAAAGAGACACAGATGTACCGTGTCGCTAGATTGGCCAGAGCTGGAGAGACCAACAATGCATAGCATCTGGTGTCAGTCCTCCTGAATGACCTTATTCCAATGCGCTCGCCACCATATTTACAGTGCGCACCTGCAAGGATTGCCGAATGCCGTTGCGATCGACTTCGATCCGCAGGTTTTTACCCACGCCAGCCGCTTCGACAGCTGCCTGTAGATCTTCGGCAGAGGCAATCTCCTGACGACCGACCTTTAAGATGACGTCCCCCGATCGCAAACCCGCTGCGGCAGCCGGAGATTCGGGGACCACTCGCACCACTAGAACGCCGCTATCTCGCTCTACGTATAAGCCGCTGTTGGGATTGCTGTTGAAGCGATCGCGCACTTCGGAAGTCAGCGTCACTAAGTTTACGCCAATGTAAGGATGCTCAACGGTTTTGCCCCGAGCCAACAGGGTTACTACTTTCTTCTCGGTATTGATGGGAATGGCAAACCCAATGCCTTGGGCATTTGCCCGGATAGCAGTGTTGATGCCAATCACTTCACCCTGCTTATTCAGCAAAGGTCCACCAGAGTTGCCGGGATTAATGGCGGCATCGGTTTGGATGAAGTCCAGGCGCTTGTCGGAGATGCCCACCTCGGCGCTAGAGCGGTTCAGGGTGCTGACAATACCGAGGGTGACGGTGCTATCTAGTCCTAAAGGGTTGCCTAAAGCGATCGCCCAGTCCCCCACCTGAACGGAGTCTGAATCCCCCAAGGGGGCTATAGGTAGGTTGTCACCTTCGATTTTGACCACAGCCAAATCGAGCACTTCGTCGATACCGCGCACTTTCCCCTCAAAGGAGCGTCCGTCCGTCAGGAGCACGGTAACCGTGTCGGCTTTGTCCACAACGTGGGCATTCGTCACCACCAAGCCTGATTTATCTACAATGAACCCTGACCCCTGCCCGCGAGTGCGGTACTCCTGCTCTTGCGGAGCCTGAAAAAAGTTATCGCCGAAAAAATCCCGGAAAAAGGGATCTCTTGAAAACGTATCGAAGGGGGAGCGCAATTGCCGCACAATTGTTTGTTCGGTGTCGATCCGCACAACGGCGGGTTCCACGCGATTGACTGCCCGCACCACAAAATTATCGGCGGTGGCAGAGCGATCGACCTCCTGATTTAGCTCGAACAGCGGCTCTCCAGAAGCTTGGCTGTGGGCCAAGGCTAGGGAGGTGTTGGCAACAGCTGGTGCTGTCCAACTGCTGAAGACAAAAGAACTTAAGATCAGGGATATTGATAGCGCCAGCACAGCTAGCGATCGCATCAATCCCATGGCATTCACTCCTTTTATGTGCGGGTTGAGGTAGGGTTTGAGTCGCGACACGAACTTGGATCTCAATACATTAGGATGCCATTCATAGCACGACAGCTATGAGAGGCCGGCAAACTCATGATATTTAGAGCATATCGAACGATCTTTTTAACAACCATCTGTACGGACGGGCATTAAGCGAGTAGGATAGTAGATCGCTGCTCAACTAAAATTGCAGCTACTCTATTCTAGTCATCGCTCTGGAGAACTCTGCATGTCCCGCTTCACAGGCCCTCGCCTGAAAGTCGTACGCCGCTTCGGTGGGCTCGATTTGCCAGGTTTGACCCGCAAGCGCGCGAAAAACACCAATCCTCCCGGTCAGCATGGTGGTGCTCGCAAGAAGAAGTCGGAGTATGCGGTTCGTCTGGAGGAGAAACAGAAGGTTCGCTATAACTACGGCATTACCGAGAAGCAGATGGTGCGCTACATGAAAAAGGCCCGTCGCTCCAAAGGTTCCACTGGTTTGATGCTGCTTCAGCTTCTAGAAATGCGGTTGGATTGCATTGTGTTCCGCTTGGGTATGGGGCCCACTATTCCTGCGGCTCGTCAGGTGGTGAACCACGGTCATATTTTGGTGAACGGTCGTAAGGTCACCATTCCTAGCTACGAGTGCAAGGTGGGTGACGTGATTACCGTGCGCAACAATGACACGTCACGCAAGCTGGTGGCGAACTACGCCGAGTATCCCGGTTTGTTCTTGCCCGACTACCTTGAGTTTGATAAGGATGCTTTGAAGGGTCGTATTAAGGAATTGCCTCCTCGCGAAGCGGTATGTGCCCCCGTGAACGAGCTGCTGGTGGTGGAATATTACTCCCGAAAGCTATAATTTCTGGCTCCAATTTGGGCGATGGAGGGCTCTTGCAGAAGGGCCCTTTTTGGATTTTTTGCTTGTTGCGCTCGGCCTCAATGGATTTAATGGAAAGGATTTAGCTCTCCGCGGCGTCGGTTTGCAGACGGGTTTTCAGTTCTCCTTTGATGCGGGCCACAATGGATTTTTCATCGACGGTTTCTAGGATTTGGGCGATCGCCGATTTTGGCCCTCGTGGTCCCCAAGATGCGCCGCGAGCAAGATAGTAGGTGGCAGCTTTGCCGATAGCATAGGAGGATACTCCAGCGACGGCAGCTTGGGTGGCGGCGACTGAGGCATAGGCCCCCAAAGATAATCCGCCGGTGACTGGGGCTGCACCGCCAAATAGGGTTTTTAAGGATCCCAATCCTAATGTGGCGAGCATTTCTCCTGCGCCGATGCTGCCCATACTGATGGCGATGGTTTGGAGCAGTTTTGTGGCCCCCGTGCGGGTCATGGGGATTCCGTAGAGCTGGGACAGCTTGAGGATTAACACCACATCTACGACTGCGCCGCCGATGGTGTCAAGGATGGTGATGGGGTTAAATGCGACGGCCATGGCTTTGATGCGGGCGGCATTCCACACGAGCTGGTCAGCCAACTCGCCGCGAATTTCTAGCTTGCGTTTGACGATCGCCTCGTTCAACTCGTCTGCAAACAACAGCGTGTTGAGGGCCATCAGCGATCGCCCTTCCCGATGCAGCACCTCCAGAATTTTCAGCTTGAGTTGTTCTACCTTTGGCGGACCGTCCACTAGTTTTGCGGAGAGGGTGCCATCGCGATTGACGATGGGCTTGGCCACTCGGGGGGAGGAGGCCGCCATGACCACTTCGTCGGGGGACAACAACTCCTTGACGCGATCGCTGCGGATTTTGTTGTAGACGGTGCGGCGATCGGCTTCAGGGAATTGGTCGACCTTATTGAACACTAGCAGTATAGGTTTGCTGGCTTCCCGCAGAGCAGCTAGGGCATCGAACTCCACTCGGGTAATGTCTCCTGCTACCACGAACAAAATCAGTTCGGCCTGGCGAGCCACCTGCCTCGCTAGATCTGCGCGGGCTTCCCCATCCACTTCGTCGATGCCGGGGGTGTCCAGTAGCTGCAACCTAGCGCCTCCCATACTAGGGGCAGTGACTTTAACGATGGCAGTGCTTCTGGAGTTGGGGCGAACGGGGGAGCGGGAGGGGATAGGTTCGCGATTCACTTCCCATTCCACTGCCTGTTGCCGTTGGGTAACACCGTGGATGGGGCCGGTTTGGAAGACCCGTTGGCCGACAAGGGCATTGAGCAAGGAGGATTTTCCGGTGCCCACACGACCGAAAGCGGCGATATGAATAACGTCGTTTTCCAGCTTGCTGGCAAAGTTTTCCAGCTCACTGAGATCCCGTTCCAAACCCGCTTTTTCTCTCGCATTCAGATCGATTGACGCGACCAACTTATGCAGGCTCTCTTTGGCCCGCTGAAAGTTGAGATCGTCCTGTAGAGAGGCCCATTCCGGCATAAAGCATTTCCACCCTCAAGTAGCTTTAGTCTATCCCGCTGGGTTTATTGTTTGTTTGCATGGGTGCTATCTGAGTTGGACCTCGTCGCTGATAAGAAACGGAACCGCCTCTTCATTGCCAACGACATCAAGGTCTTCACCCTCTTCTTCAAAGACTTCCACAACACCACACTGTTTTTCTTTCAGCTCGCGATCGTTGTACCCGAATAACTCGTAGAGAGCTAAACACTAACCCCCCCCTGAATTTCAGCGAGTGTTTAGCTTTACCAATTGAATATATGAAAGAAATTCATGTTCATCCCGAGACATTCCCGCTAAGATGCTGCCAAACCAAAATAGAATGCTTCATGCGGGAGGACATGCCATGATAGGCGCCCTGGGGCTCAACCGCATCAAACTTTCTCAGCTGCGAGCTCTTGTGGCCGTAGCGGACTGCAGCAATTTTAGCGAGGCTGCGCTTCTGATTGGAGTGTCCCAATCAGCCATCAGCCACGCGATCGCCACCTTGGAAAAAGAGCTCGGGGTACAGTTGCTCTCTCGCGGTCGTCATGGGGCTTATCTGACCCCTGCCGGCAATACTGTAGTTGAGAAAGCGCGAGATATCCTAGAAGGTGTAGAGGGACTTGTCCAAGAGGCAAATCTTCATAAGGGGCTTCAGGGTGGGCAGGTACGGATTGCAACGTTTAGAAGCGTCGCGACGCACATCTTGCCAAAGGTAATGGCAACCTTCCAACAGCTTTATCCCAACATTTCCGTTGCGATTAGCGAGTTGCACGATTTTCCTCATGTCAATCGCAGCTTAAGAGAGGGAAGCACCGATATCGGCTTCACGTATCTTCCCTGCCCCAAAGAGTTTGAAGTGTGGGAAATTCTGCGCGATGAATATGTTGTGCTTTTGCCGCCGTCATCTCCACCGAGAAACTCGCACCTAAGCTGGGAAGAGCTGGCAAATTACCCGCTGATCGTTCCCCCCGAAACCGATAGTTGTAGTTTTATCGTGCGCAAGCATTTTGAATCTCATAACCAGTCTTGGAAACCCGTATACCGGTTTCGCGAAGATAGTACGAGCGTCCAGATGGTTGTGCGAGGGTTTGGGGCGGCCATTCTACCCAGGTTAGCCGCCGACCCGGTTCCTCCAGACGTACATATATGCAGTCTCCCCGTCAAACTTGAGCGAGTGATTGGGGCAGCCGTGATGGAGGATGCTCTACTTACGCCTGCAGCCTTTGCTTTCCTTGAAACCTTGAGAAGCTGGGCAAAATCGATAGAGGGATAGCTGGCTCCACACTGTCAATTTGAAGGTGATTTTGCTGGTAGATACGGAGAACAGCTGGTATCCAACATCGCAATGGGAAATACCAACTGTTCGTTTAGATGAGGATGTGTTTACTTCGCAAACCCCAGCACGCTGCCAAGAGAACGGGCTATATTTTTTGGCGCCATCGCATCTTCTGCGGCAGTGGGCTCGTAACCGCAATGCACCATACAGTCAGCGCATTTGGGATTGCCGCTAGACCGACCGTAATTTTCCCATTCGGTATTGTCCATCAACTCCTGGAAGGTTTCGTAATGGCCTTCGTTCAGAAGGTAGCAAGGCTTTTGCCAACCCAAAACACTGTAGCTAGGGCTGCCCCATGGGGTGCAGTCATATTCTTTCTCACCGGTCAGGAAGTCGAGGAAAAGAGGGTTGTGATTGAAACTCCACTGAGTCTTGCCCTCTTTAAAGGGAGCAAGGATTTCCCGGAACAGCGCTTTGGTCTCCTCGCGGCGGAGAAAGTGATCTTGATCGGGGGCCCACTCGTAGCTGTAGCCAGGAGAGACCATCATGCCGTCTACGCCTAAGCCAGAGACGTAGTCGAAGAACTCCTGTACCTCTGCTGGATTGGCATCGTTAAACACCGTGGTGTTAGTGGTGACGCGGAATCCCTTGGCTTTGGCTGCTTTAATGGCCGCTATCGCAACGTCAAACACACCATCGCGATCGACGGCCTTGTCGTGATGTTTGCCAAGACCGTCGAGGTGAACGCTAAAAGTTAGATATTCAGAGGGCTTGAACTTGTGTAGGTTCTTTTCAAGAAGAATTGCATTGGTGCAAAGGTAAACAAATTTTTTGCGGGCTACCAAGCCTTCCACAATTTCATCCATTTGGGAATGGAGTAGTGGTTCGCCGCCCGGAATAGAGACTACTGGGGCTCCACATTCTTCCACTGCAGCAAAGCACTCTTCTGGAGAAAGCTGCTGACGAAGAATTTCATTGGGGTGTTGAATTTTTCCGCAGCCGGGGCAAGCCAAGTTGCAGCGGAATAGTGGCTCCAACATCAGTACTAAGGGGTATTTCTTGCGACCCTTGAGGTGCTGCGAAACTAAGTATTTGCCGACGGATACCGCCTGCTGAACGTTGATTGCCATAAGTGTTCACTCCTTCACAAACTTGAGAGGGCGGCTGTTGCTAGCTATGCCCAATTGTTAAGTTTCCGACATCATTCTTAGACTGTTGCATATCCTCGCTCACAAAACCAATCAACTGCATCAGTTAGTGCGCCTCGGATATCAGATTGAGGTAACTTTAATTCTCTCACTGCTTTTTCCGATGTGTAGAACATTGGCTCTGCGGACATACGAACGCCATCTATGGGTATTGAAGGCTCCCTGCCAAGTGGAGCCAGTACTTTTTCTTCGAACCAAGCCACCGTGAGGGGTAGCCACAGCGGTACGGCTGTTTGCGGGGCAGATAGACCTGTGATGTCTGAAAGCAGATCGAGCAGTTGTTTGAGGGAGAAATTTTGATGGCCAAGGATGTAACGTTCCCCGGATTTTCCTTTCTGTAGTGCCAAAAGATGCCCCATGGCAACATCACGCACATCGATCAAGTTTAATCCAGTTTCCACATAAGCAGGCATCTGGTGTCGCAGAAAACGCAGGATGATATCTCCAGTGGGGGTTGGCTTAATGTCCCAGGGGCCAATCGGGGTTGAGGGATTAACGATGACAACGTCTTGACCATCGCTAGCTGCGTTGAATGCTTCCTGCTCTGCCCAATATTTTGACTGTTTGTAGTAGCCAATGAGCTGTTCTACGGGAGATTGATAGGATTCATCCGCGATCGCTCCATGGGGTCTCACTCCGATCGCAGCCACTGAGCTGGTGTAGATGGTACGTTCGATACCTGCTGTCCGCGCAGCTTGCAATACATTTCGGGTGCCTAGTACATTGTCCCGATGAAGAGCCTCGCGATCTCGCTGCAGTAAAGAATACCGAGCGGCAATGTGAAACACATATCGGCAACCGTCCATCAGTCGATCCAAGTGGGGATCGTTGAGGTCCCCACGCATGACTTCGATACCTAGCCCTGTAAGGTTATCCAATCGACTAGTTTCTCTGACCAGCGCCCGAACTTCGTATCCTTGGTTCAGCAAGAGCCTGACAACGTTGGCTCCCACAAATCCCGTACTACCTGTCACAAATACTTTCACGATTGAACAAACCTCAGTTCCTTGAGGTGGAATGGAAAAAATTGCTAAATCCGCAAATATGACTTGAATTGCAGAGTTTGGCATACTTTTGATAAAGCCACCGATCTAGCCTTTTCTTAAACTGCTCGAATGAATGCGGTCAGCGAACCAGCCCTTTTTTGAAGACCATATTCCAGTCATCAAGCACAGCGTACAGCACTGGAACCACTATCAAGCTAAGTGCCGTGGAGGTAATTAATCCCCCGATAATGGCAACTGCCATCGGCGCACGCAATTCTGCACCAGCCCCCAATCCAAATGCAATTGGCAGCATCCCTAGAATTGTCGAAGCCGTGGTCATCATAATTGGACGCAGCCGAACCGGCCCAGCCTTCAGTAATGCTTCACGACGGCTCAAGTCGTATCTCTGTCTTAGCTGGTTAGTATAATCCACAATCAAAATGGCATTTTTGTCCAGCAACCCCAGCAGGAATATCGCACCGATTGCGGCAATCATGCCAAAATCACTGCGGGCTACTATCAAACCGAGAACAGCGCCAACCACCGCCAGAGGCAATGACAGCAGTACCACCATCGGGTCAGTCCAGCGGCGGAAGAGCACTAATAGAACCGCGAACATGCAGCCAATGGATAAACCCAAGGTTTGGCCAAAGCTGCCCAGGACGGTAGAAATGGCAGCAGAATCTCCCGTTAAATCGAGGGAGATTGTATTGGGAATGAGGGGACGGGCCAGCTTTATCGCCCGATCGGTGGCATCCCCGAGGGCAATACCTGGGCGCAGATTGGCTCGAATAAATGCCGCCCGTTTTCCGTCTCGGTGTTCAATTTCAGTCAGGCTATCAATGCTCCCCCCCGAACCCGTGATGGTGATATCGGCAAATTCTGACTGTGATATCAATACTTCTCGAATTGAGGAGGCTGTTGTGTATAACTCCTCTAGGTCTTCCCCAAATAAGGCTATCTGCAACGGCTTACGATCGCCGGTGTCTACGAATTGAATATCCTCAACGCCCACAACAACATTAGGCAGCTGAGGTAATTCCTGCCGCAACCGGTCTTGAATAGCGACGGTGTGTTGCTTGCGATTGCCCGCCAATTTCACCCGCAGTTTGCCCCCGTTGATGGCTCCGCGGTATCCCACCACCGTCAGCACCGAATCCACTTCGGGAAAGGGAACGACGGCTTCCTCAAGGGTTTTGGCCACTTTATGGGATTGTGTCAATAGAATATCGGGAGGAATGGGAATGACCGCAGCAGAGCGACCATTCTTGGCTGCTTCAACATTTTCCTGATAGGTTTCAACCAAATCGTTTTCGACTAGGTAGGTGGCAATTTCAGTGGGTAATTCTTCGAACGGGGGTAGGTTGTCGGCTCCAATTTTTCCGGCCCTCTCAGCATCCCCCTCTTCTGTCAAATGAAATCCGTTTAAGGTGTAGGCGACGTTAAATTCCCCGCGATCGAGCTTGGGGATAAATCCCTGTGGAATCAGGGGCGTCAGTCCTAGCCCCAATGCCAAACTACCAACCGCTAATCCCAGCACTAATCCCCGCTGTTTGAGTGCCCACCGCAGCAATTTCTGGTAGGCCAGCATGACACGACGCCAAATGGGTGCATCCTTTCGATTTTTGTGAGTGGGCTTTAGCCACCATATGGACAGTACGGGCACCAATGTACGGGCAGCGAGTAATGAAGTGAGGACGGCGGTGGAAACCACCAACCCAAAGGGTTTGAAAAACTGACCCAGAATCCCCCCCATAAAGGCGATGGGCAAAAAAACCGCCACAATGGTCAACGTAGCTGCCGATACCGTCAAGCCAATCTCCGATGTGGCCGCGATCGCTGCACGGGTTGGGGAAAATCCCTGCTCCAAATACCGACTAATATTTTCAACTTCCACAATGGCGTCATCCACCACGATGCCAATAGCTAGCGCTAAGGCTAACAAGGTAATGGTTTCTAAGTTAAAGCCGAAGGCTGCCATGACCAGAAAGGCCCCCATCAAAGAAAGGGGGATTGTGACTGCTGCAATCACAGTGGCACGCCAGTTTCTCAAAAATGCCACAATGGCCACAATGGCCAAAACGATTGCGAACCCCAGAGATTCCACAGTGGCTTGGGTGGCCTCCCGTATGAAGTCTGCCTGAGTAGCCGCAAGCGTCACCTGTACGTTTGGCAAATCACCCTGAAGCTGCGCAACCTTGTCCTGAACTCGCTGCACAACATCAAGGGTATTGGCACCACTTTCTTTAATTGCTTGGATTGCCAGCGCTTCAGAACCGTTGAAGCTCACCAACGTAGGTGATTTGTTGCTAGCCGTAAATGGAGGAATGGGTTCCGAGCCAGGGTCGCTGCCCCCTAGCAGTTCCATTCGCAGTATCCCCGGTATCTGCTCCAGTTCGGGCAACATCTCCTGCTGGACAACAGACGTCAATTCACCCAGGGAATACGTGTCGCTATATAAGGCGTAGCTAATTGCTGCTGATTCGTTCAGATTGACAGGGATAACTTTTGCTTCTACCTCTGTCGGCAAGTACCCTTCCTGTTGCAGGTCTGCGATTAATTCCTCAACGGTGTGCTCCGCCTCGGACAAATCCGTCCCAATGGCAAACTCTGCGGCGATTGCAGTCTGACGAGGGTAAATATATGAATGAAGATTTTCCAGATTCTGCAGCGATTGCAGGCGCTGCTCAATGGGATCGGCAATCACCAATTCCATCTGTAGTGCAGTGTCGTAGGGGGCAGAGGCATTAACTACCACCACCGGAAACGTGACATCCGGAAACAGGGCATACCGCAATGAAAGGAAGGCGCAGGCTCCAACGATGGCCATTGCCAGCCAGGCTGAAGCAGTCAACCAAGGATGCAAAATTGCCCAGCGGGAAATGTTAAATCGCTTTTGCAACTTTTTGAGGGCATGGGTGGTGGATGGGGGCAGGAAGGCCATAAAACCAATGGTGGGGGGCTCAAAGGTCTGTTGATTGTAGCGAGTGATGATTCGGACTACGACGCAAACAACAGCAGATTGCATCGCAGGTTATGGCATCATGCAGTGCGATTTCTAGGTTGAATTCGCAATGGAAAGGGGATAGCGGTAGCGTAGGCAGCATGCACGGTTAATTTCTGTTCGCCAATCCAGAAATTCTTGTCCCTATCAAGAGGAAAGCTAGAGCTGGTTCAAGTGAGAATGGGTAAATCTGGAAATGTATTACCTAGAAAATTGTTTCCCGGTAAAATGTCACCCAGTCAAAACCCTGAAATTGCCTATTGCAGAACACGCATCAGTGTTCCCATCTAAACAGGAAGATATGCCTAGTAATGTCACGTAGATAGCAAGAACAACAGTTTGCGACTCATGAAACAAAACTGCCCTATCGATGTTGTCTTGGTTCCAAAAGGGGCTGAGTACGCCGCTGTCTGTAGAGGTTTTAGGCAGGTCCACTCCCCGTCACCCCCTGTCCCGATCGCTATACCTATCGGTCCTCTGGCTGTTACCCAGTTCCTGGGCCAGTTGGAATTCCCCCCATCTCCTCCAAACAGACCTCTGCATATTGTGGTGATGGGCTTATGCGGCGCTCTTTCACCGGAATTCAGAATCGGTCAACGGGTGATGCCCTACACCTGCATCAGTCATCTCCGCCAATTGCCAACTGTTTCTATTCCCGAACAGCAGGTCTTCTCTCTTTCTTTCTGGCAACAAATTGGTCAGCAGCTTGAACTTCTTACTGGAAAATCCTCCCAAACTGGTACTTCTCCAGTCCTGCTTAGCAGCGATCGTGTTGTGTGTTTGGCAGATGAAAAACAAACACTTGGTCGTTCCACTTCGGCAGATATCGTCGATATGGAGGGAGCAGCAATCTTAGCAGCCCTCAGAGATCGCAACGTTTCTGTTGTCATGCTGAGAGTCGTCAGCGACAACTGTTACGCTGATTTACCCGATCTAAATCGTGCGATTCAAGCCAATGGGAATCTTTCAGGCTTCAATCTGACAGTTGAAATGCTGCGGCATCCAAAGAGGGCAGCGAGACTCATCCGAGATTCGCTAAAATCGCTGCGGGAACTAGAACGTCTTGCCAAAGATCTCGCGTTAATTCATGGATCTCCCAAAGCATCGAGAGATAGATCGTAGTCAATGTTGTACTTGAGTACGGTTCTCAGGATTAAATAACAACAGACCAAAAGGCGAGGAAAAAGCTGTTCCAAAAAATACGAACAGGAACGGACTTTCTTCTATTATGAGTACATGCTTACACAAAATTTCAGGCAAAGTTTGTCCTTCACAGTAGTTCTGAGAGTAATGTTATTGCCGTGACGGATGATTTGTTCTTTCGTTGATTGTATTACTACGGTGGCTGCCTAGTACTCTCACCCTACAGGAGCTTATGAGTTATAGCGTTCGGCAGATACTCGTCACCGGTGGTGCCGGCTTCATCGGTTCTCACCTGATTGACCGATTAATGGCACGTGGTGACGAAGTCATTTGTCTAGATAACTACTACACGGGCTCGAAACAAAACGTTCTCAAGTGGCTCGGCCATCCTCGGTTTGAACTGATTCGCCATGACATTACCGAGCCCATTCGGCTAGAGACCGATCAAATCTATCATCTAGCCTGTCCAGCATCTCCTATTCACTACCAGAATAATCCCGTCAAAACGATTAAAACCAATGTGATGGGTACATTAAACATGTTGGGACTGGCCAAGCGAGTTAAGGCACGCTTTTTACTGGCTTCTAGTTCTGAGGTCTATGGCGATCCTGACGTTCATCCCCAGACAGAAAGCTATCGTGGCAATGTCAATACCATTGGTATTCGCAGTTGCTATGACGAAGGCAAACGTGTGGCTGAAACTCTTGCATTTGATTATCATCGCCAAAATAATGTCGAGATTCGGGTGGCTCGCATCTTTAATACATACGGACCTCGCATGTTAGAGAGCGATGGTCGAGTAATGAGCAACTTTGCCGTTCAAGCATTAAAGGGTTTGCCGTTGACAGTTTACGGAGACGGTTCCCAGACCCGCAGCTTTTGCTATGTCACCGATCTGGTCGATGGACTGATTCGGCTAATGGACGGGGACTTTATGGGGCCTGTCAATCTTGGTAACCCGACTGAGTACACCATCTTAGAGTTGGCGAAAACGATTCAAGAATTGGTTGATTCATCCATCGATCTGCAGCATAAGCCTTTGCCACAAGACGATCCCCGCCGACGTCGACCCGATATTAGCTTGGCGAGGGAAAAGCTGGGTTGGGTGCCAACGGTGACATTACAAGAGGGGTTGAAGGTGCTTCTTGATGATTTTGGAGAGCGATTGGGCATTTTCTCTCAGTTAAAGGTTCCCACCTGATACGGGAAGAACGGGAACCGATCCGTGAATTGCCCGTTGTTGAACTATCGTCGCCCTGTTATCCTGCTCAACTAACTGTTATGTATGCCCATGAGTTTTGAAAGCTGACGACTGAAGCAACTAGTTAACAAGGAGACTATGCAATGCAAGTATGTGTTATCGGGACTGGGTACGTCGGCTTGGTGACGGGTGTCTGTTTAGCCCACATCGGCCACGAGGTCATTTGTGTCGACAACAACGAAGCTAAAGTTAAGGTCATGCAGTCGGGGAAATCCCCGATTTACGAGCCTGGCCTCTCCGAGTTAATGACTGAGGCGATCGCAAACAAGCGCATACAGTTCACCACCGATCTGGAATTCGGAGTTAAGCAAAGCAGCATCTTATTTATCGCTGTAGGTACTCCTCCCCTCCCCTCTGGCGAAAGCGATACACGCTATGTAGAAGCGGTTGCTCGCGGGATTGGCTCCCACCTCACTCCTAGCGACTTTAAGGTCATTGTGAACAAATCGACTGTGCCGATTGGATCTGGTGACTGGGTACGTATGCTAGTCCTAGACGGTATGGCAGAAAATCAGCCAGCATTGGTTGGGGTTGGTGGATGGGGCTCGACGGTTCTAGAGAGCCTGCCTGCGCCCAAATTTGAGGTGGTGAGTAACCCCGAATTTTTGCGTGAGGGGTCTGCTATTTTCGACACTTTGAATCCGGATCGAATTGTGCTGGGGGGCAACAGCCAAGAGGCCATTGCCTTGATGCAGGAACTCTATGCTCCCATCGTCGATCGCAGCTATGCAATGGATAAATCTCTGCCAGAGGTACCCGTAGTTGTAACTGACCTCAACTCAGCTGAAATGGTGAAGTATGCTTCAAATGCTTTCTTGGCCACCAAAATTAGCTTTGTCAACGAAATTGCTAATATTTGCGATCGTGTAGGGGCCGATATTGTTGAAGTGGCGAAAGGCATTGGCTTAGACTCCCGGATTGGTACGAAGTTCCTGCAAGCGGGTCTGGGGTGGGGGGGCTCGTGTTTCCCGAAAGATGTGGCAGCTCTGATTCACACGGGGGCTGATTACGGTTACGACACTCAGATGCTTAAGGCAACCGTCAGTGTTAACCAGTACCAACGCCAGCAGGTGATTGAGAAACTTCAACACCAGCTGAAGATTCTGAAGGGAAAAACCATAGGCCTACTAGGTTTAACCTTTAAGCCCAATACCGATGATATGCGGGATGCTCCTTCCCTTACCTTGATTGAAAAGTTGAACCGCTTGGGTGCCAAAGTGAAGGCATTTGACCCCATTCTGTCCCAGTCAGGTTCCAGCCACGGCTTAACAGGAGTTGCCATCGAGTCGGATGTTGAGCGGCTGGTGGAAGGCTGCGATGCCTTGGTGCTGGTCACCGACTGGCAGGAACTCCTAGCTTTGGATTACTCAAAGCTGGCTAAATTAATGATCAATCCCACGATTGTAGATGGTCGTAACGTGCTGGACAGCGTAAAGCTCAAAGAGGCGGGATTTACCTATATCGGAATCGGTCACTAATTCGGTAACTTAGCGGGGTCATCCGTTCGTTCTACCTTTGTGTTACCAGCACATTCACAACCAACCGAGGATACAGCACGGGGCGGAGGTGTCGGCAAGCGACCTTCCGCTTCTGTTCTAGCGACGCTAGAGCAATACTGGGGCTTCAAGCAGTTGCGTTCCCCTCAAGCGGAGGTAATTGATGCGCTGTTGAGGGGATGCGATGCAGTGATTGTGCTACCCACAGGCTATGGCAAATCCCTCTGTTTTCAACTGCCAGCAGTGCTGCAAGGGGGAACTACGCTGGTGATTTCTCCTCTCATTGCCTTGATGGAGGATCAGGTCCGTAGTCTAGAAAAACGGGGGCTGGCAGCTGCCGCATTACACGGTCAGATGAGCCGACATCACAAGCGCAAAACCTTGCTGAGGCTATCGCAAGGATGTCTGCGATTGCTGTATCTTTCTCCCGAAACCCTTGTCAGTCCACAGGTGTGGTCCGCCTTGCAGTGCTCAACGGTCCTCATTCGAGGCGCGATTGTGGACGAGGCCCATACTGTAGCGGATTGGGGAGCGAGCTTTCGGCCAACCTACATGCGGTTGGGGGGGATACGGAGAGGCTTACAGCAAACATTTCCAATCGCAGCTTTTACTGCAACTGCAAATCCGGAAACTCAAAGGCTCATAGAGGATGTTTTGGAGTTGCGGCATCCCTTAACGATTCGGGTGAGTCCGCGAAGATCTCACATCAACCTCCACGTACGGGTGGCTTGGACGCCTGCAGGTCGAAGGCGGCAATTGCTGTCGTTTGTGCGAAAACACAGTTCAAGTTCAGGGCTGATTTATGCCCGAACGAGAAACAGCTGCCGAGAACTTGTGGAGTACCTAAGGGAACAAGGCTTCGGTGCAGCTGCTTACCATGGAGGAATCGGACCAGAACAGCGCCAGCAACTTGAGCAGGAGTGGAAATCGCAGCAAAGAAAATTTCTAATTTGTACTAACGCGTTTGGGATGGGGATCGACCTTCCCCAGGTGAGATGGGTGGCCCATTTCCAGGCACCTCCCTCAGTCTCCGATTACGTTCAAGAAATTGGTCGAGCGGGCAGAGATGGCGACACAGCTGAAGCACTTACCCTCGTCTCTGAACCAACAGGACTATTGGACGCTAGCGATAGTCAGTTGCGCGATTATCTTCGGCAGCAGCAGAAAAATGTACGCCAACGTGCGCACAAACTTCTAAAGGTTTTGCCGCGACAAGGGAGCTACGAGGACATTATTCAGACCTATGGACACGATTCGGCTATCGCTCTGGCGTTGTTGAGGGCAGAACGATGCCTGGTTTGGGACGATCCATTTCGATTTCGCATAGCGAGTCGTACGCTCGTCAAAGCACCGACCCCCTATAGATCGGGAAAAGCGACATCAAGCCAATACAAATCTATCGAACAGCTGCTGTATGGCAAGCAATGTCGATGGCAAGGAATTGAGCGTGCATTAGGATTTCTCCCCTCATCCCCGTGCGGAACCTGCGATAACTGCAAAGGTATGCGCAAGATTGTGTAAGGGACTGATTTTGGGGAGCATGTCTCTATGGTGCACAAAATTCAAGGATACGTAGACCTAAGCAGCCCTTCTGCTCTGAGTGGAGCTAGCAACATAGATTGTTGTTAGCACTAGAGGCTTTGAGGTTCAGACGTCTTAGTCGAGATAGCCCATTAATTCATCGGAGTTATCAATTTCATTGCTAGCAATTGGGCGACCGTAGAAGACCCTGGTTTCCTGATTGTTGGTGCCTTGCTCATCAGCAATCAGAGTCTTAGCAATAGCATTTTCTGTCGTCATCGCAGTATTCCAAAGGGAGTTGGACAGCCAGCAACGAAACACTAGCAAATGTATGCAGGTTGGTTACTTGCCTTTAAACCGCATTGTAGGCTGTTGCATTGCAATTGCTCATGCGATCGCTTTATGACTGAGATAAGCTTCGGCAATCGAAGTGACTATTCCATGGTGACTGCCACGTTAGTAATACCAAATCCGGATCACCTTAACCCCGAAACAAAACATCCAACCACTTAGCTACTGGTTTTTTGCAATGGAGAGAATCTGGGCTTGAAAAATGGTTTAGGGGGTAATCATGCAGGATTTGGT
>JBFRWN010000114.1:0-6912 GCA_051439605.1 Synechococcus sp.
AAAAAAGTCGCTTTGACTGCTTGTATGCACAAACTCCTGCTCATCCTCAACGCCATTGCCAAAAGTGGTCAGCCCTGGTGCAATCCCATAGCAAGAGAGGCTTGACTTCCAAGACAATCGCTTACATCTGGAGGACTAACGAAGCAACTTAACACTCGACTTGTGCTCCTTGGTCAAGAACTAGCAAGGGATTGCTAAGAAGGTGCAGTGAAAAATATTGAAGAGTATAGATTAAATATCCTGTCATCACTTTATATAAAACTCATCTTTACATGAACTTCATGTTGCATTTCTCACAAGTTTTCCTTACTCTCTTTATTGTCAGCCTAAGATGCATGGAAGTTGAAAGCATTCTTGCTTTAAATTCATCCCTCGATTCTTTACACATGTGACATTGGAAGACTGTAATGGTTATGGTTCAATGCGTCAGCCCTCTATCGCGCTCTGCCAGAACAACTCAGTTGGGTAGAAGAGCCAGATTTTCAAAACAATCTGTAACTTCCTCATCCTTAGATTTAAAAGCAAAAACTCTGGAATTGCTACAGCAGTACAAACAAACCCGTTCGGCTGCAATTCGAAACCATTTGGTAGAGATGAATCTGGGCTTAGTCCGTAAAGAAGCCCATCGCTGGAAACACCAGTGTCAGGAATCCTTTGACGACCTATTACAAATTGCCTGCATCGGTTTAATTCAGTCTATTGAGCGATTTGATATAGCCCGCGGCATAGCATTTAGCTCGTTTGCCATGCCTCACATTCGTGGCGAGATTCAACATTACTTGAGAGATAAAAGCCCTATTGTCAGACTTCCCCGTAAATGGTCAACCTTGCTTCATCGCAGCAAGAAAGCGTTGGCCCAGTTACGTCAGGAGTTAGGACGACCCCCTAGCGATGATGAGATTCAGGAAGTCATGGAACTGACCCCTGAAGAGTGGGAGCAATTTAAAGTGGCAAGGCGAAATCAATCAACCCTAAGCCTAGATACACCCTTAAATCAGGCAGATAGTGAAGGAAGTTGCTTGGGAGATCTCGTTCCCGATGCCCGTTATCAAAACTTTCAGCTTGCTCAAGAAGATAGAATTCACTTACGTCATGCAATGTCTCATTTGGAGGATCGCACCCGCAAGGTTCTGGAGTTTGTGTTCTTGCACGACCTCACCCAGAAGGAAACGGCTGACCGCTTAAACCTCAGCGTGGTAACGGTTTCTCGTCAAGTGAAGAAAGGGTTGCAGCAGCTGACTCAAATGATCGCTCAGGAAGAGGCATTCTAAACCCCGGAGTTAGATATGCAGGCATGAATAACGGTGAATGAGTAGATGCGATCGCCGGTCAGGCGGGAGTCAACAAAAAGGATGCAGAATCAATCCCGATCGCCACGTTAGAGTTGACCGCAATCACTGTGGCAGACGGTCAGAAAGTTTCTATCTTGGACTTCAGGGCATTTGAGCCCCATCAGCGGGCACCTCGTGAGGGATGCAGTCTCAAAACGGGCAAAAAGTTCTCGTTCCCGCAACAACAATCACAGGTTTCTAAGCCGGTAAAGCCCTTAAGGGGCATTGTTATAAATGCAGGTTCTTCTTTGCACAGCCCCATTTGAACGGACTCTTCAGCAAATTCCAGAGGAGCTTCTGAAGTCAGATTGAACATTGACTGCGTTCGCTTTGGCGTAAGAGATACAGCTCTGTGAGAACCTGGATGAATCAGTTCGCAGCTTATTCGCCATCTATTTTGGTAAGAGCAATTTTATTTTTACCAATCTTGATGGAAAACTCATCTCCGGGCTCTAGTCCCATCTCTTTGGTGTAGGTTGAACCGATTAACAAGCTACCATTTTTGTGGACGGCAACTTTGTATGCAGCTTCTCTTCCTCTCTTCCCTTTCTCATGCTTCGCTTCAAAAGTCATTCCTTCTGCTTCAAGCAAGGCATTGTAAAAAGCCATCAGGCCGATGCGTTCCTGTCCATCTTTAGTGTAAGTAACATAGCCACACTCTTTGGCAATCTCTTTCTTATTAGCTCCTTTCATCTGAGCAACTTTAGCTTGAAGCTTCTTCCCGGTCAGTACTTTATCCATTTGGCCAAATCATTCAAACAACTACATCACTATTATGGCAAATATTTTTGATTGATGTAGATGAATGCAGTAGCCCTAAATGAGTAATGATAAGGGGGAGTAGTGAATGATGAGCTAGATATGATTGTCAGAACTGAAATCTATCTGTGACCCTTCAATCTAATTGGCTGACAGGATATCGTTAGCCAGCTGGTATAAGCTCGATGGAGTGCCACCGTCGTAATTCCAGTCTTACCAGCTACCTTAAACGAAGGGAATAAGCCAGCCTCAATCCCTCCCTAAACATCTAAGTGTTCCTGCGGAGGCAGCTGAGAAGAGGAGCGCTGTTTGGCAATGGCTGTAACGCTAAAATACTCGGAAAGGCTACTCGCGAACTCTTGCATAAACCGGTACTGTGAGATGGGCAGGTCATAGAGAAAGAGCTTCGGTTCCAAGCTTAGAGACTCCCTTGGGTTGTCCAGGATTTGGGGCCCACTTCAGCACTAAACTCATGCAGCGATCGCAATCAGTTCTCGCACAATACCGAAGATTAAACCGACGAAAAGGGTAAGAGTAACTAAAGCACCAATCCCAAAACCAATCGCTCTTTTTTCAGCCGCTTGATAGTACCCCCAAGCAAAGATGATGCGGCCAATTGCCCAAGCCCCTCCCAGGACTCCAGCCCATTCGGGACTGACAAACATAGAAAATAGCCACATTAAAGGTAAGAAGAGAACGAGTTGCTCGACCGTATTCATCTGAACCCGCAGAACGCGTTCGAAGTTGGGGTCACCCGACATTTTGGGAGCAGGCACGTCGTACTTAGCTCTGGCCCGGCTGACATTGATGCAAAGCACGTAATAGACCAACAGGGCAACTACGGTAGCCAAACTGGGCCAAGGGGACATGTGACTCTCCTCCTTACATGAAAAAATTGTACTACTCACTGATTTATAGAAGCATCAGACTGCAACCATCGATTATCGGAGTCACCAGCAAGTCAGAAAAACATCGGCAAATTGACCTGCTACCAGGCCTCATAAATGGAACGAGCCCGAGACATTAGAGAGATGAACAACGTCGAAAAAGCGATCGAGCTACTGCTCGACGCAGCCCGCCCAAGGGACGAGCACCCTCCTGGAGAGCTCGATCGCATACGTGCGCAACAAGTTGCTAGTTGGGAACGATTATTCGCGGCGGGCATGCCGGAAGAGGCTAAGCTGCAGGCGCTAATCGAGGGCTTTGACAGCGGTCTCGACTATCAGCGGGACCATCCGTTAAACGAGATCGACGAAGCTCTCGATTCGGCAATGGCGCTAGCACGGACCTTCGACGCAGACGATTGTTGGGCAGTTTCAGGACTGGTGGACGCTTCAGTGCGCAGCCGTCTGAGCACCTATGCGGTGCGGTGCGCGGCGCGAGCACTGGCGCAAAAGTCCGTGGACCTTTTCGAGGCTGGACTGCTCGCATGCCTGCTCACCATCGACCCAGACAATGACCGAATAGATCCGCGCGACCTGATGGTATTATTCGCACCGCTGCACGTGGCAGCCCAGGGCAGCGATCGCTGCCCGGACGATCTCTTTGAGCAGTATGCCGATCTTGCTCCTGCTCACGCCAGTAAGACGCTGAGGGACTTTGGCCGTCGCACTGACGTAACGCTGGGAGCGTTCGGTTGGACCCTAGATCGGAGCCAGCCCATTCCGTGGATCGTCCTCGCGGGCTGAGCGGCAGCTCTGTAAATCCACGAGAGAATATTCCCTAACAAATGGTCCAATCGGATTCCCTGTTACTAAGCGACATTGTCCAAAATGGCGTCGAGCAATTGTTGAGTACGTTCGCTGCTACTAATCCTGGCTTCATAAAATTCGCCTTGGGAGCCACTCTGTGCCAAGGCAACAAAGTCTTCAATCATTAACGCATGCTGGGTTTTGTCGCTAGGAGTAGAAACAAATTGGAATTCGCCTGGTGCCATCATCTAATTGCGATCGCTTCGAACGCTATCTGTTTACGTTATTTTTCAAAAGAAATCTTGTCTGCTGTTCTCCGCTCAGGCTCTCAAGCGAAGTAGCGCAAGAGGCATAGTCCCATAAAAAACCGTTCCTTAACAAGAAAGCCAGCGGGCTCTCCTACTTAACCCCCTCGACGAAAAGGAAAGACAGGTAAGTGTAGACCTGTTGGCACAACTTTGACAGAAAGCCATCGAGCCCAATATGCTCCGGCCTGAGTTCAGGATGACCCCGATTGCGCACCAGAAACGGGAAGGTTTTGTGCTTTGGACTGGACCATCCGCCTGACCCAGCGCTTCCAGGCATTTAAGGCTTCAGCTTCGGGTTCTGTTTGGCGCCAAGCCTCCCTTTCCATGACCCGAACGCACCAGGCCCCGATCGCAGGATATTCCTGCAGGTCAAACCCGAGTCGCTCGATTAAAGGCAGAGCCGCACCAGCAGTAATATCGGCGAGGGAGACACGATTGCCCCCAAAATAATCATCCGTCCCAAGCTGAGCGCTCAAAAATTTCAGAACGGTAGAAACCTGTCGAAGTGTTGCCCGATCGGTTGTAGATTCTCCTGAAAAAACCAAGGCAGGCAGTTTGGGCATCAGCTCATTGGCAATCACCGTTTGGATCGTCCTCATCTGCGCGATCTCCACGGGTGTGGTGGGAGAAAGAGAGGGTATGGGAAACTTCGCCTCCAGATAGTCCAGAATGGCAAACGATTCCAAAATCCGCGTATCGCCATCCACAATCACGGGGACGTGATGAAATGGATTGAGGGCCAGGTAGTCACGCTTCAGATTTTCTCGGGCTTTAAGATCTACTAAAATCGGTTCAAAGCAAATGTCCTTTTCCAAAAGCGCTAGCCAAACCCGACGAGCAATAGGGGACAAGGGATGATAGTAAAACTTCAGCATCGGTATACCAGAACATTGATTTGAATCGTTATTTTTTCTCTGAAACTACTTACAAATCAGTTGTGAATGCTGCCCAACTTTATGCGGGAGATGTCGCACCCTAGCCGGATCGGAAAAATATGCAGAATCCAAAGATTTATTGCTCAATAAACCCCATCAAAAATAGCCCACCCAAAATTACCAGAGTCAGTCCAACCAAACTATAGATAACCCTTGCACCGTTTCTACCAAACACTCGAACAAAGAGCCGAGCTCTGCGGCTGTTCATAAACCAATCCCAGTCTAAGGCAGCACCACAGATCGAAAATGCTCCTACTGCAACGAACACCCATCCCATCCTCTTGTCCTCGCTATTCCTGTTGGCATCGAAACGAATACCGCTCGAAAAACTGTGCCTTGTTTTTGTTCCGCTTTACTCGGAACCAACCTATATTGCCCCCCAAAACAATCGCTAGCTGTTTTCAGTTTGGTTGTATGTTTCGGATAGTCCCGCCATCCCAGTAAAAAACGTGTAGATTCCGCATTTCAGAGCGCTTTCACCACGACTATGGGCGATTCCAGCCGCGATCGCCCCTTCGATGGTATGAAGCAGCACCAGAGCGCTGCCCACCCACACCCACACATTTAGCTTGGAGGGCACTTCTTGCTGGTTTAGGATCGCATAGAGCTTCCAGCCCATTACCCCTAACGCCATGAAAACCAGGACAAAGGATGTGATTTTTATAGCCAGCCACTGATAAGGATTAGTCGGCGTTGCGGTCATGACAGTTCCTCTTGCGACAACACAATTTAGTATGCCAGTGAGTAGTATCCAAGGCAGTTTAGCTAAACTTTCGAGCTGCGGATTCCTTTTCTAGCTGTTGGGTCGTGCCAGCTAGTCCTCCTCGATGTTGGTGATATCAACGCAATCCCTTGTCATCTCTAAACTGAGCGGGCTTAACCCAAGCAACATACCCCAATATGAGTAGAGCGATCGCCGAAAACAGCCCCACAAAGATATGCAAGACTTGGTTCCCAGTTGCAATCAACGCGATACCAAACCCTAATGCCACTCCATTAGAAAGCAGTAGATAGAGGAACACCCGCCAATCTCGCATCACCACAAACCATTGGTAAACGAAGATAGCAGCCACTACCATCTGAGGAATCTGCAGCGGCAAGCCTTTACTATCATCGAGCCAGTAGGCAATGGGAACCACGATGATGCAGGAGATCGCCAGTAAATCTGTCCACAGTGCCTTTTTCAGTCCCATAGCAATCAGCCCCACCCCGGCAGTGATGAACGTATAGAACAGACAGTTGAGGGCGGAAACTTGGTTGATGTAGATCCAGCGATCGCCGATGTGTTCGGCAATTTCGTAGGAGCTAGCGATCGCAAAGCAACTGAATCCCCAGTAAATGGCCGGTAAGGAACGCAGTGGCAGTACTTTGCGATAAAAACCGCTGTGGTGAGAAAAAATCCAGATATTGATGGCCGACACACCGTAGACGGACAAGTGGGCCGCTACAATGGCAGCAGTCAGTAGAGGAGACATCAAGTAGCCGCTGCTCAACGAAACAGAAGATTGTTACCAGTGTCCTTACAGATTGAAGGGCTGTCAGCCTGAAACCTGCCTGAAATAGTTTGTATTGCCTGTCCTAAGAGCTGAACAGCAGAACTGCTGGCGATCGCCCAGCAGAATATTATTCTGCAAAAACACGACATGAGAAGTGGCAACGGTCAGCCCTGAGCCCAGTCTCAGGAGGCAAAGCCTCGGTAGATAAGCGATCGCGCCGAACCCTCTGGTTTTCTCTGAGAACTGTCTGAGAACCACGCGAGCCAGCGCTCACCGAACCTTTAACAGATGTCGATGGAACCCTCGTTTCCGTCTCAGCCAGCACCCGTTTACTAGTAAGCGTCAGAGAAACAAGGAAATCACTTCCCCCACATACAGCAACGGAGATTTCA
>JBFRWN010000115.1:0-9386 GCA_051439605.1 Synechococcus sp.
AGCTTCAATCAGGCGATCCACTTCGGCATCTTGCGCATGACATTCGCTGCCGATCCTTCTTTCCAAACTATTCTTCTACTTCGAATTTGCTCTCAACGACGGAGATTCCTTTTTCAGCAAGCCCTAAGTAGAGTCAATTTTGCCACAGTGCATGCGATTATTTGTGGTGCTTCATGCATCATGGGAAAAGCCACTCCATAACCCCTCCCATGAACCACGCGAGGGGGAGAGTTCTCACCAGCAACCACAATTTTTGCAATTGATAGCAATGAGCTCTGAAACTGCTCCCAAGACCCCTTTTGATGTCACCGACCCAGGTTTACTGAGGGTTCTAACTCAACTCAACCAGACCTTAGAACGAGATGCCTCAGTAGGTGAAACCATCAATCGCCTCAGAACCGGTCTTCAGGTCAATCGCGTCCTGCTCTACTACTTTTACAAGGAGTGGGAGGGACGCGTAGCCTTCGAGTCGTTTAGTGACGAGCGCTACTCCATTTTGGGCTCGACGGGTCCGGATGAGTGTTTTAACGACGAGTATGCCGAGCTATACCAAGCTGGCCGGATCCGCTCGATATCCGATATCGATATAGAGCCAATCGCAGACTGCCACAAAGACTTTTTAAAGGGCTTGCAAGTGCGGGCCAACTTAGTTGCACCGATTCTGACCGAATCTCGTCTGTGGGGGTTGCTAGTCGCCCACCACTGTCAAGCTCCAAAATACTGGTCGGAGGTGGAAGTCCAAGCCACGGTCGACAGTGCTAACGCTCTAGCCAAGCTGCCATCCATTGCGCAACATTAAACTGCATTTGAGTTGAGCGCTAGAACTTTCCTGGGGGAACGAAAAAATTCATACACCTGCAGGCCTACGAATGGGTGGCCCGCACAACCCTGAAGAGCACTTTCCCAGGATGTTTACAATTCTTTGCATAAGTGTTAAGAATTATGTATTGCGTCTGAGTCTACCAATGTCCGATACGGAGCTGGTAAGGGTGCTGCAAGAAGAGTTTTCGGTGTCCGCTGAAAAACTTGTCTTGGCGAGGCACCACGCTCGACGCCTGCAAGAACCCTGACATATGGTGCTCTGACAATTTGGACTGATTACGTTGTGGCAACTAGACAGTCTGCTGGAACGTTTGACTGGTGGCGATCTCGCTGTGCTTCGTGACGACAAGCAGAATTTTTCCTTCTCTGTATCTGCAGGTTCGTCATGTAATTCTGCTTGAGACTGGGTTTCAGCTCAAATTCTTTGATGTGTAGTTTCTAACTTTTAGGTGATTCCGTGACCGCAGCTCAGATTTCCCCCTCCCCAAACCCTAACGTAGAATTCGGCACTTCCCTCTACCAGAAGTTTCTGGAGACGGTAGCCGTTCAGGGCGGTTTAGATAGCACCTACGACGCCCGCGATATCGCAGAAGTTGTCTTTCGTTCGATTCGCGATCTGATGCCTACAGAAGCCTCTGATCGCATTGCTTCCGAACTCGATGGGAAATCGGATTCGCTCGCTCAGCTATGGAAGGATACCAACTTGATAGTGCGTTGGTTGAGTCGGGTTCGTCCTCCTTTAGAAGTGAAAGACGAGGTATTTCTCACTCGGATTCAGCAGGAAGCTGGAGTCCCTCTGTACGTAGATTCCGCCGATGTCATGGTGGCTGTGTTTAGGGGAATTAAAGAGGTCCTGAGCTTGGAAACAAACTCTGAAATTGCACGGCATTTGCCCGGGCAAATTCGGGTTGCTTGGAATCGGGCTTGAGCTGCTGAAGACTCGATGACTTGCCTGGAAGCAGGTCTATTTTTGATAAGAGACGGATTCAAGCTCGAAAGAACGAGCCTCTCTGTCAGTTGTAGCGTATGCATAAAGTAGGAATGATCGATGAGACAGACTAAAGCATTGCTGGGGTTCCTGTTTGTCCTTGCCATAGGTTTCATGGTGGGGGTATCTGAAGCCGTAGCTGATGATTTTATTTCCCATGCCCCGGATTCCGCTCGGGTCTATATCTCGGAGCCTGCCGATGGCCAAACGGTACATGGAACCTTTACCGTGAAATTTGGCCTCACCGGTATGGGGGTTGCTCCTGCGGGGGTCGATGTTGAGAACACCGGACACCATCATTTGCTCGTTGACGTTGAAGAACTACCCGATTTGACTTCATCTTTGCCCAAGAGCGATCGCGTGCGTCACTACGGTGGAGGGCAAACAGAGACGGAATTGACCTTACCTCCTGGCCAGCATACTTTGCAGTTGGTGCTGGGTAATCACCTTCACATCCCTCACGACCGTCCCGTCATTTCGGAAAAGGTAAGAGTGTTAGTTCAGTAATCTTAACCAGTCTGAGTACCTGTGCGTCGTCTTCTCGATACAGGCTAGAAGTCAGATTATTTTCTTCGATTTATCGTATAAGTTTTCCGAGCGAATTCGGATAAATGCTAGATTCGCATTTCTGAATAGCGATCTTTCGTAATGTAATTGATAAATAATGCACTAACAACTCAAAATCCTAAAAAAAGCCCTTGCAATTTGCGAGGGCTGCATAGTACTAGTTTCAAGGTTTGGAGTTGGGTAGATGCAATTACATCAGACCAATTTGAGTCAGGATGCTTTCACCAGTTAAGAGTTCGGTGGCAACACCAATGACGAAACCTAGCATAGCCAGACGACCATTCCAAGTTTCTGCGAATCCAGTGAACCCCAAACGATTCTCTTTAGATTCCATGTGTAATCTCCTGCAAGTAAAGGCGCTTAACCTATCTTTATAATGTCCTCTGTCTCTAAAAATTTCAAGTTTAATGACGATAGTTTGGCGTATTCAGTTCTGTTTAAAATCACATTGTAGATACGGCTAAGTATTTCCATCTAGAATCGAATGATGTTTATCGATTCATGCATTGCTGTAGATTGTTTCGTTCGATCTTACCGACTGATAAAAATCCACAATTGGACGAGGATAGTCCACTCCTAACCGACATCGATAATGTTTTTGCTCCTCTACGGTAAGTTTCTCTGGCTGATGAACTTTATCTCCAGGAACAAGCTCTAGTTCAGGGAGCCAATGCCTGATGTAATTTCCGTCCGAATCGTAGGTTTTGGACTGCTTGGGAATGTTGAAGTATCGAAACCCCCTGGCATCGTTGCCAACGCCAGCTGTATAGTTCCAGTTGCCCCAATTACTGCAGACATCGTAGTCAATCAACTGAGATTCAAACCATTCTGCCCCCATTCGCCAATCGATCCCCAAATTCTTGGTGAGAAAGCTGGCAACATTCTGCCTGCCTCGATTGGACATAAACCCCGTAGCGGCTAGCTCCCGCATGTTGGCATCCACCATTGGAAAGCCCGTCATCCCCTCTTGCCATAGTTGAAATCTCGGCCAGTCCTGCTTCCAAGGAATGCTAATTCGTTGCAGTCCAGAAGGATAAAAAATGCGATCGCCATGTTTGGCACAGATAAACCGAAAGAAATCTCGCCACAGCAGTTCGAAGACCAACCAATAGGTGGAGTCGTTGCGAACCCGCTCGGCTTCGTAGGTTTGAACTTGGTCGTAGATCCAGCGAGGGGATAGACAACCCAGAGCCAGCCACGGCGAGAATTTGGAGGAGTAGTCGGCTCCTAACATGCCGTTGCGAGTCTGTTTGTAGTCTTTCAGTCGATTCTGGGTCCAGACATAGTCCTGAAGTCTTGCCTGTCCTGCAGTTTCGCCCCCTTTGAATGGCAAAACAGCTCGATTGTCTACTGGCGGGTGTTCGAGTCCAAATTCCACCAGTGGAGGAATCTGTTCAATGTCGATTGGAGGCAGCGCTGGAAGCTGCTTAGGAGTAGGAAAAACAACTCTGACCGAAGAGGTCTTTTCAACCTGTTTGCGAAAGTTGGTAAATAGCTCGGGGAGGCGGCGGATATCGAAAGGCAAATCGTCAGGGTGGTAAAGGGTGGCCCCCCAGAATTCTTGCAGTCTAATCCCGAGGGCAGAGAGCTTAGCTTCCAGAGCTGTTTCGACAGCAACCTCCTCAGACGTGACTTCGCGATGAAAATAGACTGCTGTTACCTCTAACTGTTGAGCGATCGCGGGGAGAACCTCTTCGGGCAAGCCAGTTCGAACGATCAGGTTGCTACCCAGCTGTTCCAATGAATGACGCAAGTCGGCCACACTTTCGCGCAGAAACTGGGCTCGAAAAGCACCGGTTTTAGGAAAACCAAACGAGGTCTTAGTAAAGTGGCGCGGGTCGAAACAATAGATTGGAACGATTTGTGCCTGTTGTTTCACCGCACGGTAGAGAGCTTCGTGGTCCTGCAAGCGGAGGTCATTACGGAACCAGACTAAGATGCGATATTCGGGCATGACTCGTGCAAAGGGTTTGAAGGAGATCGGTTCGGTAACTCCGAGAGTGGAAGCCTGGAGAACCGGTAACATCACAGATCGTAAACTAAACGCCAGTAGCCTGTAGATGTTTGGCTGCGTTTTTTGGCGGCTGAGAGTTACAGTCGTTTCCTTTTTGGATTGATGGGGTTTATATGGGCGTCGGAATTTGGGTGTTGGGGGATCAACTGTGGATCGGTCAGTCGGCACTGCTACGCTGCACCGATCGCAGGCGCCAGACTCCCGTTATTGCCATTGAGTCCGCCCAATTTGCCCGCTCGCGCCCCTACCATCGCCAGAAGCTCGTACTGGTGTGGTCGGCCATGCGTCATTTTGCGGAGGAGCTACGTCAAGCGGGTTGGCCGGTGACCTACAAAGTCGCCGAAGATTTCGAGACCCCTTTGAGACAGTGGGGCAAAGCCAATCAGCTCACCGAACTACTGGTCATGACCCCCTGCGATCGCCCCTTTGCCCGCTGGCTGCAAACCTTGGACTTACCGTTCCCACTCACTCTCGTTCCCAACAATCACTTTTTATGGACGGAAGCAGAATTTCAGGCATGGGCGAACGGTCGCAAAAATCTGCTGATGGAAACGTTCTATCGGGAGGGGCGGAAGCGTTTTGACGTCCTGATGGAGGGTAAGGAACCCGTTGGAGGAAAGTGGAATTTCGATAAATCGAACCGGCGACCGCCGAAGGGAAAACTTAACCCTCCCCAACCCCTTTATTTCGAGCCGGATAAGGTCACTCAGGAGGTCATCGAACGGGTCAGGACAGAAAATTTGTCCAGCTATGGCGACCTAGAACCGTTCCGCTGGGCGGTGACTCGGCATCAGGCGCTGCAGGTATTGAATGATTTTATCGAACAGCGGTTACCCACCTTCGGCCCTTACCAGGATGCAATGGTGACGGGTGAGGACACAATGTGGCACGCACTACTGTCCCCCTATTTAAATTTGGGGCTGATTCAGCCCATGGAAGTCATCCGGGTAGTCGAACAAGCCTACGAAAACCGCAAGCTGCCGCTCAACAGCGTGGAGGGATTGATTCGCCAGATTCTCGGCTGGCGGGAGTACATGCGGGGACTTTACGTTTACCTAGATGAAGACTACGGCGAGCGCAATTGGTTTGAGCACGATTGGCCTCTTCCCGATTTCTTTTGGACTGGCCAAACCGAGATGAACTGCCTCAAACAAGTTCTCTCGCAAGTGAAACGCACCGGCTACGCCCATCACATTCAACGATTGATGGTGCTCGCGAATTTCGCTCTGATTGCCGGTCTGTCCCCCCAAGCGGTCGAAAGCTGGTTTCATGCCGCGTTTATTGATGGATATGACTGGGTGATGCAAACCAACGTGATTGGTATGGGATTGTTTGCCGATGGCGGGGTTTTAGCCTCGAAACCTTATGCAGCTTCGGCCAATTACATCAATAAGATGAGCGACTACTGCGCCAGCTGTGCATATGACAAGACCGATCGCACGGGAGATAATGCCTGTCCGTTTAATGTCTTTTACTGGGATTTCTTGGCCAGACATCGAGACAAGCTTAGAAAAAATGGGCGCATGAATCTTGTACTGGCTAATTTGAAGAAGATTCCTGCAGAAGAGCTGCAACAGATCCGCGATCGCGCTGCTGTATTGCACGAGCAAATGGCTCGACCAGATACCTAAGGTTGTAAAGATTCGGACGGAAGTGCCCGTATTTCAACGTCAGAATATTACGCATTAACTCTCGCTATCTCAAACAACAGTGCTGGCAAAAACAAGCAACCTTCTAAACCAATGCTGTAAGCATTCCGGGGCGTGTCGGGATTTAGGAGCCAGATAAATATCAAATTGACCAGAGTCACCGGCACAACGACTTCAGGTAAGGGAGCTACGAATCCATTTATCCAGAATCTGCTTAAGAGGGTGAGTAAGCTCAGATTCAAGCCAGTCCAGATGAGACGATTGCCTCGAACTCCAACAAGTAGCGGGAGGGTCAGGACACCCTTTTCTCGATCTGAATTGATATCTCTCACATCGAATAAATGGGAGTTTGTACCGGTCGAGATCAGTAGAAAGAGAGCTGTCAAAACTGCTAGCTGATCGGGTGCTGCATTTGCGTAAGCTAAGGGAACGGCTAAAACGGCATAGGTAATAATTCCGGCGACAATCCAAGATTTAGCCCCTGGGATGTCCTTGAGACGATACCACCGTCTGCTTTTCCTCCGACCTAGCGGTAGCAAGGGGAGACCGTAAATCAAAGGGGCAATTCCTCCGCAACTGACAGCGAGCACCTGAGACGGGGCCCCTAAAAGCAGAGCTCCTATTGCCAGCGAAGCAACCAGCAAGAGAAGCAAGATGCCGGAATTGCGAAAGTAAGACTGAACGTTCGGGTCGGGAATAGGTTGGACGTAGGAGTCAAGGAGGCGATCTAAGTTGTAGGGAAGGAGGGCTGCAGCGAAGATCAGTGCCACAGCTCTCCAATCAGGAGGAAGACCGAGCGCTTCTTGGACAAAGTAAGCAAGGGAGGCAACTCCGGCAGCAGTCCAGATACTCGGATAGATTGCGAAGGCCAAAAAGCTTTGATATAGCCTCTGGCCTATGGGAAGCTGTCTGTATTGGTGTGAGAGCGACATGCCAGTCACCAGAACATGCGTGAATTGACAACAAACTGGGGATGGAAAAAGCTCTCGTTCAACTCAGCACAGTTGACGCTTTGCCGAGTTTTTCATTGATCGCGACTTCAGGGGAGAGCTGCAAATGAGCTGCCTTTTCTGCATCGGTGAAGATGCCCCGACGAGAGTGCCAGACAAACGCACCCAGACCGACCGCTACGTTCGATAGGCAAGCTGCACCAAAGATTCCCTGGACGCCGAACAACCAACTACCTAGATACGCCAGAGGCACGTAGAGGAACACCATCCGCGAAAGTGTCATCGCCAGTGATGGTAAAGGTTTTCCGAGGGCATTAAAGGTAGAACTGAAAATGAGAACAATCCCCAAGGCACCGTAACTCAGCGGCACAATCGTCAAGTAGGAAGCAGCGCCCGCTACAACCGCTGGTTCGCTGTCGAACCAAGATGCAATTCCAGGCGCAGTAGCCCCGACAACGATCGCAACGAGTACTCCCCAAGCGAGACAAAAACTGAAACTCAAACGCATTGCCCGGTCGACCCGACCGACTTGCTTAGCCCCCCAGTTCTGACCGACAAACGGACCGATGCTAGCTGAAAGAGCAATCGGAACAATCAAGGCGAACGCTTCTACCCGAGAGGCAATGCCAAACCCAGCAACAGCTTCAGGTCCGTAGCGAGCCATCAGACTGGTGAGCAATCCTAAAGAAATCGGAGCAATGAGATTCGTTGATGCTGCGGGCAGACCGACGGAGAGGATGCTGCTCCAGCATCGCCAAACCTCTTTCAGTTTCGGCAGAGTAAACAGTAGCAGTCCCTCCCGATAGTGAAGAAACGCTAGGGAGGCGACGAGAGTAGTGGCGCGCGAAATCACGGTGGCCAGCGCTGCCCCTTTGATCCCAAGGGCGGGAACGTCACCCCAGCCGAAAATGAATAGAGAGTCCAGCACGATGTTAACTGCAGCGGCAGCAGTCATGATTAGGCTGGGAACGACAGTATTCCCCGATGCTCGAATAGCGCTGTTACCAACCAAAGGTACGACCAGGAAAAACATTCCCAGATACCAGATGCTCATGTAGTCGCGTACCAAGGGGAGTACATCGGGCCCGGCCCCCAAGGCCGCAAACAAGGGGTCAATGGTCGCCAAGCCGAGGATGGCAACAATGCCGACGATGAGAAGGGACAGCACGAGACTATCGGTAGTCAGCCGCTGCACCCGCGAGCGTTCGCCTTGACCGATCGCTCGCGCAATCACCGACGAGGCCCCAGTGCCCAACCCCATGGCCAAGCTACCCAGGACCATAACCACAGGAAAGGTGAAGCTCATGGCCGCCAGCTCGTTAGTCCCCACCTGAGCAACAAAGTAAGTATCGACGAGACTGAAGGCAATAACAGCAAAGACTCCCCAGACCATGGGCAGCGTTAGCTTGAGCAGCCGCACCCCAACAGAACCTTCCGTGAGTTTCAGCTTCATAATTTTCGACTCTTGCCGATTGTTAGGGGTTGAGAGTTGATGGAACTAGACTGGGCGATTATCAAGCACCCACAAGTGGGTTGATGCCCATCTGCCCGACAGCCAGACGCAAAATCGCAATCTGCTGGCCGAATTCAAGCGCCACAATTTTCTTAAATACAGCTTTGGCAGGTACGGACAGTTGATAGCCTGCGGGCACCGGAATCACTTCCCCAGAGCGCATCCACTCGGCCAGCTGGTACCAAAAAGCTAGTTTATTGTTGCTGGTCAACAGTCCGTAGGCTCGGGTCAGGGGATTGTTGACCTTGCCTACCAAGTCACGCATAACTTGCAATTGCTCTTCGTGGGACATCGAAGCAACTTCATAGATGAGGCCACCGGCCAACTTGATTCGCTCTGTGGCACCGGGGGCTGCTGGAGTGACCAAACCTCCCATGTTTTCGTAGAGGACCCACAACAGTCCTAGTTGGTCGTCGATCGATAGCCTCTGGATAGCTTTTACAGACTCGGTAGGAGTCGCATAGTTATTAGAGAGAGAGGCTTTGTCAGTGGTGAGAAGCATAGAAATAACTCTCTTAATCCGAGAAGCTTACATTACTAAATGTAACGCAAATATATGAATTTATATTTCAATAGCTTGACTGATTCCCCAAAATAGTAGTTTCTACTTAGTCGATTCTGCCAGTCTCGGTGGCTTATGCCCTCGATGGTTGTAACGGGCGTTGTGGACTATCTTGAGGCTCAAATAGAAAGCCGCCCCTCCGGGGCGGCTTTCCGGCAACAGAGAAAAGCTCAGTTGCGAAATAGATTAGGAAATTAAGCGTTGATAGCAGGAGCAGTCAGAGCCACAGGAGCAGCTTCGCCAGCAGCCAGGTCCAAGGGGAAGTTGTGAGCGTTGCGCTCGTGCATCACTTCCATACCCAGGTTGGCACGGTTGATCACA
>JBFRWN010000116.1:0-9545 GCA_051439605.1 Synechococcus sp.
CCAACCGACCCAGTCTATCCAGCCCCGGAGCCAATGCCATCACCCTGGCCTCAGGCAACACTGTCCGCGGTTTGGAAATCACCGGAGCCACCACCCAAAATGGCATCATCGGTAGCAATGTCGGTGACACCCTGATTGATAATGTCACATTTACCGGTCTCGACCTCGAGGCAATCCAGCTAACCAACACCACCTCGAATGCGACGATTACCCTGCAAAACAACACGGTCAATTCGCCTGCTTCGACTACAGGGGTTGAGCTTGAGGTGATAAGCAATGGTAGCGCGAGCAACGTTACAGTCAATGTCACCAACAATACTGTGCTCAACATTACTAATAGTGCGATTTTGGTGGCCAACAATAGTACTGGGACGCTAAGCACCACCATCAGTGACAACAATATTACGACCAACAACTCCGGTAGCTTTTCCATTGAGGTCGATTTGTCTGGTGATGGCACCATCACTACGTTGATTGATAACAATACGGTGCTGGGAGCGCTGAATAATACCGATGTCATCTTCGTGAATGCGGGTGACGGCACTGGAACCCTGAATGCAACGGTCACCAATAACTCGAATGATACGGCTCCGTCCGTATTAGGTTCCGGGTTATTTGGCCAGGCCCGCAACAACAACACGCTGAATCTCAATATCTTTGGGAATAGCTTTACGGGCTTATTTAATGAGGACATTGCACTGGTGCAACTGGCAATATCGGGGGCGACGCCAACGCTGAATGTTACCCAGGTCGATGCAGCTGACCTGAGCGCAGCCAACAATGGCGCTGGCTTGTTTACCGACGGGACGATTAACTTTAATCAGCCTGCACCCCCTACACCTTAGGGTGGTCTAAGGCGTTAATCGTTCATTGGGTTGAGCGAGTAAATTAAAAAGAGCGGGTTGCTGTGAAATAACAGCCACCCGTTTTATTTGGATATTACTGGTAAGGAATCTGATGTAACAACTACCCCTCTAGCCTCTTTGGGGATAGGTGCCCGTCAGAGCAATAACATAATTGACAGCCAGGAAGGGTTGCATGTTCGAACGGCTCTCCGATCCACCACCAGTCGATGCTATGGAAGCAGATGCCATGGCCACCAGGTTATTCGGATCGCCGTAAATATCTTGTGAGTCATCGATTAGCCCCAATGCATGATTGGTTGGAGTCGTCGTCCCAGAACTCGTGCGTCGATTTTGTGGCACTGCAACTTCTGCATGGGTATGACTAGGCATTTGAGCGTCTGTAAACGCTTGTGTTTCAGCGCCACCTTTTTCCCCCAATCGACGTTGTGTGAGACCAGGCCCAGTGCCTGCATGCATGGGGACACGGCCCTGAAGGTCTGGCAACCCAAAGGTGGTGCGACCATTGCCACCATAGGTGGTTCCTAAAATAGAAAAGAGAGCAGTATTTTGATCAACCTGCAGTAATGAGCCATCACAGAAGGCCCAATCGCGGGGGGCAAAGTTACCTGCAAAGATGCGAATTTCGCCAATAAATGGATCTGCCATACTATCCTCCTAAGTTTGGGATGGGTAAAGACCAACAAGGGCAATGATAAAGTTCACAACCTGATAGGGCATTAGGTTGGGCTGGGAGCTGCCATTACCGCTGTGGGCGGCAATGGCTTGGTCTGACATTTGTATAGGGTTGCTTAAGTTTTGTTCGAAAATGTCAACCGAGGCATTACTACCTAAAACATAGCCACTCACGGTAGTTTGATCGGCTGAGTCGGTTGAGGCTTCCCAGGCATGAGTGTGGGCCGGTATTTGGTTATCAGCGAGGGTTATACTCTCTGCGCCCCCTTTTGACCCTATGTTGCGATTAGTCAACCCTGGTCCCGAACCATAATGCACGGGGACTCGACCTCGGAGGTCCGGGAGTCCAAAAGTGGTACGGCCATCGCCGCCGTATATAGTTCCCAGGAGAGAGAACAAGGCATCATAGGATGAGATAGACAAGAGGCTACCGTCACAAAGCGCCCAGCCTTGAGGGGCAAAGTTACCCCCAAACATACGAATTTCGCCAATGTAAGGTTCTGCCATCACTAAACTCCTTAATTACGAGGGGGAAATGTACCACTCAGGGCAATGCAAAATTCAATTGTCAAGAACGGCTGGATGTTGTCAATGGGTTGGCCACCGGTATTGGTACCAATGGTGATGGCATTCAATGACGTCAGATTGGCTGCACTCGTGTAAATGGGGGTGGTGGATGTGGCGAGAACACGGCCCGTCGGGTCATTGCCTCCATTGTCACTAGAAAGCGCAGCATCGCTTGTACCCCTCATGGTGTGGGTGTGGGCTGGCATTTGGGCTTCTGTCATTGTGATGCTCTCTACACCGCTCTTAGTGCCCAAGGGATAGGTTGAACTCTTATGGATGGGAACCCGTCCCCGCAGGTCTGGCAAGGCAAATGAAGTGCGGCCATCACCGCCATAGGTTGTACCCAATATCGAATATAGTGATTGATTTTGGCTAATAGGCAGAGTTTCACCGTTGCACTGGGCCCAACCTCTGGGGGCAAAGTTGAAGCCAAACATTCTGATCTCGCCTAAATACGGTTCAGTCATGCGTTATCTCCTCAGTTAACGTTGTTGTCTGATGGCATCCATTCCATCAAGTAGTAGATACTTTCTTCTCCTTTTTGTACAAACCCAAGGCGGCGGTAGAGATTCAACGCACGGTTGTTTTGCTCAACATGAATCGTGACAGGCTGATTTTGGGCCTGCCCTTCCGCCAAGACTGCGTTCAATAGTGCAGTAACAATGCCGAGATCGCGATAGGCAGGCATCAAGGCAATGTCAATAATGCGAATTTCATCAGTTCGTCGATCTAAATACAATCGACCAATGGGTACACCAGTTTGTTCAATCACCCAAAACGCCGCATCCCCAAACTGGTTCTGGTAAAACGTATGTTGGGCATTGAATTGAAACTCCAAAAAAGCCTTTTTCTCGTCCTGTGACCAAGGCACAATCGCCAGTTCCTCCTCACGAGTACTGGCATAAACCTGATAAAGGAAGGGGCGATCTCCATCGACAATCGGACGCAAGGCAATGCGATCGCCGCTATTGTCCACATTTCCTAAGGTTAAAGACCGAGGTTTAGTTAAAGATGGCTTCATAGCTTATGCCATCCTCCTCACATCCTACGGGAACTAAAAAAATGCTCAATTCCCCTAAGGTTGAATGCTTTAGGGGGCAAATCTGTTGGACCAGCTGCACATCGCGCGGACCTTTAAAGAGCAGCGAAAAAGCCTCCGAACGGACGTTTGAAGCCGCAGACCAATCCCCTAATTTTGTCGCTTCGACCAACTTTAACTGCAACTGGCGATCGGAATCAATATCGACCTGAAATGAACTGCCCAGAACGGATGAAAATCCAGAAAGAGTTAATGGTTTAATCATAAAGTTTCAGCATACAGAGGCATAGCTCATACCCGAAGGATGATGCTCACGAGAAACATACCGTAGCCGATCCGGCTAATAGGCTTACAAAACAAAGAATTAATATTTTTCTTCATTCCCTTTTACATTGGACCCTATTATTTACAGAACTGAATAGCGGTTTGTTTTCATCAATGTTCTTTCTTATCGTCAACGAGGCAGCAGTCCGTGCAATGAATGAGATATAGGATGAAATTGTCCGAACGAATTTTTTCTGAACGTAAGGTGGAATCAGCCTACGCCTAGACAAAAACCGATCGTTGAACGTTTGAATATTTGAAGTTCGAGCTTGTGGACACCGTTCTACCCAACTCCTGAAAACACACAACAGCACTTTTCAAAACTTTAGAAATGTGAATATTTCAAGACAATTGGTGTTTCGCAATTCTAAACATGCAGTACTTTAAGGTAAAATGATATACGGTTGATTTTTTAGTTACTTTGCATCCTTTACTGTTCTTGACTATCACCTTTTCACTATGACACTTACACGTCGAACTTTTCTGGTTAGCGCAGGCTCTTTTGTTGGGGCAGCTGCATCCATTGGGATGGCCAAACATCACATAGTTGAAGCTTCAGCCATAATCCAGCAGGCAGAGAACTCGTCAGCCAAGGTGAAACTGAAGCGAGACACATTTGCCCCTCTCGTGAACCGTTCCATGACCCTCCATGGACCTGACGGTGACTCCGCTCAAATTCGGTTGGCTGCGGTTACCCCATATGTCTCCGAGTCAAATTTAGACCAGTTCACCCTCCAATTTACTGGCGCACCTTCGGTCAAATTACCCCAAGGCACCTACCAAATCGACTTCCCCAAGATAGGGTCCGTACCTCTCTTTTTGGTCCCCACTAACAGTGAAAGCGATCGCGTTAGCCACTATCGAGCAAACTTTGCTTTACTCGCGTAGGTTCTTAAAGAACCGTCCTACTTCTATTTCTCTCTATCCCACTCGCGGCATGCACGCTTGCTTCGATTCAGGGGTACTTCCTCTGAATTCCGCGAGGGGGTTGAGTAGCAGCATTCCCACATTTGGGTTTAGATTGATCGCACCAACACCCGAGGAAGCGCACAGGTCTCGAATATTGACCGTCGGGCGATCTCAAGGTCAGAGTGGATAGTTTTCCTTGCGTGCAGGCATTGAATTCTGTTGTTCCAGAAGCAATTCCTCCTTCTTTACTGCAAGCTACATAAGGCGCTAGGGGAATTGTTAGCAAGCTTCCTCGAAGGATTGAAAGGCTTTTAGGAAATTTCCCAGGAGCCCTCACCTAGATTCCGTATGATATCGTCTATGTTTAAATGTCTCGGGAGCGTAAACAATGAGCGAGCAAAAAACATTTGAAATAAGAATCGTCGCTTATATTGATGCTAATGACGAAAAAGATGCCAGGGAGAAAATAAGAAACTTAATAGGATCTGAATTCAAAGACTTACATATTACCGAAATTGAACCTGTTGATTAATAGAATATTTCAGAACTGACAACTCTGAGTTGTCTAGAAACTGGACGGAGGATATCCTTATCCCCCTGTCCTAAGTCAAAACAGATTCATCGTATTTGGTGCTCTTTTTCCCTTAATTCCAACTCATTTCGGCCCCTTTGAGCAGGTCGTAATAACTTTATAAGAAACGATCATCCAAAAACTCAACCAGATGATTCTCTTTTCGATTTCAACAATCCAAGCGATCCTATTTTCAAAAACAAAGGAGAGAGTGCTCTGTCGATTTTATCTGGCGACGGGAGGTTCCTCTTTTAGGGGCCACAAACTGAATTTATAGAAATACGCACCAAAACATGAATTCAGCCTCTACTCTGGTAGTCAGGTTCAGGCAACAAGTTCGTACTGAATTTTTTTTCAGTCCCCAAAAAATTACGCCACCTAAACCAAAACCTTGTCCCCCCGCCTCGCCTATATCTGCTTCGACGTCGTTCCCGCCCCCAAGGGAGCCGCCATCCACATTGCCGCCTTTGCCCGCGCACTGGCCCGCGAGTTCGGACAATTAGATCTAGTCACCGTAGCTCCCCCATCCCCAAATCCAGCACAGGTAGACCCCCACATTCGCCACCATCCCCTGCCTGCCTTGGGTGTGACCCCCATCGATCGCGTCCTCCACTTTCAAAGCCAGCTGGGCCAATGGTGGCCCCACACCCCCTTTCATATCGTTCAAGTTCGCTCAATATTTGAAGGCTTTCCCATTGCCCTCCAAAAACAGCACTTGTGCGATTGCCTAGTATTTGAAGTCAACGGGCTGCCCTCAATCGAACTGAAATACCGCTATCCCGCCGTAGCGGAGGATCGCGTCTTGCTCAATAAGCTGCGCTACCAGGAAGATATTTGCCTGCAGGCGGCGGACCTGATCGTTACCCCCAGTCCCATCACTCGCGATTATCTGACTCTTCGCGGCGTCCCCTTCAACACCATTCGAGTCATCCCCAATGGTGTGGATCTCGATCGGTTTTCTACGCGATCCCCCAAGCCCTTATCAGAGCCGTTTCGGTTGCTGTACTTTGGCGTCTTGACAGCGTGGCAGGGGGTGCCGCAGGCGCTGGAGGCGATCGCCCTAGCGAACCGAGATTTTCCGGCAGAGTTAGAAATTATTGGCCCCAGCCGCCCCCACCAGTTAACCCAGATCTGGAGGTTGGCGGCCAAACTCAACATTCGCGATCGCCTGACGGTGTTCCCGCCTTTGTCCCAGCACCAGTTGCTGCAACGCATTCACCAAGCGGATGCCGTGGTTGCTCCCCTCACCCCCAACGATCGCAATCTGGAGCAGGGGTGCTGCCCCCTCAAAGTACTGGAAGGCATGGCTTCCGGCACTCCAGTCATCGCCAGCGATCTCGCCTGCGTGCGTGCTCTGGGGCAGAACGGGGAGCAGTTGCTGCTGGTCAAACCGGGATCGGCCAAAGCCATCAAAGATGCCATCCTACAGCTGCGCGATCGTCCCCAATTGGGCATTCGGCTCGCCGCTAATGCCCGCCAACAGGTGGAACGGCATTTCAGATGGGAGGTGGCTGCCGCCGCACTAATTTCCACCTATCGAGAGCTGATGCCCAGTTTGTCCAAAACCGCCTGAAGGCGTTGGCGTTCAGCCTGCAGCGAGAATTCCGATAGCACGCGATCGCGGGCAGCTGCCCCCACCCGCTGCCGTTCTTCTGGGGGCAGTTGCAAGCATTCCAACACCGCCTCCCCCAGCCGATGCAATTGTGCGGCGGGCAATAGAAATCCTTCTCGCCCGGGGGTCAGCGCCCTAGGGTGCTCCCCGGCATCGCTAGCGATGCAACAACACTGGCAAGCCATCGCCTCCAAGAGTGCGTTGGGCAGTCCATCCCACAGCGACGGCAAGAGAAAGACGTCGAACAGCTGCAGGTGCCGGGAGATCTCCGGTGGCTCTGTCAAATGACCTGTGACAATCACTCGAGCAGCATCTTCAGGATGGGTAGTGGCAAAGCTGGCCAAAATGTCGCTGCGGGTTCGGCGTACATCCCCCACAATCAGCAAGCAAGCGGGACGCACCTGCCGCACCGTACTCAGCGCTTGTAGCAAAAATTGCTGGCCTTTTTTCTCCCGCAGTTCCCCGCAAAATCCCAGCACAACTTCGTTGGGGGGAATGTCTAGCTGGTGACGCAAGCGATGCCGATCGCCCTCTAAAAGGGTGGGGGCAAACACCTGGCTGTCGACTGAATTTTTGGTGACGATGACATCCCGGCGATCGCAAATCAGCTGAATTTTACGAGCCAGATCGTGACTGACAGAGGCGATCGCCGTGGCCCGTTCCAACGTCCATTGCAAGCGAGCAAAATCCCCTGGCGGAAACACCCCGCGATCCACATCGTTACCCCGCGCACTCACCACGCTGGGCACGTTCGACCCCTGTCCGAACCACACTGCCAAAAACCCTGCGGGGTTCAGATAGTGCCCCCAGACAGCACTGTAGGGATGCTGTGCATGCAACCAATTCAATACCGTCAGGGTACGTTGGAGGGTCATATCCCAATGGCGATACATGCCCATGCGAAATAGTCGCACGTTCTCCTCGTTTGAAGAGTAATCATCTAAAAGGCGATCGTTTGAGGGGTGAGAAGCTGCCAAGTGGGATTGGGGTTGCTGCAACTCCCCTGGCTGCAGGTAGCGGGTCCACACCATCACATCCACCGCCAGCCCCATCTCCCCCAGGGTGCGCACGATCCGACCGGCGCTGGTGGCTACACCGCCAATGTCGGGGGGGAAGCGTTCGGTCAGAAAGAGCAAGCGAGGTGTCATCGAATGTGCAGACGAGCTTCCGTTATTCCAGCAAAAATTTTCCATTTTTCCCACTAAAGCAAGCGCTTTAACAGTACTTTTGAACGGATTTTCTGTTGAAATGTGTGGTTATATGTAACGACATTACTCTTCTCTATGGTGTCTGAATCAGAGATCGAGAAACGCTCAAAAATTAATCATTTAGATGGCTTGAACTATCCATCGTCAGTTATCGCAATATCGAAGTGCAACACATCTTCTCTTACACCAAGCTTGGTGTATAGCTCGATAGCAGGCTTGTCACCGATATCAGCCTGAACGAAAATTAAATAGGCCCTACGTTGTGCACCAATCCTTTTCAGCTCTTCAATAAGCGCTGTCGCTATACCTTCACGACGGTGCGCAGCCGAAACGGCCAAATCGTAGATATAAATTTCACTGCGTTCTTGCTCGAATTTTTCGAGTTCATACGCCGCGAGACCACCCACCACCTCGCCATTCTTTAACGCTGCAAGTGCGATAAAATTCTCATTACTGAGCAGGCTCCGAAGATAATCAGAACTGGGTTGAGCTCCACAATAGGTTTCCACTTCATCAAAAGCATCACCGAAAACCCGCAATAAGGATCTCAATAGTTCAACATCTTCATTGATGAGAAGACGGATGATGTTTTCTGATTTAGGAGTCATAACGATAAGACGATCGTTGCCACATAACGTCATTGATGCTAGCGGCGCGGAGATCGCGCTCGGCGAAGTCAGGGTGTAAAATCACCGCATTCGCTGCGTTGAATGGTTAGGCAATCCCAACTCGAAACCCAGCAACCCAAAACTAGCGGTGAAACAAGAAACTCTAGTTATGACTAGCTTTCGCCTTCAAATACCCAACGAGCTGGCTCATATTCCAATGTGACATATTCCTTTATGTCAGCAGTGTACGGACGAATATCATCAATCGGCCCTTCCTTATCCAAGCTTTGTTGCCATGCCTTTTTCTCGACGGTCCCAAGCACAAAGTAATCATGTCCAATTGCTGTCGGCTCGCGCTCGGCAAATATCTCTGCGAGCGTACTTTCAAGTTCATCCTGATGGGCAATGATGAACTCGCACTTTGAGCAATATCGACATGTCTTGCCTAGTACGAACGGGCCATATCGATCTATGTGAATTAGTAACGGAAATTTACGAAGATAAGTCGCCCGACTACACTTTGGGCATTTACTAAAACGAGCGTCTTGGAAAGGATTGAGCGCAAAAGTGTAGCGTGGCGGCAACTGCCCAAATCGATTTTTGGCCATTCCACTGCCCCTACTCTTAGAATTATTAAACCAGTCGGTCATACGTGCTGTTAAGTTATTGCTTCTCAAAGGGCTTAACATTTTGCATCAAAGTCGGTGCGATTGTCTGACGAGCATTGCAGAATTAACTTGAGTAACTGTTGGCATTTGCTAATCTCCTCGATAACAAGCTAGCCGAGATCGCTGAACGCTTTGCAGTGCCTTTGTTTTGGGTGCATGAGATTTGTCTGTTGCAGCGCAAGCAAGTCACCAGTATTGCTTACTCGCAGCGCTGGAACCACCTTCATCATCAGCTGAAAGCTCGGTTTCATTGGGTTTTCGAAGCGTTCACGGAGGCGATGCGAGAGACCCCACAAGCTAGTTCGATGCTGGAAAACCTGAACTCTCGGCTGCGCAATTACTCCTTCCTTCGTCGACCGCTGGGGGCTCCTTATCTAGGGCCAGCTGTTGAAGTCTAGTTCTATTGCTATTGGTGGCTTTCAAGCTCATAAAGCAGTGGCCAAGTGCAAGGGAAATTGAAATAATCGGCCAAAAGCCTTGCACCATCGCTCCAGTATGTAC
>JBFRWN010000117.1:0-35100 GCA_051439605.1 Synechococcus sp.
TCTGCCCCCGTTGCAGCTGCGACCGCAGTCTTCTTGATTTACCCCATCGGTCAGGGTTCCTTCTCTGACGGCATGCCTCTGGGTATTTCCGGTACCTTCAACTTCATGTTGGTGTTCCAGGCCGAGCACAACATTCTGATGCACCCCTTCCACATGCTGGGCGTAGCGGGTGTCTTCGGCGGTTCTCTGTTCTCCGCCATGCACGGTTCTCTGGTAACTTCTTCCCTGATTCGTGAGACCTCTGAAGAAGAGTCTCAGAACGCGGGTTACAAGTTCGGTCAGGAAGAAGAGACCTACAACATCGTGGCAGCGCACGGCTACTTCGGTCGTCTGATCTTCCAATATGCTTCCTTCAACAACAGCCGCTCTCTGCACTTCTTCTTGGCAGCGTGGCCTGTAGTGGGCATCTGGATGACCGCGTTGGGCATCAGCACCATGGCGTTCAACTTGAACGGTTTCAACTTCAACCAGTCCATCGTGGATGCATCTGGTCGTGGAGTTGCTACCTGGGCTGATGTGATCAACCGTGCCAACCTGGGTATGGAAGTGATGCACGAGCGTAACGCTCACAACTTCCCCTTGGACCTGGCTGCTGGCGAAGCTGCTCCTGTGGCTCTGACTGCTCCCGTTATCAACGCTTAAATCTTGATTGACGATTAGGTTCAAAGGATTGAATCTTCGATGAAAACCGCCTCCTTGTGGGGCGGTTTTCTTTTAGGGTGACCAACAAAAAGCTCAATTGACCGCTGCTTAGTCTGTTTGGTTGCCTTAAGCTGACGCGAGACCTGGTCGAGTATGTCTGCTCCTGCCATCTCCCGCAGTCAGTGGATTAACAGGGGGATGTCATCCACTCTCCTGGAAGTGACTCGAGGCAGGTTAGCTTTCTTGCCTGTTTAGGATTCCCTGTCGCACATCACTATCGGATGAAATCTTTCAAGCCGTGCGTCGATCTATTCCCTCTCCCCAACCGATCTCCCGTCAACAATATTCTCCGACGGATGCAAAATCACCCGCTCGCCTGCACTTAAACCAGCTGTAACAGACACCTCAAACCGACTGCGTGCCCCCAGTTCTAACCGCCGCAACTGTGCCTTATCTTCCTCAATCACAAACGTACACCAATCGCTCGCCTGCAGCGTCGCTCGATCGGAAGCGCACCGAAACACAGAATTCAAAGGCACCTTCAACGCATCGCTAGCGCTATCCACAACTATCCGTGCATCCACCCGAAACCCGTCCCCCAATCCCTGTGGTATCCCTTCAAAATCCGCGATCGCATTCACCCGCTGCTCCTCCACCCCCAAGGCCGATGTTTCCGTAAACGCCGCCGGTTCAACCAGACGCACTTTAGCTATGAGAGTGTCCTGTCCCCCCCAGTTCTCCACCCACACTTCCGCCCCCGGTTGAATCTTGACCGCATCCTCCGACAGCACGTCTACCACAATTTCCATATCTTCTAAATTGCCTACCTCCAGCAGCTGCTCTCCCGCCTCCACAAACCGCTCGCTCTCCTGAATCACACGCAACACCAATCCCTCTGCTGGTGAGTAAATTTCCGTACGGTTGGCCTCGTCCACTAAATTCGCCAACTCCGCCTCCACGCTGGCAATACGAGCGTCGTACACCGCCAACAAATAATCCGGGTCCGACTGCTCTGCCTGCAGCTGCTGCAAATTCTCCCGTGCTGCCTCCACCTCTGCCTGCGTGCGCTCGGCTTCCTGCCTTGCTGCTTCCACCGCCTTTGCTTTCGTGTCTTCCTCCAATTGAGCTGACTCCAACCGCTGCCGCGATACCGCCCCTGCAGCCTCTAACCGTTCAAATCGCTCGCGATCGCGTTGTGCCTGCGCCAGCGACGCCTCGCCTTCCCCCACTTTCGCCACCGCCTCTCGGCGATCTGCCTCTGCCGCTCGAATTCGGGCTTGAGCCTGCAAAATCTCCGCTGGCTTGTGGCGCAAGGTGTCTACACCCACTCGCTCTGCCCGATATTCCTCCAGTCGCCCCCGCGCTTCCTCCACTTGGGAGGTCAGTGGCAGCGGATCGATGCGAGCCACCACATCCCCCTCCTCCACCGCATCTCCCGGATCTAGCTCAATGCGCTGTACTCGCCCTGCCACCGGAGCCGCCACCACGAACCGAGTTCGCACCCGCGTCTTGCCCTCCGCATCCACCGTCACCACCACATCTCCCCGCTCCACCACAGCGGTGTCCACTAAAATCGGACTGGGTCGAAAGGCCCACACTAAGCCAGCAACGATGCCCAAACCCGCTAACCCGTAGGCCATCTTGCGGGATACCGCTCTAAACTCTTTGCCTAGCTTCATCCCCTGCATGTGGCCTACTCCCGGGTCTTCAACACCGCAATCAAATCGAGTCGATCGAGGCGGCGACGCACCACCCAACTAGAGAGTGTGGATGAGAGTGCAATCACGAGGAAGGCAAACGCGTATCCCGACCGAGTTACTATCGCAGGTAGCCGCATCAGCTCGGTGTGAAATGCAGTTGTCATCAGCAGCACCAGCCCCCATCCGATAGCAAACCCCACCGGAATGGCCACCACTGTCAGAATCGTCTGTTCTCCCAGCAGAATGTAGGCAATCTCCCCCCGCGTAAATCCCATAATGCGCAAACTGGCCAGCTCCCGCTCCCGTTCCGACAAAGCAATGCGGGCGGAATTGTAGATCACGCTGAAGCTGATAATGCAGGCAAATATCACCAAGACGCCGGTCATCACCCGCAGGTTATTGGCACTGATGTCCTCAAAACTGGCTAGGGCCGCTTCTCGAAAGGAAATCCCGGTGACGGCGGGTAGCTCTTTGAGGCGATCGTACAGTTGTTTGGAGTGCAACGGATCGATCGCCAAATAGGCCCCCGAACTGGCCTGACCCTCCTCCAGCAATTGATTCAGCGCGGAAATATCCATGTAGGCGGACAGCCCCAACATCTCGTCAATCGTCCCCGCAACCGATACTGACTTCACAGGGCGTGCCCCTTCCAACACCTCAACGGTCAGGCTGTCCCCGGGATGCACCTGCAATAACTCAGCGAGTGTGGTGGTGAGCACGATGCCGTCGGGGGGCAGCTCCACCCGTTTGAGATGGGTGTCCACCAGTTGCCGCAATTCCCCATGGGGTTCCATCCCCGTCACCGCATTCCGGCGGACGAGGTGGTCGTGGCGCAGGCGGGCGGGCACGAGTCGGTAGGATTCCGATTGCAGTACCCCTGGCAATTGCGCCACTTCGTATCTCACCCTGGCCGATCGCGGCTCTGTGAAGGCGATCGATACATCCTCTCGCTGCACGTTGCGAAACTGCACTTCAATCAGCAGGTCTAGGGCATCCCCAAAAAATCCCCCCACTATCAAAATGGCAGCGGCAATCCCGATCCCTACAACAGAGAGGAAAGCTCGCAGCGGTGCTCGTTCTATGTTGCGCAGAATGATGCGGGTGGGCAGCGAAAACCACCGCTGCAACCCCAGCCGCTCTACCACCGTGGGTCGAAACTCTGCCGGAGGTTGAGGCCGCATCGCTTCTGCTGGAGGCAAAGCCATCGCCCGCCCCACCGCAGATATTCCTCCGATAACCGCTGCTGCAGCACTGACTAACACCGCCGAAGCGATCGTGCTGGCGCTAGCCATATATTGCAGCAGAGGGAAGCTAAAGAAGGTGGTGTATAGCTGCGTCAGCCCTTTTCCTAGCCATAGCCCCACCCCCAGTCCTAACACTGTCCCAAAACTCACCAATGCCAGCACCAACTTGAGATAGTGGCTGCTAATGGCCCAACTGCCGTAGCCGAACGCTTTCAGTACCGCAATCTGTTCCCGCTGGGTGGCCACCAGCCGCGTCATGACGATATTGAGCAGAAAGGCGGCGATCGCCAAAAACAACGTGGGTAAAAAATTACCGGTATTGCTCAGTTCCTCTAGCTCGTTGGACAGAATGTTGTGGGAGAGCTGGTCCTTGCGCCCGTAGGCACCAATCCCCCCATAGATCTCTAGCAAGGAATCAAGGCGATCGATGACTTCCTCCAACCGCGACCCCGGCGATAGGGTCAGCGTGACGTTGTTAAAGGCCCCATCCATATCGAAGGCGGTACCCAACCCCTGCCGCCCCATCCACATCACCCCAAACAGCTTGTTTTCGGGAAACAGCGTACCGGCCCCGCGAACTTCGTAGACGTATTCCGGGGACAGGGCTATTCCGACCACCTGAAGTTGTTGCCAGCGCCCGTTAATAATCGCTCCGACACTGTCCCCCACTTCTAAGTGATTGGCGTCCGCAAATGACTCGCTCACCAGTACTTCGTCACTGCGTCCCGGTTCTAAAGTCCGCCCCCGCCGCAGAAAAATATCGTTCAGCACTGGAGGTTGGCGATCGGGCAGCGATACCAGCCGCCCTGTAGCAGGCTCGTCCAGCCCCGGTACATCCAGGGTCACATCCCGCACCACCCGCGTTTGTACCTGCTCCACCCCTGGAATCTGGGCAATTCGAGCGGTCAAAGACTCCGGTGCCCGCTTCAGTTCCGCAAACACCTCCGCAAACCGATAGCGATCGTAATAGGTGGTCTGAGTCAGCTCTAACGATTCCAGCGCGCTCAGAGACATGACAAAACTAGCAATCCCGCAAGCCACCACGAGAGCGATCGCAATCGCCTGTCCCCTCAGACGCATTAGGTCCCGCAGCAATTTGCGATCGAGGGGATGCATGGCTACCACTCCAACTGAGCGGGGGACAGCTTTTCGCGATTGTGGCGCACCTTGACGATTTCGCCGCTGCGCATGGTGATGACGCGATCGGCCATGCCTGCAATTCCGGCATTGTGGGTAATGACAGCTGTGGTGGTACCCAACTCTCGGTTGACTCGCTCCAGTACGTCCAAAACCAGCTTGCCGGTTTCAAAATCCAGCGCTCCCGTCGGTTCGTCGCACAGTAACACCTCGGGCCGTTTGGCAATGGCACGGGCGATCGCCACCCGCTGTTGTTCTCCCCCTGAAAGCTGAGCGGGAAAGTGGTCCACCCGATGGGCAAGCCCCACCATGCCGAGGGCATCTTTGGGGTGCATAGGTTGACTGGCGAGTTCGGTGACTAGGGCAACGTTTTCAGCAGCAGTGAGGCTGGGGATAAGGTTGTAAAACTGGAACACAAACCCGACGTGTTCGCGGCGGAATTGCGTCAGGGCAGCGTCGTTGGCAGCGGTGAGCAGGCGATCGCGAAAGTACACCTTACCCGAGCTGGGCACGTCCAGCCCTCCCAGAATGTTCAAGAGGGTGGACTTTCCACTGCCGGAGGGACCGAGCAAGACCACAAATTCTCCGGCATAAAGCTCTAAGTCGATCGCGCGCAGCGCAGTGACTTCTACTTCTCCCACTTGGTAGATCTTGCTGACAGAGCACATGGCGTAGATGGCTCGGGGTGGGGAAGCAAGAGAGGGGGTGGGGAAAGTGGGATTAGTCATGGGTCATGAGTCATCGGTTGTTAAGAAAAGTAGGAACCCAGGACAAAGCAGCTGCTTGACAACAGCATTGGAGATCGGAGTTTGGCACTACAAGCTGGCTCCACATTTCCATGGTGAAGGGCGAAAAAATAGCATGCGGAGATTCTTCAGATTTCTTGAATAAATTTTTTACAGGTTTCACCTTAGGTGGTAAATCGAGAGATGTGATAAGTGAGTCGCTTGACTGACTTATCGTCTAGGTCTTTGCTGGCCCAAGCAACAGAAATATGGAATTAGCACCCCAAATTGAATATCCAAACAGGTCGCATTCGCAAACCTATGTGGAGTGAGTGCATCGAGTGCATCGTTACAATCAATCGGTTCCAGAGGTGTATCGGCACCAGACTGGCTACCCCCACTTTCTCTCAACCCATTGAGACAGGAAGAAAAACTCCGGGTATTTACTTGGATCGGATTAGGTATCTACCTGCTCAGGAGTTTGAGGCAATGTCTCCTGTTCGGAGATTTCTTTTTGAGGATTTTCTTCTATCTTATCCAATACATCTTTTACGAATGCCTCTTCCACCCAGGTTTTGCTTACCACTGCTAAAGGGAGTGCTAAGATTAATCCTAAAATTCCAAAGAATGTCGTAAAAAATATTTGTGCAATTAGAGTCCCTGCAGGCAGCAAAGAAACTTGTCTATGCATCACGACTGGACTAAACCAATAGGTTTCCAGATTTTGAACAATCACATAAAGAATGATTACTCCGACCGCCTGCCAAAATGAATCTAAGAGCGCAACTGAAATGGGGAAGATGGAGCTGAGTACAGGGCCGATGTTGGGGACAAAATTAAATACACCTGCTAAGAGAGCATTGGCAAACACAAATTGAACATCCAATATGGAAAGACCTATGGCACATAAGGTTGCCACAAAGATTGAATTAAAAAATATGCCTTGTAGCCAATTGAGTAAAGCCCCTTCGCATTTGGATAAAATTGAATCTGCTCGCGATCGATACGTTGCAGGAAACAGTCGCAATATTAATTGTCGGTAGGAATGAGGATCGACCAAAAACATGATGGTCAGGACAATAACCAACAGCAACTGCAAGGCTGTTAGGACCGAGTTTGAGAAAAAGACGAATAAATTTTCCGCCAATTGTCCCGCCACCGGCCCTACTTGTTCGAGGATGTCGGAGAACTGGGGCAGTAATTGAAAATCTTGCCCAGGCCACCAGCGTTCCAATGCAATCAGCAGTTCATCAACCGCACCTGGAATTCGATTGAGGCCAGCTGGCAGGAGTTGAATGAGTTGCCCCAGTTGGGAAATAAAAGGAGGTATTACCAAGGCAACAAATGCAGTACAAGCTAGCAGTAGCAAATTCACTGCTGCAAACACTGCTAGCCTACGTCTGAGGCGCAATCGCCGCCCAATCCAGCGAACCAAACCATTGATGGACGTAGCCAGCACAACTGCTGTAAATACGAGTAACACAACCTGTCGAAACCGCCAGAGAGCAATCGACGCGATCGCAAAGCAAAGCAAGCCTATCCAATGGTTGAGCTTCACGGCATCGATCCTTTTCTCAAGTTGAGGAAATAGCTATCGCTTTGTTTGAAGTCTTTAACATCGATCTATTGTTTCATTGGTAAGGCTATACGTTCGACTGACTGACTTGCAGCTTGTACTGGGTTGCCAATCCGAGATCTCATTTATTGGACTTCCGGGGCTGCATAGTCTCCTGATTTGCCACCACTTTTTGTCAGCAGCCGAATATTCTCAATCTGCATTGATTTCTCCAGCGCCTTTGACATGTCATAAACCGTCAGCGCCGCCAAGGAAACAGCAGTGAGAGCCTCCATTTCCACACCGGTCGGAGCCGTCGTTCTCACCGTTGCCTCGATCTCCAGTCCCGGCAACTGGTGATTGGGAGTAATCTCAACGGCAATTTTAGTCAGCGGGAGCGGATGACAGAGGGGAATTAAATTCGAAGTCTGTTTGGCGGCCATAATGCCAGCCAGTTTGGCAGTCCCAATGACGGCTCCTTTGGGGGCATCCCCAGCCAGAATAGCCTCTAAAGTCTCTGGCAACATTCGCACTTGCCCTGCAGCCGTTGCCTGTCGTACCGTTGCAGTCTTGTCAGACACATCAACCATCGCGATCTGTCCATCGGATGTGATGTGGGTGAGGGGGTTGTCCATTAGGGGTTGCTCGTCAGGTTAAGGGGACTGGATAAAGTTTGCCATCGGCTAGGATCTCAAAAGCCTTTTATCCATTTCAACTCCACCCATGCTGCAGCACGTCGAAGTCATTCCACACAATCCTGCATGGCACGAGCAATTTGAACAAGAAGCTGCGAGTATCCGTAAGGCAGTCCATAAACCTCATTTGCCCATCCACCACATTGGCAGCACCTCTATTCCCGGTATTAGTGCAAAACCCATCATTGACATGTTGGTGGAAGTGTCAGACATCCGCCATGTGGCTGACCAGCTTAACGGTGGCATGATTCGTTTGGGCTACTTTCCCGCAGGTGCGTTTGGAGTAAGAGGTCGCAAGCTTTTTATCAAAGGGGATGACAAAATACGCACCCACCATGTGCACGTTTATCAAACGGGTGACCCGGCGATCGCCAAATTCATCGATTTCAGGGATTACCTCATTGCCCATCCAGATGTCGCTCAAGCCTACGATCGCCTCAAACAGGATTTGGCCCAACAATATGAGGATGATGTGGCCAGCTATTACAAGGGCAAAACCGCCTTTCTCGAAAAAATTGCCCTCAAGGCAACCGCTTGGAAAGCGACCGCTACATTGCCGCAACTAGATCGATCTGGAGCTTGAGGATAAACTTCTTGGCTGATATTGCATCCATTGGTTTGGCGATATAGAACCCCTGAACCTTATGACACTTCATATTGTTTAGCTGTTTCAGTTGCTCAGCATTCTCTACCCGACTCTCCAACTGTAATTAGGTACTGGGGACTGCAACCGGTGGCGACGCCGGAGGTTTAAGTTTGCGGTTTTGCTCTTGATAGCGTTGTTGGGCCGCTGCTTTTAGGTCGTAGGCTTGCCAGGTGAGGTCTAGTAGACCGTCGACGATCGCCGCTGCAACGCAGGCTCCCCCCTTGCCCCCCTTGGTGACAATATTGGGGATATTCAATTCCATCAGCTGCTGTTTGGGATTGCTGGCGGTGGTGAAGCTAGGGGGGGCGGCTACCACAAAGGCGGGCATGGCTTCTTGCGCTTTGATGAGGGCCACCAGTATGCGCAGGGCCTCTGAGGATTGGCCGATGACAAAAATAGCTTCGGGATACCGGCGGGCAAGGGTTTCAACTCCCCAAGCGATCGCTGGTTTGGTGCGCTGCGGTCGGGTGATAGTTTCGGCTCCGCAATAGACCGGATTGGCAAACGTATCTTGAATGGTGCGCACGATGCCCACCTGCACCATGGGATCGTCCACAACGATGGTCGTCCGTGCTGCTAGGGCCGCGGCCCCTGATGTCAGGGCATTAGGGGAAAAATGGATGCTGTTCAGGTAATCAAAGTCACCGCTGGCAAGAATGGCGCGACGTACCACAGCATAGGCCGCTGGGGCTAGTCCGTGATTGTAGGTGAGGAGATCGATTGTGGCTAGCTTCTTAGCGTTACTAGCGTGCCATTCCATATCAATGGCCCTCATTGAGTAAAATAACACCGATGGTAGGCAGCATGGTCTACATGTCGGTATAACTGCGATGTTTCCCAAGAAGCCCAGAGAAGTTCCCCCCTTTGGTAGCACAGTTGCTTGGAAAGGGGAGGAAGAGTTTGGAATGGTATTGGCCCTTAATGCCAAAATAAGAGGCTACTCGGGCGAAAATATAGGCATTCGTGGCTCTCGTTCCACTCTCCCAAGCCGGGGAGGGGGTCATCGAACTCAGGTTATATCAATGCTTGGGTGAGCAGGACTGAAACGGTTGTTCCCGTCTCTAGGCGCTGCGTACCTTCTGGCAAGATCGCAAGGGCATTGGTACCCGCAAGATTAATTAAATTCCCCGAGCCATGCTCGTTGGCAGGAGCAAATTGCAGGTGGCCGTTTTGGACAGTTACTTTCCCCCATAGGTATGTCTCCCTTACGCCTCCAGCGGTCAGCGGGCTTTGGGCGATCGCGGTGAGTAGGCTGGGTGACCAGGGGGCTGGCTGGCCTTCTAGCTTTCTGAGGGCGGGCAGCACAAAGCGCCAAAAACAAACCATGGCAGAAACCGGATTCCCCGGTAGGCCGCAAAAGAGTTTGGGGGGAGCATCCGCTTGCGGGAACGTGGCGAAGGTGAAGGGTTTTCCTGGTTTGATGGCAACTTTGCGGATGTGAATCTGTGCTCCTAGCTCCTCCAGGACCGATTCGACGTGGTCGTAGTCCCCCACGGAGACGCCGCCGCTGGATAGGAGCACATCGCAGGATTTGAGGGCAGAGGCGATCGCTTGTTTAAGGGCTGCTTTCCCTGCGGCGATTTTTCCAGCTTCTCCTTTCCGATTGGTCTTATCCCCAATCCCAGTATCTTTGACAATGCCTAACCGCTGAGGAATGCCCCCTGCCTGCTGCACCAGCGCGCTCAATCCCGGTTGATTGGAATCCACGATTTGGCCGGGACTGGAGGGGTGGCCTGGGCTAACCAATTCATCTCCGGTGGAAACAATGCCCACCCGTGCCTGCCGAAACACTGGCACGTATAGCCGGCGCACCGCCACCAGCAGAGCAACTTCTGGGGCCCCTAAACGTTGACCGGCGGACAGGAGGCGATCGCCCGTTCTACAGAATTGTCCCTGCTGGCGGACAAATTTCCCCTGAGGGGAGAAGGCCAGAATGCGCACTCGTTCGGGAGCGATGCGCTCAGTGTCTTCCTGAATAACGATGGTGTCGGCCCCGGCAGGTAGTTCGGAGCCCGTGAACAGGCGAGTCGCTTGCCCCGGTTGCAGGGAAACTTGACTGAGGGTGCCTGCAGGAACTGTTTCCACCACAGTCAGTTCGGTGGGGATGTTGGCTAAATCGGTATGACGTACTGCATAGCCATCCATGCTGGAGGTGGCTGCTGGGGGAAAATCTTGAGGACTGACGATCTCGCAAGCGAGCACCCGACCGCGAGCGGCGCTTAAATCCACCCATTCGGTGCCGAGGGGATCGGCCTGTTCAAGTACAATGGTTTCCGCCTGGAGGACGGGTATCATAGCTCGATTGCTGAGGGGATGGTTCACGATGGGGCTCTGGGCAAGCGGAAATTGGTTGTGATTGTAGGGTGTATTGCCATGCCGGAGCCACCTTTGCACATTAAAAAATCCAGCGATTCAATCTAGGTGAGGACACATGCCAATTAGCGTTGGCATTTTAGCAATAGTCCTGGCGCTTGGCCTGAGTGCGGTTTGGTGGATCGATCGCCAAACTTCTCAGACGCTACCGCGTTGGCACCAAGCGATTGGGGTACCGCTGATGCTGTGCCAGGTAATGGTGTGGTTGTGGCTAGCTCTCTCCCTGGCATTCCCTCGAGCGTTGGTCATTGTGTATCCGTACCTGACGGTGACGATTGCAGTGCTGCTGTCGCTGTTGTTGGTGCAGGGGGCGATCGAGCCGGTGCGCAGGATGTTGCGCAGGCCGCCCCCCCGAATCTTTTTTGACCTCGCACAAGTGTTTATTAGCACGACGGTGTTGGCCTTGCTGGTATCTCATTTGTTTGAAGGGGTCGATCTGCGCGGCATCTTCAATTGGGTGTTTACCATTTCCACGGTGGGGGCTGTGGTGGTTGGCTTTGCCCTGCAGGAAACACTAGCGAATTTCTTTGCGGGTATTGGTCTGCAGATGGATGCACCATTTTTGCAGGGGGATTGGATTGCACTGGATGACTGTCGGGGGGAGGTGCTGTCCTTGAACTGGCGGGCAACGGTGTTGAGGACGATCGATCGCGAGGTGATCTCCATACCCAACAGTCTGATTGGCCGCTCTAAGCTGATCAACTTCAGCCGGGAAAAAGCCTTTGCCCAGCAGGTGGAATTTGGCCTCAGCTATAAGGTTCCTCCTAGCCAGGTGGTGCAGGTATTGCAGCGGGCAGCCCAGTCGGTGGACGGGGTACTGCAACAGCCGCCTGTCTCCGCGATCGTGCAGGGATATGCCGATTACTTTATTAACTATCAGGTGCTGTACTGGAGCCGGTTGCCGGGGGAACAGCGGCGCATCCAAAGTCAAATTCGCCAACGGGTGTGGTACGCCCTAGAGCGAGCGGGTATTTCTATTCCGTTTCCCATCCGGGATACGATTGTGCGCCGTCCGCAGTCGGATGAATTTTCTACGGTGCCCAAGGAGGCGCTCGATCGGCTGAAGGAGGTGGACTTTTTGCAAATGTGTTCCCCCGAACAGCAGCAGGAGTTTCTCGATTCCGGGCATCGATTGCGTTACACCAGCGGGGAAATTATTTGTCGGACGGGAGAACCGGGCGATCGCTTTTTTATTATTTTGTCGGGGCAGGTGCAGGTAGTGTTGAAGCCCGGCCGGCCGGTGTTAGCTCGTCTCAAAGGGGGGGATTATTTTGGCGAGATTGCTGTATTGACGGGTCAGGTGCGCACGGCAACGGTGATGGCGACTGAGGATACACAGTTATTGGCGTTCGAGCGCAGGTCCTTCCAGCAGCTGATTGACTCTCATCCACAGATGGCCGAGCACATTGCCAAGGTGATTGCCGAGCGATCGCAAACTGCCCAGTCGGATGGAGACCGGCAACGGCAGCTAGAGGAGACTGCCAACCTGTTCGAACTGGTACGATCGGGAATCGTAAAGATTTTTGGTCGCTAGTCCGGTCTGCTTTCGTTACTCTCTAGATTGAATTATTCGTCGGTTGGTGGGTCATGGGTTTAGCTGTTGACGATCTGAGGTTGATGCCTCTGTTTGAAGGGTTCGATCCAGAGGTCTTAGAGGCTTTGGGCAATCAGATGAACGTGCGGCAGCACCCTCAAAATCAACCGATTATTTTGCAGGATGATTGGGGCAGCAGTGTCTATTTTGTGGTGGATGGCTGGGTGAAGGTGCGCACCTTCAACATGGATGGCAAAGAAGTCACGTTAAACATCCTCGGACCGGGGGAAGTTGTGGGAGAGATGGCGGCATTGGATGAAGCTCCTCGATCGACGGATGTGATTTCCCTGACGCCAACCAAGGTGGCGCTGATGCCTGCGAAAGCGTTTGTGGAGTTTTTAGAGTCTGATTCTGCTTGTGGGGTGCGGCTGGCGCAGTTGATGTCTCGGCGGTTGAGGCAGATCAACCGTCGCCTGCAGTTACGAGAGGCAGGTAGTATGGCGCGGGTGGCGGATGTTCTGCTCTTTTTGGCGGAGTTTCGCGGGCGAGTGAGTCGCGCCGGGGTAGAAATTCCCAATCTGCCCCATCGGGAATTGGGCAGCCTAAGTGGTTTGGTGCGGGAAACGGTGACACGATGTCTGGGCAAGTTGGAGAATAAAGGGCTGATTCTGCGCGATCGCGATCGGGATATCATCTGCATTCCCAACATGGACGACCTGGAAGATTTGTTGATTGAATAACTTGAATGTTCGAGTAACTGTTTGAACACCCTGAAGAGCAGCGATCTCCCGTTTGCATCCAATCAACCCAACTAGAAGTTCCCTCCATCAGGTTGTGGAGGCAAAACCTGAACCCTCGAGCGAGACAAGCGGCTGTACTAGACACTAGCTCAACAGGTTGAATCCAGTCCCGATCGTGCTGACCCATCGCCCCTGCTGCCATGTCTAACCTGATAGTGTTCCTGCGCGATCGCCTCTTTCGCAACCGATGGAACGGCTTGACTCCGCGTTTGCGCAAACAACTGCTGACCGTTTCGGGGACTACGGGCGTTATTCTGCTGCTGTGGCTGGCGGTTTTGCCCTCCCGAGAAGACTTGAATGCTTTTCAGCCGCGAGAGATCGGTCGAACCCTGCAGTTTATTCGGGGTTCCGTAAATGGCACCGTTTCCCTCGAACCTTACGAACTGGGCCTGATGTCGCTGTTTACAAGGCTGAGGGGGCGCACTCTCCCCCCTGACAACATTGTGCTGTTGGCAATTGATGACGAATCCCTCAATATTGCTGACAATGTGTTTCCCGAAGAGTTGGAAGAAACCCCCATTCTCAAGGCCATGAATACTTGGCCGTGGCCCCGTCGGGTGCATGCCCGTGCAGTGGAATTGCTGATGGATGCAGGGGCCAAGGCGGTGATTTTTGATGTTGTGTTCAGCACCCCCAGTTCCTACGGTCCCCGGGACGATCTGTCTTTCGCAGACATCCTGGCGACATATGGCGATCGCGTTGCATTGGCGGCCATATACCCTGACCCAACCGTGCGGGGGGGGTCAATTCATCGCGTCAGACTGCCGGTGCCAAGCTTGCTGGAGGCTGGAGCCAGAGTGGGGTATGTCAATCTTCCCTTGGAAGATAACGGAGCGGTATACCAGCTCTATTCGAAATTCGATCCCCCCGCACATTCCCCTTTATTTGGGATTTCGAGGGACGATCCCTCAGCCAATTCACCGTTAGCTGGTTTAGAAGAATTACCGTCACTTGCAGAAGCCGGTTTGGCTGCATCTGGAACCGAGGTTCCTCAGCAGGTGGGGGACTGGGTGTACTTCTACGGGGGAAGTGGTTCCCTACCCACCGTTTCCTATTCCCAGCTACTGGTACCTGCTCTGCGCGAACACAATTTAGATGAGGATACTTTTCGCGACAAGGTGGTCCTGATTGGGGCTACCGCTGTCGTGCTACAAGACTTTCATTTCACCCCCTGGGGCAGAATGCCGGGGCCGGAGATTGTTCTGACAAACTTGGCTAACTTGCAGGAAAAGAGGTGGTTGAGAACTCTGCCCTGGCAATTACAGCTATTCGCGATCGTGGGTGTGGGGCTGGGGGGCGGTTGGTGGGTGTCTAGACCCACCAATACTCAATTCATTGTCTTGCGAACTCTGGTGGCTACTACCGCTTGGGTAGGGTTGTCCTACATCCTGTTTTTATCGGGTTGGGCGATTACTGTGACGGTGTGGGCCGGTGCAGCTCTCTTTTTCTCTGGCATTCTAGATTCGGTTAACAGCGCGATCGCCGATCGCCTCAATCGCCTCCGTCTCAGGTCCACTCTAGAGCGCTACGTCTCAGCCCCTGTGGCTGCCGAAATTATTGCCTCCCAACAGAAGGATTTGCAGACCTTACTAAAGGGAAAAAGTCTCAAGGTGTCGCTGCTGTTCTCCGATATTCGGGGATTCACCACTATCTCTAGTCAACTGCCACCAGAAATGCTGGTTCCCCAACTCAATCGCTATCTCGGGGCGATGGTGGAGGCCATTACCCACCACCAGGGGTGCGTAGATAAGTTCATTGGGGATGCCGTGATGGCGGAGTTTGGCTCCCCCATTAGCGCAGGCTATAAGCAGGACGCCATGAATGCGATTCGGGCTGCATTAGACATGCGGGCGGTGTTATCCACATTACGCCAGGAGTGGAAGCAAGTGGGGAAGCCGCTGATGTTTAACGGTATTGGTATCAACTTTGGTGAGGTTGTGGTGGGAAATATTGGCTCACCGCAGCGGTTGGAATATACGGCGATCGGAGACACCGTAAACGTGGCCAGTCGAGTCGAGTCTCTGACGAAAGACTTTAAGACGGACTTGATTGTGACTCAGTCGGTGTACGAGCTGGTTCAGGACGAGATCGAGGTTAATCCCCTGGGGACTCGACAGCTGCGGGGCCGCAGTTCCGAAACAGCCCTGTTTGAAGTCATTGGGTTAAAGGGGCAAGGTCGTGAATTGTTCGATCGCGTTAAAGCGGACTTTGCCGCCCATACTGCCTGCAAAGAGTCGCGCGGTGAATCCTACGGATCAGTAGCGAATGCGGGGATCGATATAGGCGTTGAGGATATCCAGCAGCAAGCTGACGGTGACCACAATGGAAGCGAAGAACACCACTAGCCCCTGCACCACCGGATAATCCCGCTCGCTGATGGCCTGCACCAGTCGGCTGGCTAGACCCGGCCAGGAAAACGTTACCTCCGTCAGCAACGCTCCCCCCATCAACGAGGCCAATGCCAAACCCACCACCGTGAGAATGGGCACCAAGGCATTGCGCCCCGCGTGCAGCAAAACCACCCGCCACTCGCTTAACCCTTTGGCCCGAGCTGCTGCGATAAAGGGTAGATCTAAGACGGTTAGCATGTGGGCTCGAATCATGCGAGCAAACACCCCCGCCAACACAATCCCCAATGTGAATGCAGGCATGGCCAGATGATGAAAAATTGCCCCAAGGGTTGCCCATTGACCGCTGAGCATGGCATCCACGATGTAAAGCCCCGTCACCGTTGGTGGAGGAGACACCGCGATCGGTAGGCGGCTACCGATGGGAAACCAGCGCAAATACACCCCAAACACCAACTGAAACAGCATCCCGATCCAGAAAACAGGGATGGCGTAGGTGAGGATGCCGGTGGTACGGGTGGTGCTGTCAATGGGGCTACCCGGTCGGGTGGCGGCGAGCAGACCCAGGGGGACTGCCAATATTAGGGAAACTAGCAGCCCGGCGATCGCCAGCTCGAACGAAGCCGGAAAGAAATGACCAATGATGTCCCAGACGGGCTTGCCCGTAGATGAGATAGAGGTGCCCAGATCAAGCTGCAGCAATTGCCCGATATAGCCAAGGTATTGATCCCACAGCGAGCCAGTGAGTCCCAACGTTTGGCGCATTTGCTCACGTGTGGCTTCAGAAGCCCGTGGCCCCAACACCGCATCCACCGGGTCCCCCGGCACAATTCTGAGCAGCGCGAAGAGAATACTAGCTACCACCCATAGGGTGAGGGGGAGCAATAGCAGTCGGGTGATGACGAAATTACGCAGCGAACTGGTTTGGCGGTTCACGGTTTTCCCTAAAGTCTTTGCTGGGCAAGGCAGAATGGCGATCGCTGAACTAGTTGTACCTTCCCCAGTCCAAAACAGCTACGCTGGAAAATCAATCTCCTGTCAGGTTTTTTGGCTTTTGTTATCAGTGCTGTCTAGCTGCAAGAGTCTTCTTCCCTCTTAGGGTGATAACAAGGTTATGGGGAGGTAATATTCCACAACCTTTTCCACAGTGTTAATAAAAACTTTCTGTTTACGTTTTCTTACTTCCTTCGCACGGCAGTTAGCTTGGCAGAGCCTACCCAAGCCTCTAATTTCTGCAGATCGTTGAGAACGCGATCTGGAAGCGAATAATGGGACATCTGGACGGGTTTCCCTTTACGTTCACAGGTAAATGGGATGCAGCCTGCTGAATGATATTGCTTGAGATTGTGGCGATCGCACTTGAAGTAGAGTTGACCCTCGGCCACAAAACCAAACATTAACCCTTCGACAAATAGACCATCGCCCCCAAACATGGCCCGTTGCCTGACAGGGGCGCAAAGCTGGAGCTTATCCACCAGCTCTTCCACCAACTGAATTGCCATGCTCTGGTTCTCCCGCTCCTATCTCCGTTAGCCTCTTGCAATCATGACGTATACAATCCCGCTTGACTGTTAACGGATTGCGCATTTCGAAGATTTCCCCGCAAAAATCAGTTACCGGTAGTCTTGATCCTCAAGATTCCTCTTCCCAAAAGAGTTCAATCCTGCCATGTCTTTGCGATTGCGTCGCATTTTACTTTTGGGCTTTGCCCTGCTGCTGTTGGTAGCTATTGGCTATTGGGTGACTCCTCTGGGCGATCGCGCTCCACAGCAACTTTTACTGCTGGAGCCACTCCCCCAACATCCCGATATTCAGGTGGCATTTAACCAGGTTCGCTCCCACCGCTACACCGATCCCTACCGCCACATCGAACGCTACGGCGATGATTTAGAAGCGCTGCTAATTCAAGAGATCGGTCGGGCCCAGTACTCGCTGGCGGTTGCGGTGCAGGAACTGAATCTGCCGGATGTGGCCCACGCGTTGGCAGAGCGCCAGCGGGCAGGGGTAAGGGTGCGGGCGATCGTGGAAAACAGCTACCGGCGCAATTGGGGGGATTTGACCCCATATCAAATTGATGAGCTGGATGAAGGGGATCGGCAAAAGTATGCCGAATATGTTCAGCTTGTGGATATTAACCGCGACGGACGCATTTCACCTGCAGAACGCCAACAACAGGACGTACTAGACATAATGGCGGAAGCGGGCATCCCTATTGTGGATGACAGGGAGGATGGATCTCAGGGGAGTGACTTAATGCACCACAAATTCATGGTGGTGGATGGTCGTAGGGTGGTGACGGGCTCGGCAAACTGGACCATGAGTGGTATTCATGGAGATTTTGACCGGCCTGATAGCCGCGGAAATGCTAATCATATTTTAGCGATCGCCAGCGAAGAGCTGGCTCAGATTTTTACTGAAGAATTCGAGCTGATGTGGGGGGATGGTCCTGAGGGGAAGCCAGATAGCCGCTTTGGGGTGAGTAAGCCAGAGCGGTCCACCAAAGTCGTGCAGGTGGGAGACGCCACCGTGGCCGTTCACTTCTCTCCGGCAGGTACGCAGGTGGATTACAACATCAGCAGCGGTGGGGAAATCGTGCGTATGTTATCCCGCGCCAGTCGCTCTGTCGATCTCGCTCTGTTCGTGTTTAGCGATCGCACCATTGCCCAGCAACTGCAAACCCTGCGCAGCCGAGATATAGAGATTCGGGGGGTGTTCGATCCGGGGTTTGCCTACCGCGATTTCAGCCAAACACTGACTCTTTGGAATTTAGCGGGCGATCGCTGTTTGGCAGAGGGGGAGCTCCAGTTGCCGTCGCTTGGAAGCATTGGTGTTCCAGAGTTACCTGCAGGGGATAAGCTGCACCACAAATTCGCCATCCTCGACGCCTTTACCCCCCAACCTCGCATCATCACCGGTTCCCACAACTGGAGTAATTCCGCTAATCGCAACAACGACGAGACGCTGTTGGCGATCGACTCCCCCACCGTTTCCGCCCACTTTTCGCGAGAATTCGATCGCCTCTACAGCAGCGCGACGCTAGGTCCACCCCCATTTCTACTGGCGGATGCATCCGATCCGGTTCCCTGCCCCCCAGAAGAGGGGATTGTCGTGGTTAACCTCAATTCCGCCTCCTTGGCTGAGCTGAATACTTTGCCCGGAATTGGACCCACCTTGGCCAAGCGCATAGTGGAGGCTCGCCCCATCCGTTCGCTACGCGAGCTGGAGGACATCGACGGCATCGGTCCTCGAAAATTGGAGGAGTTGCGTGGACGGGTGGTGTGGTGATGTATGACGACTGCCCAGTCGCTAAGCGCTGGCGGCATCGGCGGCGGTAGTTTTCAGTCCATCTGGTAGGGCGGATTCGGGGTGAAAATACACATAAATCTGTTCGGCTAGCTTGGGACCAATTCCGGATACCTGAGCCAATTCCTGCCGCGAGGCAATTTGTATGCGAGACACTGAGCGAAACTCCTCTAGCAAGAGCTTTTGCCGATGGGCACCCAAGCCCGGAATGTCATCCAGTGTGGAATGCTGTTGCCTCACCTTGCGCTGCTGGCGGTGGAAGGTGAGAGCAAAGCGGTGAGCTTCATCCCGCAGTCGCTGAAGCAGAAGCCGACCTGGATCGTCTTCCACCAGCAGAATAGGATCGGACTGCCCTGGCAAGAATATCGCTTCTTCCCGCTTCGCCAATCCAATGATTGGTAAATCCTCCAAACCCAATCTTTCCAGCTCAGCCATTACCGCTGACAGTTGCCCCTTGCCCCCATCAATCAGGACAAGGTCGGGGACGTCCTCCTCCTTCATGGCCCCAAACCGACGGCGGGCCACCTCCGCATGGCTGGCAAAGTCGTCCGATCGACCAATATGCACGTCGGGGTTGCGAATTTTGTAGCGCCGGTAATGCTGCTTGGCGGGTAGCCCATCCACAAATACCACCCGACTACCAACGGCGTCCGAGCCCTGAATGTGGGAGATGTCGTAGGCCTCCATACGATGGGGAGGGGCTTTTAGATTTAGGACATCAGCCAGCCGCTGCAGCGCCACCGCATCGCGATCGGCGAGCCGCTGGTTGCGATCCAGCTCGAACTGGGCGTTACGCTCTACCATTTCCAGCAGCTCCGCTTTTAATTGCCGCTGAGGAGCTACCAAGCTGACTTTGCGCCCTTTCTTCTCGCTCAGCCAGTCCTCCAAAAAATCTGCGTCGGGTAGTTCCTGTTGAGTCAAAATCTCTAGCGGAATTTCCACCGGATCGCAGTTTTGATAATGTTCTTCCAGCGCCCGCTGCAGGATGAGGGCAGGGTCGGCACCGCTGTCGGCTACGAATCCAAGCCGACCCACCAGTTTGCCCGCCCGTACCTGGAAGAGTTGAATGCAGGTGCGATGGGGGTTAGAGGCTAGGGCGATCGCATCCCGAGACACTGTCGAGTTAGGTAACGATACCTTCTGCCGTTCCCCTAACTGCTGGAGTCCCCGCAGGCGATCGCGAAATCGAGCTGCCGCCTCAAAATTCTCCGCCTGTGCCGCCTCCAGCATCCGCTGCTCTAGCCCTGCAATTAACTCGTCCGCCTGTCCCTGAAACACCATCGCCACCCCATTGAGGGTTTGATGATAGTCCTCTGGGTCAATCAGCCCTTGGCAAACCCCCGGACAGCGACCAATGTCGTAGTTGAGGCAGGTGCGATCCTTATAAAGCGGCTTGTAGCGCTGCCGCAGTGGAAAGATGCGCTTGACGAGGCCGAGGGTATAGCGCAGGCTACTGACGTCGGTGTAGGGACCGTAATAGCGATCGCGCTTGCCGTTGTGTTCCCGTTGCAGGCGTCGGTTGCGGGTAATGAACAGTTGGGGATAGTCCTGCGACCAAGTGATGCAGAGGTAAGGATATTTCTTGTCGTCTTTAAGCAGAACGTTGTAGGGGGGCTGATTCGTCTTAATGAGGTTGTCTTCGAGGGCTAGGGCTTCTGCCTCTGTATCCGTGACGATAAATTCTATTTCGCAGATTTGCATCACCATCTGCTGTTTGCGGGGAGACAGGTCGGTGCTAAAGCGAAAGTAAGAACGCACCCGCGATCGCAGCCGTTTAGATTTACCTACATAAAGAATATTGTCGGTTTTGTCCCGCATGAGGTAGACGCCCGGCTCCATTGGAATTTCTTTCAAACGGGCTTCCAGGATGTTTCGGTTTTGCAAGAGTGGCTCGCGGGCAATGCTCATGAGCAGTTCTGGACTAGAAGTTGACTCAGCCTAGCGCAACTGCCTAACAAGCTAAAGCCCCTATAGGTAATGACACGGGCTGTGAAAGACTCTCTATTGCGATAATCCTTTTTGCGCTCAACGCATAACGCTGAAAAAACATGTGTAACTATCTAAACAGCTAGCGACACCAGAGATTCTCTAGAAGCTGATGACCGGACTTGAACCGGTGGCCTGCTCATTACGAGTGAGCTGCTCTACCAACTGAGCTACATCAGCACGGCTTCATACAATGCTGCGTTTACCACGTAGCAGCACAATGCTAACTCGAACCTTATCCTCTGCCAAGCTAGTCGGGGCAGCATCTGAGGCCACTACCTGCTCACCTTCTCCAACACGCAATCCTCCCCATCACCAGTTACGATTGTAAAAGATTGTAAACATTGGTGCTTGCAATGACCTTGCCCCCTAGCCAGTCAATCGATCGCCTTTTGCGTTGCATGGGCTTATTCGTCTCCAGCCTCTTCTTAGCTTGCCTGTTGACGATACCGCTGGCGACGCCAGCCCAGAGTGCCATCAGTACCGAGCGCGAAGCGGAAATGGAAAAATTGGTCACTGTCGCGATGGACGCCACCAACCAGTTTGACTTTGTAACTGCGCTGTCAGCCTGGGATCGCATGCAGAAGCTAGAGCCTAATAACCCTGCCATACTCAGCAATCGCGCAAATGTATTAGTTGGCCTCGGGCGGTTAGAAGAAGCTATTTCCAACTACAACCGTGCTATTGACTTAGTCCCCCAGTTTGGCGATACCTACATCAATCGGGGAGCTGCTTACGAAGGATTGGGACTCTGGGATAACGCCTTAGCCGATTACAATCGCGTTTTGGAACTAGAGCCTGATGCGGCTGACGCCTTTAACAATCGCGGCAACGCCGAAATGGGAAAAGGGGATTGGGAAGCGGCCATTGCGGATTTCCGACAGGCGATCGCCCTTTTACCCGATTACACATTTGCCCAAGCCAACCTAGGGCAGGCTCTCTATCAAGTAGGTGAGGTGGATGCAGCCATCGATATTTGGGAAAGTGCCAAACAGAATTACCCAGGATTCGCCGATGTTCAAGCAGCGTTGACAGGTGCATATGCCCAAATGGGCAAAATCGAAGCAGCGAAAAAAGAATGGGAGCAAGCCCTACAAGCTGACGATCGCTATCAAGATCTGCAGTGGGTGGTATCCATCAGACGCTGGTCTCCATCCTGTGTAGACTCGCTAGCCCAATTCCTATCGCTATAGCTCGTCATCTAAATCTCACGCATTGAATGAACACTAGTTCCATGACTGTTTTCACCGATGCCATCCATACCATCGGACAATCGACAAAGATCGCCGATCGCCCACTCGCTCTTGAGGTTAATAATCTCAGCAAAAGTTACCGCACCGGCTTTTGGCTCAATAAAGTCATTACCCCCCTGCGGGACTGCACGCTGTCAGTGTCTCAAGGGGAGACCTACGGCTTGCTGGGTCCCAATGGCGCCGGTAAAACCACCACCATCAAGTGCCTGCTTGGTATTATTCAACCGACTACAGGCAGCGGCACTCTGCTCAACAAGCCCATTGGCGATTCCAGTATCAAAGCACGTATTGGGTATCTCCCCGAAAACCCATACCTGTATGACTACCTGACGGGATGGGAATTTTTGCAATTTGCAGGCCGATTGTTTCAAATTCCCACTAAGCAATTAAAGCAGCGTGCTGAAGAACTTCTGCTAGAAGTGGGCTTACCTATGGACGCAGCCCTCAAAAAACCGATGCGCAAATACTCCAAAGGGATGATGCAGCGAGTGGGAATGGCACAAGCATTAATCAACGAGCCCGATCTAGTCTTTTTAGATGAGCCCATGTCTGGACTGGATCCCACTGGACGAGCTCAGTTTAGAAATCTCATGCTCAAGCTCAAACGCCAGGGAAAAACGATTTTCTTTAACAGCCATATTCTGTCTGATGTAGAAGCGATTTGCGATCGTGTTGGCATCTTGGCTGGAGGCAAAATTGCTGCTCAAGGGACTCTGGATGAATTGTTGAGTCACGACAAAAACAGCTACTACATCCGGGGTATTGGTGGCGATATTCGCCAACTGTCTAACCTAATTGATCGTTGGGAGTTAAAGTCACCTGTTTCAGAATCCCTCGAAACTGCCATTTGGTCCGGTGAATGGCACGATGAGCCATGCACCTGCTTAGAACTCCTCAAGCAACAAGGGGCGCAGCTCTTGGATATTCGCCAGCACCACCAAACGTTAGAAGAGTTTTTTCTCAGTCATGTGCAGAGAATAAATAGCGAGGATCCCAATCTGAAGTAGAAGTTTCAATAGCATAAAAATCTGTAATAAAAACGGCTGAATGGGTTCAGTCGTTTTTGTTTTTATAAGATATTATGACACTATTCAATTTAGATAATGATTGAGGAACGTTTTAGAGTCAGCTTGGAAAATCCTCATTCTCAATTCATGATTCTATAGCCGAAAGCAGGCAATCTGTTAATTGAGCTTCCGCAACATTTCATTAAGCAATTCTCCTCAATCTATCTCAGTTGACGCATTCTTCTAGCGTTATCTTCATTCACTAGGTTACTTAAAAAGTTTATCTAGACAACTGCTTGGTGCTTTGTGCAAGTTCTCATCGTTACAGCAGTAATTAACCAGGTACAAACAGTGAAAATTCGTCATCTTGCTCTTCTTGGAGCAGCATCTTTCTTGACTCTAGCGGCTGTTGCCATTTCCCCCACTAGCTTGAATTCCGTTCAAGCAGGACCTTGTGCTGCCAAGCCCTGTGCCGCAGCTAACCCCTGTGCTGTAAATCCTTGCGCAGCTAACCCTTGTGCTGCAAATCCCTGTGCTGCCAAGCCCTGTGCCGCAGCTAATCCCTGTGCTGCAAATCCTTGTGCAGCTAACCCTTGCGCTGGTAATCCTTGCTCAGCGTATTAGTTGTACTGAACAAGACTTTCGAATTGCAAAAAAATCGACAGACTTTCAATGGAGCCTATCCACCCTATAGCTCAATCCGCGAGTTGAGCAAACTAGGATGTAGGCTCTGTTCTTTTTTAAAATTGGTTTTGTCGCTAAAAACCTTTAATCTCTTTGGGTCAGATTCCCCAGCGCTTGCGAAGACTCACCGGAGCGGAAGGGCGTTCCGAAGGAATAATTCCGTAACGTCCCGTCCGCTTGCGGCGGGGATAGGAATTTTAGCGCTCCGCAATTTTTACTTAAAAAGGGATAGAGCTGCAAAACCCTATCCCAACTCAGTTATTGAGTGAATCACGCCTGAAGTGCAGTCGTTAACTGATTGATACTATCCACTCAAGCAGTGGTTGCAACCTTAGCTGCCAAGCTACCGCTTTCGTAAGCTGCAGCCATGCTCGCAAGGGTAACCTGCTTAACTTTGGTGCCGTTACCAGAGCAACCGAAAGCTTCGTAGCGCTCGGCACAAACATCCTTCATGCGCTTAATCGCGGGTTTCATGAAATGGCGGGGATCGAAATTGGACGGATCCGCCATAGCAGCTTCGCGGATGGCAGCGGTGATAGCCAAGCGGTTATCGGTGTCGATATTCACTTTGCGAACGCCGCTCTTGATGCCTCGCTGAATCTCTTCAAGAGGTACACCGTAGGTTTCGGGGATGCTGCCGCCGTGGGCATTGATGATGTCGATCAGGTCTTTGGGAACAGAAGAAGAGCCGTGCATAACCAAGTGGGTGTTGGGCAGACGACGGTGAATTTCTTCAATACGGCTGATGGCAAGGATGTCACCAGAGGGCTTACGGGTGAATTTATAAGCACCGTGACTGGTACCAATGGCCAGAGCTAACGCATCCACTTGGGTGCGCTCAACGAATTCAACGGCTTCGTCCGGGTCTGTCAGCAGTTGATCCTTGCTCAGGGTGCCTTCAAAACCGTGGCCGTCTTCCTTGTCCCCCTGACCGGTTTCAAGAGAGCCCAAGCAGCCTAACTCGCCTTCAACGCTAACGCCAATGGCGTGAGCAACATCTACAACCGTCTTGGTGACGTTGACGTTGTATTCGAAGCTAGCGGGGGTTTTTGCATCGGCTTCCAAAGAACCGTCCATCATGACGCTGCTGAAGCCTTGTTGCATCGCAGAGTAGCAGGTGGCAGGGCTGTTGCCATGATCCTGGTGCATTGCGATGGGAATGTGAGGATAGGTTTCAATCGCTCCCAAGATCAAGTGACGCAGGAATATATCGCCTGCATATTTGCGAGCGCCGCGAGATGCCTGCAAGATCACTGGGCTGTTGGTTTCATCCGCAGCCTGCATGATCGAAATGATCTGCTCCATGTTGTTGACGTTGTACGCGGGGATGCCGTAATCGTTCTCAGCGGCGTGATCCAGCAGCGTACGCAGCGATACTAATGCCATGTCTTCCCTCCAGGGACCTCTCTACTGCTCAATTGCAATACTTACGGCTGATTTTAAGTCATCTTTAACGATGTTGATAACTTTTGTTTCTGGAGATGTCTCTTCGAGCAAGGTAACAGGCTGTCAAAGTGAGGGATGTTTGAAGCTCTTCAGGGCTACTCTGACTTCGATTTAGGACTGTTGGGCACCGATGGCCTCACCCTAACAGCCTTGAAACGTCAAAAGACACGGCCCACACTCATTGTTGGGGAAAGGTTGAAGGGGATTGGCGTTAAAGGACTAGCAGAGGCAAAACAATTTAGAAGCAATTAGTTGAAAAGGGGAGGCCGCTCGGGATTCGCCCAAAACTCTGAGATAGCCTGCATCTGTTCGTAGGTGTTACGGGCGGTGGAGAGTTGAGGCAATTGGTCGAAGGGAAAGAAATTCACCTCATCCGTCTCGGCATTCTCAACTTGCGGCAAGCGCTCTATAATCTCGCACCGCATGAAAACTTTATAGATGTAAAAGGCGCGAGGCATTCTAGCGGATTTGTTGCGGTCGAGAACCCCCAACAGTCGAGTGGCTTGGGCAATGTAGCCTGCCTCTTCGCGAATTTCTCTCACCACTGCTTCAGCTGGGGAATCTCCTAAATCTGCCCATCCCCCTGGCAGCGACCACCTGCCATCCACTTTTTCCCGCACCATCAGGATTTGCCCTTTATCGTTAAACACCACGCCGCGCACATCTACCTTAGGGGTTGAATACCCTTTGTCAGATTCAAAGAACTGCTGCACCTGGACGAATTCCAATTCGCTATAAGTGGTTAGAATTTCGTGGGCTAAGGCTTCTAACTTACGGCAGCGCTCGATTTCAAATTCGTTTTTGGAGTAAGCTAGCGTTCCCTGCACTGCGGCTTGGATTTGGGTGGCCCATTCATACCAGCGATGTTTGGGATCGAAAGACATGGGGCACACCTGGTTAAGGGCGTAAGCACGATAGCAAACTTTGTTGAACGCTGTCGATAAATCTGATCCTAAAAAGGGTTGTAGCAATACAGCACCCAATCGGTAGGAGGCTATGACCGGGGACGGAGGACATCTTGAGTAACGCGCAATTCTTGCGGACTGTCTGTCTCGAACATTGCGGCACGCGGGGCGACAAAATTAACCCATAACTGCTACAGCTCAGGTCCCTACCAGAAATTCTTCGATGGCAGGGGGGCGATCTGTAGACAAGAGTAGGGACAAAAAAACCCAGGTTTGGAAAACCTGGGCTTGAGCGACATTCATGTTCCGATTACATTTGACCAATCAACTGTGAACGATTTGTGAATTGAGAGACTAAAAAATTTTCTGGCTGTCAGATATGGTAGTCAGAACGTCCCCAGCAGGGACATGAAGCGGCGGTTACATCAAGTAACCATCAAGACTGCAACTAGTGCTAAACATTAGCAGCTGCACTTTTCTTTAGACTGCACGGTTGTGATGCGATTGCGGCAATCGCCAGCAGAACCAAAACTGCGCCCCCCAACATGGGTGAGGACGATCCCCAATAGTCGTAGGTCCATCCAGCTGAGAGCGGCCCCAAGATTTGGGTAACACTGTTTAGGGACTGGGTGCCGCCGCTCAATTTCCCTTGTTCGTCATCCGCCACGCTGTTGGCCAGCAAGCCCCGCAGAGAGGGAGACGCGATGCCGATCCCAAAGGCAAACATCGCCTGAGTACCGTATAGGAAATATCCTCTGGGGCTGAGGGCCACCAATAGGAGAGCAAGAGATACCAGGCTCATGCCTACGAGCAACAGCCGTATTTCTCCAAACCTAGGCAGCAGCTTTCGAATCAGTCCCCCTTGGACAATGCTGGCCACCACCCCTACGAACACCAAAATGGCTGCCGACTCTGTAGGCCCCCATCCATAGAGATCGCGCACCAACACCACAAAAATATTAGTGAATCCAGCGAAGGCCAGGAAAAAAGCAAAATATCCGCTCAACAGGGAACGAAGATTTGTGCGCTGAAACAAGTCTAGTAGTTGCCGAAAGGGGTTGAAATCTGCGATCGAGACCGGAGTACTGCGAGGTGTTTGCAACGATTCGGTCAGTACAAAATACGCCAGTGCTGAATTACAGAGAGCAACGCCGCCAGCTACAAACACCGGTAGCTTCAAATCAAATCCCGCCAGTATTCCACCCAGCAAGGGTCCACACATGAAGCCAATGCCTGCAGCCGCACCAATCAAGCCAAAGTTTTTCGTTCGATCTTGGGGGGAGTCAGACACATCCGCGATGTAGGCTTGGGCGGTACTCACCACCCCTCCGGTGATGCCGTTGGCAATCTGAGCCAAAAACATCAACCACAAGGCATTGGCGAAGCCAAACAAAAAGAACGCTAAGGCAGTTCCCAATGTGCAGACTATGAGGACGGGACGGCGACCGTATCGGTCTGAAATGCTGCCCAACACTGGGGCGGCAAAAAACTGAGCGGTGGCGAAACTAGCTGCGAGCAAACCAATCGTGTAGGCGTTAGAGCTAAATTGCTCCACTAGGTAAGGGAGCACCGGAAAAAGCAATCCCCCTCCGGTGACCTCAATGATGATGGTCAATATCACCACAAACAGTGGAGAAGCAATTTTCATAGTTAACTTCTGACAGGCTCAGGCCGAGATTCATTTCTTAATGAATCTTAATGCTTTTGCGCCAGCCTTTCTCTCGAGTGACTATCGACCGTCAAGTCATTTGGAATATCTCAGCTATCTAGAGCCCTGATTGGGTGTAGATATTGCTGTTTAAACTGAGACGGGAAGAGCTAAATCCGATCGCAGCAAAACATCTGCAAACTCACGATGGGTGGGAGGTCGATGGCTGACTAAACCTGCCAGTCTTCTAGGCCTAGGACCTCACCGTCACCCTGCACGATTTCTCCAATGGCGATTGCCCCAGGTAGTAATTTCAGGGCAAGCGCTTGGGCAGGTGCGGGAACGACAATGACGAAGCCAATGCCCATATTGAAGGTGTTGAACATTTCCATTAGTTCTACCTGTCCCTGCTGCATCAGCCAATGGAATTCGACTGGGATATTCCAAATGTTAGGAGTAATTTTTGCCGACAGCCCCTCCCCCAAGCAACGGGGGAGATTTTCGGGGAACCCGCCCCCTGTAATGTGAGCCATGCCATGCACCGTCAACCCGGCTTTGAGGGCCGCCAATACTGGCTGGACGTAAATGCTGGTGGGGGTTAAAAACGTTTCCAGCAGCGATCTCCCCCAGCCTTCTGGAGTGTCTGCCCAATCGAGCTCGTCGGCACCGACAATGTGACGCACGAGGCTGTAGCCATTGCTGTGGACTCCGGAACTGGGTAAGCCGATCATGCAGTCCCCAGCAGCAATCTCAGCCCCATCGATAATCTCAGCTTTTTCGACAACACCAACGCAAAAGCCAGCAACGTCATATTCCCCAGCTCCATAGAAACCCGGCATTTCTGCTGTTTCTCCCCCTAGCAGTGCACAGCCCGATTGCTCGCAACCTGTGGCAATTCCGTCCACAACATCACGCAGTTGCTCTGGCTCTAGCTTGCCGGTGGCCAGATAGTCCAAAAAGAATAAAGGCTCGGCCCCCAAGGTCAATATGTCATTGGCGCACATGGCCACGAGGTCGATACCGATACTGGTGTGGCTATTGGCGATCTGGGCCAACTTGAGTTTGGTTCCAACGCCATCTGTACCCGAAACCAAAACTGGCTGCTGGTATCCGCTGGGTAGCTCGAACAATCCCCCGAATCCCCCCAACCCTTGCAGAACTTCAGGGCGCAGAGTGCGTGCCACGCTTGCCTTAATGTCGTTGACGAACTCGCGACCGCGAGCCACGTCTACCCCTGCCGAGCGATAATCCAAAACCTATAATCCTCAACTGCGGAACCTCCTCGGACCGTGCAATCACGGATGCTGGAGCGATCGTTTACAAAAATTTGTGATAGTCTGACGACTGAACTTAGCGTTAGCCAGTAACGCTTTTTTTGAATAACGTCTAGCTAAATCTAAGCAGAATTCGGGCAATTGTTCATGGTTTCAAAGTCCTCGCTTCTACTCTTCGCTTCTCTTGGGGTAATTCTGATGCTGCCCCAGTCCGGTAATGCAGAGGACAATCCCGATGTGACTGCTTTAACCCCATCTGTGTCTGCTGAAGAACAGCACAATCTAGACGATTTTACGAACATGCCCGACGCTCCGCTGATTGAGGCCTCCGGCTCAATCGAGTCTGCTTCCGACGAGGCTGGAGACTTTTCCCTAAAGCCTGCTGGTGAGTCTGAGGAGCAAGGGGCTGTGCTCCCCTCCAGCGATGATTCTGCTTCGTTTCCGGCGGTTCTAAAGCTGGGGCGATTACAAAATGACTTGCAAGAAGTGGAGCTAGCACCAGCCACTCTCTACTCTTACGAAGTAAACGGTCGTGACGCCGCAACGGTTTACTTGGATGGGCTGCCGCTCTTGACTTTTGGCGAACGCACGGGTGGAGCTGAAGCAGTCCAAGCTACCCCCCTCGAACAAGCCACGCAATTAACCGCAAAATTGAACCTACTGGCCCGCTCTGATTTAGACGAAGTCGAAATTGCTTTGGATACAGAAAACGGCCATAGCATCACAATCGATAACGAAGTCCTCGTCAACATTGATGAAAATGTTGTCCTCGATCTTCACCGCAGCCATGCGGGTACGGCGATCGCGGCTGTGAACCGAATGCGACGTCTCTTACAGGGGGCTCCTCCCATTGGCTCAGCGGCAACCCCGCAAACCACGATTGTCTCCCGGTCCGTGGCTGCCTCCCAAAGCGGTCTAGCGTCGTGGTACGGTCCAGGTTTTGCCGGACGCCTGAGTGCAAACGGTGAAATTTTCGATCCAGAGAAGATGACTGCTGCCCACAAGTATTTGCCTTTTGGGACGATGGTGGAGGTGGTTAGCCTCTCTACAGGTCGCTCGGTAGTGGTACGTATCAACGATCGCGGTCCCTTTGTCGGTGGACGCATTATTGATTTATCGGCGGCAGCAGCTCGCTCCATTGGTTTGATGGGGGCTGGTGTTGGCCCGGTCGAACTCCGCATTTTGAATTAGCCCTTGAGTGCCCTTCGCGATCTCACAGAAAATAATCGCATAGAAATACTTGTTTCACCGGCTTTCACAACGTGAAACTGGGATGAGTCGTTCAAGCCAGTTCGAGCAGGTTTTGGAAACTCTCTCTCAGTGTCGGAAGCCATTGTTAAAGATACTGCCGACAGCTTCAGTACCCTTTGCAAGGCTCTCTTGGGGATGTTGTTAGAGGTGAGAGGACCTTTTCATCCGTCCTCAAGATCGTCTAATATTGTTGATCTGTGGACTCATTTGCACAGTAGCCTGAATTTTTTCCCGGCGTCTATGCAGCTCTTAGCTTCACAATTTGGCCTGATCACAGCTTGTGTCAGACGACCCCCTGTTCCAAATGACCGCTTCCTGTAACCACTAGTAAGAATCCAATGCCCGAAACTTCCACACTAACTGCTGTTGGCTTTACCCACGAAGATTTTGCCGCTCTTCTAGACCAATATGACTACCACTTCAACCCGGGCGATGTTGTTGCAGGAACAGTCTTTTCTTTAGAGCCCCGAGGCGCATTGATTGATATCGGCGCAAAAACTGCGGCCTTCTTACCCATCCAAGAGATGTCCATCAGCCGCATCGATAACGCCAATGAGGTGTTGGCTCCTGGTGAAACTCGCGAGTTCTTTATTCTGACTGAAGAGAATGAAGAAGGTCAGCTAACCCTGTCCATTCGCCGCATTGAATACATGCGTGCTTGGGAGCGCGTTCGTCAGCTGCAAGCAGAAGATGCCACCGTCCGCTCCGATATCTTTGCCACCAATCGCGGTGGTGCGCTGGTTCGGATTGAAGGGTTGCGCGGTTTCATTCCCGGTTCTCATATCAGCACCCGTAAACCCAAGGAAGAATTGGTTGGTGAAGAGCTGCCCCTCAAGTTTTTGGAAGTGGACGAAGAGCGTAACCGTCTTGTACTCAGCCATCGTCGTGCGTTGGTAGAACGTAAGATGAATAAGCTGGAGATGGGCGAAGTGGTTATCGGTACCGTTCGCGGCATCAAGCCCTACGGTGCGTTTATTGACATCGGCGGCGTCAGTGGTCTGCTCCACATCTCCGAAATCTCCCACAATCACATCGAAACCCCTCACTCCGTGCTGAATGTTGGGGACGAGGTGAAGGTGATGATCATTGACCTAGATGCTGAGCGAGGGCGCATTTCTCTGTCCACCAAGCAGCTTGAGGTTACCCCTGGCGATATGACTCGCGATCCCGAGTTGGTTTACTCCACAGCTGAAGAGATGGCCGAGAAGTTCCGCGAGCAGATGATGGCTAAACAAGAGGAAGGGGAAGAAGTTCTCGAGGACGAGTTCGTTACCGCTTAAATTCTCTGTTCTGATTCAGTTTTCACGGTTTCTTGGAGTTCAAATTAGATCGATTCCCCTTTCTCACATTGCATTGGGAAAGGGGTTTTTGTTTGTACAGTTGCTCGGTCAAACAATTTTGGGTTCGTTTGACTGCAAGCTTGCAGAACGAGCCAGACTGCGCCGTAAACAAACTCTCCGCTAACGGCGAGACATCTTAAAATCGGACAGTGCCAGAACGGAGAAACTACTAAACCTGTCGCTACACTGGGTAGGAAGCCGTTTTAGATGCGGTTGTGGCAGACCTTTCACAACACTTCCAGAGGGTACACAAAGCCTTAGCCATTGAAGCTGAACGAGGGTTTAGCGATTTGCAGGGGCGGCAATCGCGCTTTTCAGAATTCCTCAGTGATTGGTTACGATCCGAACCACCAACTGAGCTCGATCTAGATAGCGAGGATCGCCGCAAGTGGAGCGATTTGGGGGAACGCTACCATACTTACTCGGACTTACCCCTTAGCGATCGCCAACATCTAGTGGCAGAAACCCGGCGCTGGCTCTACCGCGTCAAGAAACAACAGGAACCCCCAGCCCCCGAGAAGCCCAAACTGTCCTACTTTGGCAAAACAGATCTGTCCCTCGACCAACCACTGCAGTTTCTCAAAGGAATTGGACCGAGAGCAGCCTCAAAGTTAGCTTTGCTTGGGCTGGTGACAGTCGAAGATGCCCTGTATTACTTCCCACGCGATCACATTAACTACGCTGCCCAAACCACGATTCGGGAGGCTACTCCCGGAGAAACCATCACGATTGTGGGGACGGTGCGCAGTTGCTCGATTTTTACCAGCCCCAGAAACAAGAACCTATCTATCTTTAATCTTAAGCTGGCGGACAGTAGCGGCTTGATGATGTTGAGCCGCTTTTATGCGGGCAAACAATTTTGCAGTCGAGGCTGGCAGGAAAAAACGAAGCGGCAATATCCTCGCGGTACGATTGTGGCTGCTAGCGGTTTGGTCAAAAAAGGCAAGTATGGTCCTACGCTTGACAGTCCTGAAATTGAAGTCTTGGCGGATGAAACTGCCGATATCCGATCGCTCAAGATTGGCAAAATTCTGCCGGTTTACCCACTGACTGAGGGGATTAACGCTGACTTGGTGCGCCGTGCGGTCAATGCCTCTTTACCTGCGGTAGCCCTGCTAGAGGACCCCCTCCCTAAAGGGATGTTGGAGTCGCTGGGATTGCTGGAATTGAAGCAGGCGATCGCGAATATTCATTTTCCGAACGAGGCCGAGCTATTGGTGGAGGCTCGCCGTCGGCTGGTATTTGATGAGTTCTTGTATCTACAGCTGGGCTTACTGCTGCGGCGGGAACGCAATCGAGCTCAAGAATTAGAGATTCCCAGGTACGCCCCCCAGCAGGGGGCATTAGTGGAGAGGTTTTATCAGCTCTTACCCTTTGAGCTGACGGGAGCTCAGCAACGGGTTGTGACCGATATTTTGGTGGATTTAAGAGCGCCAGCCCCCATGAACCGCCTGGTACAGGGGGATGTGGGGTCGGGGAAAACGGTAGTGGGGGTGGTAGCCCTGCTGGCGGCGATTCAGTCGGGCTGGCAGGGGGCACTGATGGCCCCGACGGAGGTGTTGGCCGAGCAGCATTACCGCAAGTTGGTGGACTGGTTTGGGCAGTTACATCTGCCGGTGGAGTTGCTGACGGGATCTACACCGGCCAGCAAGCGACGGGAGATTTTGCGGCAACTGGAAACGGGAGAACTTCCTCTGTTGGTGGGCACCCACGCGCTGATTCAAAAGCCAGTGGTCTTTAACCGGTTGGGGCTAGTCATTATTGACGAACAGCATCGATTTGGGGTGCAGCAGCGGGCTTCTTTGCTGGCTAAGGGCGATCGCCCAGACGTGTTGACCATGACCGCCACACCCATTCCCCGCACGCTCACCCTGACCCTGCACGGCGATTTGGACGTTAGCCAGATTGACGAGCTCCCTCCGGGACGTAAGCCCGTGCGCACCAGCGTGTCCTCCCCCCGAGAGCGGCCTCAGGTCTACGATCTGTTGCGCCGGGAAATTGCTCAGGGACGACAGGTTTACATTGTCCTGCCGCTGGTGGAGGAATCGGAAAAGCTAGATTTGCGATCGGCAGTAGAAGAACATCAGCGTTTGCAGGAGCAAGTCTTCCCTAATCTCAAGCTGGGGTTGTTGCACGGGCGCATGTCATCGGCAGACAAAGACGAGGTGATTCGTCAGTTTCGCGATCGCCAGTTGGATATCTTGGTGTCCACCACCGTGGTGGAGGTGGGAGTAGACGTACCCAACGCCTCCCTGATGTTGATCGAACATGCCGAACGGTTTGGATTGTCGCAGCTGCACCAGTTGCGCGGTCGCGTGGGGCGCGGGGCGGCTCAGTCTTACTGCGTACTGATGACTCAGTCGCGATCGGACAATGCTCGCCAGCGGCTGAAAGTGATGGAGCAATCGAACGATGGCTTTTTCATCGCCGAAATGGATTTGCGCCTGCGGGGACCGGGGGAAGTATTGGGCACACGGCAGTCGGGACTCCCCGATTTTGCGCTAGCCAGTTTGATGGATGACCGAGATACGTTAGAGCAGGCCAGGATGGCGGCGGAGAAGCTGATTGAGAAAGATCCTCAACTCAAGCATTACCCCGACATTCGGGCTTGTTTAAAGCAGCAGTATGCTCGTCTATTGGGAGGAGCAATTTTCACCTAACCGCCTCAGGAGCAGTTAGTACTTTCCATCCCAAAGAAAGGGAAGCTTACATTCGAGTAACGATAACCCAAGACGATCTGCCAATGATGCTGGAGGACTAGGGCAAAGGACAAGCATCTAAGCTAGGTAAATTGATAAAGTTACCGCCATCATTGGTGAAGGTAATCGAGCTGACAGGTAGATTGAGGGTATCTACTGTGGCCAGGTTAACTACATACATATCTCCAGGATTTCCTGCTGCTGCCCGCAAGCGGTAATCATCTCCACCAGGCATGATGCTGGTATTGCCCTCAAGGTTGACACAGACAGTAGCACCATCGTGGTCGACATCAAATCCGCGCCCCGAGGCGGAGGTTACCGTGTTGTTTTGAATGTCTAGTCTGCCAGTTGAGTTGTTCTGTCTCAACCGAACCCGCACGCCATCTTGGCCTGTCACCGAGACGGTATTGTTCAGGATAGAGGCAGTTGTATCGGAAAAATCTCGAATCAGTAGGTCAATCCCTCTTCCAGCTGCATTGGTAATTTGATTGTTAACAAGCTCTACGTCGCTCACGGAGCTGTCATCGGTGAATAGCCGAATGCCGTTAACACCGACAGTATCAATGGTGTTCTCAAAAATGCTTGCACTAAGGCTGCTGGACGTACCTTCGGTTAACAGCAAAATCCCATTACCGCCTGTTTGACTGATGTCGTTCTTGTTCGCCGTTAGGGATACGTTGGCTGAATCAGTAGCCCTGGCACGAATTCCATTGTTGACAGTTCCGGTGATTGTATTGCCAGTGGCGGTAACTCGGCTGGAGGAAGACCCCCTGGAGTCAATATTGATTCCGTTTGCACCAGCATCTGTAATGGTGTTATCGGTAATGCTGAGGTTTGCTTGACTCAGATTGCTGCCACGGGTTATGAGGCGAATGGCAGCTGCTCCACTTCCGTTAATGGTATTC
>JBFRWN010000118.1:0-23665 GCA_051439605.1 Synechococcus sp.
CTCGTCAATCGTCCCGGCAATGATGCCTAGGTGGTCTAGGTTTTTGACTTCAATTTCAGTCTGAGCAGCATTCATCTTTCAAAATTACCTCACACCCAAACTCAACCTGCGGAATGTGGGATCCAATCTAGGATTTGGCGCTTGCTCCCGATTGGAAGTCTGGGCGTTCGCTTTCTTGGTAGGAGCGGTTCGACGTTACTCCACTCTTTATTCGCCAAGCCGCTGGAGTATGGCATTGTTTTCCAGCCTTAGACCATCATGCAGAGAGCTCAATTAGGCTCTGTATACAGCTAGAGAGTCTAAAGTCTTATACAGACTCATGCTGTATCTGCTTTCCGTCGTGTAATGTCCCCTCACCAGGACCTTTTGTTAATTTTTCGGAGATGATTCCTGAAGATGGCCTGGGAAATGGCAAGCAACGGCACTCAGCGATCGCTCCGTTCGGAGCTGTGGCATTTGCGTTGCACAAATCTCTTGGCCGATGGGACAACGACCGTACAGGCGGCATGTATTCGGATCGGGGTTGATCGGGCTGCGAGGATCGCCCGGTAGTAAGGTCTGCGGCGATCGCTCCCCCTTATTTGCACTCGGAATAGCCGACACCAATGCCTGAGTATACGGATGAGCTGGCCGAGAAAAAATCGCATCCACCGGCCCGGACTCCACAATCTTGCCCAGATACATCACCAACACGCGATCGCACAGCAACCGCACCACATTCAAATCGTGGGACACAAACAAGTAGCTTATCCCCAACCGACGGCGTAAGTCCGCCAAAAGCTGCAGAATGAGCACCTGTACCGACACATCCAGCGCCGATGTGGGCTCGTCCAAAATGAGGAGAGATGGTTCCAAGGCGATCGCCCGCGCAATCCCCACCCGCGCTTTCTGTCCTCCCGAAAGCTGATGGGGAAAACGGCTCAACAGCTCTGCGGGCAATCCTACCCACTCGGCCAACTGACGTACGCGATTGCCCAGTTCTGCTTGCCGATGGATATGTCCCAATCGCTTCAAAGGTTCCGCGATCGCTTGGAAAGCTGTATGAGAGGGATTGAGACTGTCGGTTGGATCTTGAAAAACCATTTGCACTTTGGCACGCTCCGGCGAACGGGCAAAGCGCCGACTGGGGATACGGGAGAGGTCGCGTTCTTCAAACCAAATTTCCCCCGCAGTAGGGTTTATTAACCGAGCGATCAAGCGGACCAACGTCGACTTACCGCAACCGGACTCCCCTACCAATCCGACACTTTCTCCCGCTCGAATCGCCAAAGATACATTGTCTACAGCGTGAAGCAAATGAGGGGAGGGCGATCGCTTTTGCCGCAAGACCTTCGCTCTCAACCGCTGCCAAAAAGGTTCCGACTGTCCGGTAGGAAACTTCTTGGTCAACCCGCGTACCAGCAATAAGTCTTTTGCAAGCGATTTCTCTGTCATAACGGTCTCCAACAGGCGACTTGGCGATTGGGAGCGATCGCTTTGAGGGACAGGGGTTGCTCGCAGTCCCGATGGTAGCGATCGCAGCGCTTGCTAAACCGACAGGAAGGTAGCGTCCCCCTCAAATCCGGCAAATTCCCGGCAATCGGGACTAAGTGACGCATGTCGGACACCAGATCGGGGGTCGCAGCAATCAACTTGGCGGTGTAGGGATGGCAGGGGCGATCGAATAACTCCCCAGTGGGCGCGACTTCAACGATATGTCCGGCATGCATGACGGCAATGCGATCGCAATAGTCTGCTGCCAACCCGAGATCGTGGGTAATAATGGCGGTTGCCATGTCAGTTTTGCGAGCTAAGTCACGAATCAGCTGCATAATGGCGGCTTGGGTGGTGACGTCTAGACCAGTAGTCGGTTCGTCTGCGATCAGGAGTTTGGGGGAACAGGCGAGGGCGAGGGCGATGCCGATGCGCTGGCATTGACCGCCGGAGAGTTCGTAGGGATAGGCGAAATACCGTCTTTGGGGATCGGGGATGCGCACTTGGGCGAGGAGCGAGATCGCCTGCTGTTTCAACTGCGATCGCGGGATGTCTGCGTGGGCTTTGAGGACGTCCTCTAGCTGCTTGCCCACTTGCCGGATCGGATTGAGGGCGCTGCGCGGGCTTTGGAAAATCATCGAGAGGTGTTTGCCGCGAAGCTTGCGGAGGGAAGATTCCTTCAGGGAGAGAAGGTTCTGGCGATCGAAGTGAATTGCTCCGGATCGAATGCGCGCCGCACTGTCCGAAATTCCCATCACCGCCATGGCCAGTACGGATTTTCCCGAGCCACTTTCCCCGACAATCCCCACCGTCTCTCCCCGCCGCACCGATAGATTAACCCCTTCGATCGCGCGAACAACACCTAAACGGGTTTTGAACTCCAGCGTCAGATTCTCAATCGCGATCAGCGGCGTATCCATCCCGAAACCTCCCTACGTTCTTCGTCTGGGATCGACCAGATCCCGCAGTCCATCCCCCAGCAAGTTGAAGCAAAATACCGCTAGCATCAGCATCATGCCGGGAAACAACGCCATCCACCATTCTCCGGAAATGATGTACGTCGCTCCTTCCGCCACCATAATTCCCCACTCCGCAGTCGGCGGGCGAACTCCCAAGCCAATGAACGATAGACCGGCTGCATTCAAAATCGACCAGCCCATATTTAACGACGCCGGCACCATCGTCGCAGGCAACACGTTCGGGAAAATATGGGCTGCCATAATGCGACAGTCTCCATTCCCCGCCAACCGAGCGGCCTCTACATAGCCCGCCTTCCGTGCTACCACCACCTCCGATCGCACCACCCGAGCGTACAGCGGCAAGTTGACAAGAGCCGTTGCGTAAATAATGTTCTCTACCGAATTGCCTAGTGCCGCCACGATCCCCATAGCCAAGACAAACAGGGGAAACGCCATGATCGTATCGATGCAACGACCGGCGACACGATCGAACCACCCTCCAAAATATCCGGCGCAGGTGCCCAAGATGCTACCAGCCACGAAGGACATGGCGACAGCCGAAACAGCTATACCTAGATCCAGACGCGCTGCAACGATCGCCCGACTCAACACATCCCGACCAAACTCGTCCGTACCGAACCAATGTTGCCAAGTCGGCGATTGAAGTTGCAGATCGGCATTTGTCTCTAGCGGATCGTAGGGAACGATCCATGGACCGAACAGCCCCATCCCGACAAACGCCACGAACAGCAAAAAGGCCGTCAAAGTCATGCGGTTTTCGGCGATCGTGTACCGAGCTTGGCGGAGAAAAACCTTCATGCTTCTACCTCAGCACGGGGATCGATGATGCCGTAAAGGATATCGATCGCGAGATTGAGAAACACGTACAGCGCCGCCATCGTCAGGACAAATCCCTGGATCGGGGCATAGTCAGAAGTCTCGAGCGCATTCACCGCATAGGATCCAATCCCTTCCCAGGCAAACACTTTTTCCACCAAGACATTTGCACCGAGCAAAAAGGAGAACACCACCCCCATCGTGGTGACGATCGGCAGCAAAGCATTGCGAAAGGCATAGCTAAAAATAATAGTGTGGCGGGGCAAGCCGTTAGCGCGGGCAGTGCGGATGAAGTCGCTGGAGAGAACGCCCAGCATGGAGGCACGGGTGACGCGAGCCAATGGGGCGAGGGCGAAGATTCCGAGGGTAAATGCCGGTAATAACAGATGGGCTAAGGCATCGGCGAAGGTACTAAAATTTAGCTCCAGCAAGCTGTCGATCAAATAAAAGCCGGTAACGAGATCGGGAGGTGGGGTGAATAAATCCAATCGCCCTACTGGCGCGGGCGCCCAGCCAAGCTTGTAATAGAGAACGTATTGAAGCAAGAGTCCGGTGAAGAATGTCGGTAGGGAAACTCCAGCAGTGGTCACCGATCGAGCGAAGCGATCGACCCAAGAATTGGCATGCGTTGCAGCCAAGATTCCTAGCGGGAGGGCAATGGCGATCGCAAACAGCAACCCCAATCCGGTCAGCTCTAAGGAAGCAGGCAGCTTCTCTATTAAGTCTGTCAACACCGGCTGTCCGGTCGTTAACGATCGACCGAAATCTCCGCGTAACAGATCTCTCGCGTAAATCCAAAATTGAACCAAGAGACTTTCGTTCAGTCCCAACTGCTCGCGGATCTGGTCGATCGCCTCTTGAGTGGCTGCCGGTCCGGCAAAATAGGCCGCCGGATCTCCAGGTAACGCTCGGGTAAGCACAAACGCCACGACAATGACGCCCCCCAAGCTGGGAATCGCAGCTAGAAGGCGAGTGGCGATCGTTGTGAGTGGGGATCGTCTGGGCATTGGTAAATAGGAGATGGGGCTGGTGGCGATCGCCTACTCTGCTAGCGTCCCAGCAGATTGGACGGCGATCTCCCCCGTACTAGGACTTAACAATTTGGCGGTAATCCAGCTGGCGGTGGAACCAAAATTGGTACCCCGAGATGTTGGGCTGCATCGCGACCGAAAGCAAAGGTTGCACCATCGGCACGCGAGGCATCTGTTCGAAGGCAATTTGGATAAAGCCCTTAACGTACTCCTCGTAAGCAGGATCGCCAGGACCGGTTCTTAAGGCAGCGTCGACCAATTCATCCAGTTCGGGGTTTTGGTAGGAGCTGCCGTTAAACGTAGCATTTTGCCCGTGATAGGAATAGAAGAAAAAGTAGTCGGGATAGTTCAGCCAGCCACCGAAATTGTTGATAATCATCGGTCGGTTCTTCTCCACCAGAACGGCCCGGAAATTCGCTCCCGGCACCTTTTCTAGGGTCACTTGAATACCTAAATCGGCTAGGGCTTCTTGAATCAGTACGCACATTGGCTCGGCCCATTCCTGAGTTCCCAAATTAAACGCCAGTGTGGTTTCAAACCCGTCCGGATAACTGGATTCAGCCAGCAATTGTTTGGCTTTTTCCATATCCGTTACGTAGGGGAAAGGCTGAGGCCAGTCGATGGTTTGGGGTTCGAAGGATGGCCCTCCAAACATGGGTACCCCCTGACCGTACATGGCAGTCGTCATTATTGCTTCGTAAGGGATAGCGTAGGCGACCGCCTGTCTCACTTTGACATCGAAGAAGGGATTGGGTTCGCCGTTCAGTTCTGAGGTGGAATTGAGATCGATGGTGTGCATCGCATTCTCAATCGGGGTGGAGATCACCGTGAAGTCGCCGATGTCTCGCAGCTCTTTCGTGTCTTTCTCAGCCACATCGAAGTTGATATCCACATCACCGCGCTCTAACAGGGCTCGTCGCGTACCGGCTTCCGGAACATCGAGTAATATCACCTGTTCGATCTGAGGCAGCGGACCGGATTTCCAGTCATCGAAACGACGCAACACCAGGCGCTCGCCAGGTTTGAAGGTTTCCAGTTGGTAAGCACCACCGCCAGCATCGTTGGCATTTAGCCATTCCGTCCCCCAAGGGTCGTCCTCCGTGACGTGTTGCTTGACCAATGCCGAGTTAATAATCACCGGAATCGGCACGGCCATGTCGATCGTGGTCAGTTTGTCTTGACGCAAAAAATCTACGCGGAAGGTGTAGTCGTCCACAACAGTAAATTGGTCGGGACTTTCCAAGGCACCCGCTTTCATTTGAAATGTAGGGAAGCCGCCGACCGATACGGCGCGATCGAAGGACCACTTTACGTCATTCGCGGTGACTGGCGTACCGTCGTGGAAGGTGGCGTCGCGACGTAGGTTGAAGGTGACTGAGAGGCCGTCTTCAGCGATCTCCCAGCTTTCTGCCAGCTCGGGTTCGAGGACCGTGTAGTCGTAGGATTTGCTGCCATCGGCAAGGGTTTTGGTGCCGAAGGTCATCAGGCGATCGTAAAGGTTCCAGGCTGCTCCGTAGGCAGGACGGTTGGTACCGACTTTGTGGAGGTCGAGACCATTAGGGAACCCACCGCCGCGAACCACTCGAAGGGTGGTGTCGCTGTTGGCTTGGGCGAGAAGTACGGGAGCCGATCGCGTCGATTGTGACGTTCCAGCCAGTGCTGCACCAGCAACCACTGCCGCTCCACCCTTAAGCAAATCCCGTCGCTTCATTAAACAGTTCTCCAAACAGAATTGATGAGATGATTTACACTACGCACAATTACGGTCCACTCACAGTAACGAGAATTGCACTTCACCCCTCCGAGTACGCACTTGCCGCCAGTTGCGATCGTCATTTCAGGATTTGCTGTTTAAGTCTCAAGCTACTGTTATTACTAGCTTTCAAGGTCATGAGGCAGTGGCCAAGTGCAAGGGAAATTGAAATAATCGCCCAAAAGCCTTGCACGGGCCATCTGCCATGTACCGATGCGTAGTCCCCGGCCAGCTATCCTCTGAAGGCAAAATCTCTGGCCTCGAACACCGAGCAAGCTTACCGTTGAGAATTACGACGCTTTTTGAGGTGGTGCGAAAAGCCTTGGTCGGAGGTGACCATCCAAGATTTGACAAAGTACAAGTCATATTTGCTCGAGCAAGGATTGCAAGCCTCCTCGTGCAATCGAGCTAAGTCGAATGCTCGCTACCCTCAGGAACGACAGTTACCAAATGATTCTCTTCGTCGATCGCGATCTGAGCCAAACCAAATTGAGCGATCGCCCATGCATTAGTTCTCAAATGAGGGGTCACGCGAGCCACCCGATACTGACTGGTCTGGGAACCCAGCGCGGCGGGAAGCAGGAGTTGATCGGCCAAATACGCATCCACGGGCATTCCGCAATTGTGAAACTCTAGCATCTCCTCAACGGCCATCTCTGCCACCCGTTCCGCAGGCAGACCTCGACGCCCTAACGCAGAGAACCCGGCCCGGCTGCGTTCGTACTCGGCAGTCAAGAAAATCCCCGTACCGGGAGCCCGCCCCCGTTCCCGCTTTGCGTTAACCTGTCCGGGCAGATGGGCCTGTCGCAGCAGGTTCTCAGCCCGACTCGCCATCCGCTGCGGAATGTGGGCGGGCAGTTCGGTCGAAACCGCGAGCCCTCTAACCTGCTGCAGCGCTCCTCGATCCAGTAAATCCAGATAGCCTACGCTGCTGTTGCCAGCAACCCGCAATGTCACCTCCCCTCCCCCTTGGGGATACCATCCCCAAGCTCGCAATTCTAGCTCCGCTCGAATGCCTAACTGCGCGATCGCGGGCAGATAGACCTCTTGGATGTAAGTGACTGGGGGGCTCCAGGACACGTGGGTGCCGCCGCGCAGAGTGACTTGAGATCGCCCCGATGCCAGAGCTAGCGGCATCAGGATCGCCTGCATAATGAGCGTCACCGAACCAGCCGATCCCCCCTGCCGGGCTTGCGAGACATCAACGGTGTAGTGTCCCGCTTGAGGGGAACCTGCGGGAATGAATTCCAATGTCATCGAGCCCAGCTCGTCCCCTGCCAGCTGTGCCTGGCAAATATCAGCCGTGGCCCTAACTGACGTTAGATGTTGAGCGGCCAATCCGGGATGCTTGCGCCCCGCTCGGATGCGAACCACCTTCAGGGGTTGGCCGGTGATGGCAGACAAACTGAGGCAGGTGCGCAAGATTTGGCCGCCACCTTCGCCGTAAGAACCGTCGATCTGAATCATTTGGATAGGTGCCTGTCGCGATCGAGAGGAACATCCGTTTCTGGGTCGGTCCGCCCAAGTGGGCCACGGCCGTTCAAATTGAATAGCGCGATACCGTTCAATTCTCGCTACCTCGCAAAGTATCGATTAGCGATCTCCAAAATCCTTTGCGCTTTTCGCTGCTATTGTGGCTGGCAGTGGGTTCTGGCCGAATGACATCACCGGCATGGCCGTTTCCAGATACTGCGGCTGGATGGCGCAGCTGCTGGTAGAGGTCGCGTTGGTAGGGGGTGATCCTTTCCGGTACGTGTACCCGCAGCTTGAGCAGCAGATCGCCACGGTACTCGCCGCCAAAGTCCGGCAATCCCTTCCCCCTCAGACGCAAGACAGCCTCGGGCTGCACTCCTGGTGGAATCGAAACGGAGACGGATTTTTCCAAGGTCGGAACCTCTAGCTGGGTGCCGAGGACGGCATCGGGAACTTCAAGGATTTCCTCTCGCCAGAGATTGATGCCGCGCCGCTCGAACCGCGGATCGGGGCGCGTGCGAACGACAACATACAGATCCCCCGGCATTCCCATTGGCGCGGGGCTGGGGTATCCGCGACCTGCTAGACGTAAAACCATCCCCTCTTCCATTCCAACGGGAATGTTGATGCTCAACTCTTCTCCTGTCTCCACCCTTCCCCGACCGTTACAAATGGGACAGTACTCGGCGATCGTCGTTCCTTGCCCGCGACAGGAGGGACATACCGAAATTTGCTGAACGGTCAGGTTTCCTTCGCGGCGGCTCCTGACTTGCTGGCCGGTGCCGTTGCAGAGGGGGCAGAGACGAGGTTGAGTGCCCAGTTTCGCGCCCGAACCTCCACACGTCTGACAAGTGGTGGGACGCTTGATGATGAACTCCCTTGCTCCTCCCGTCAGCACCATTTCCAGCGGCACTTCCAGATCTACTTCAAGGTTCTCGCCGCGAGGAGGGCCGGCAGGGCGTCGTCGTCTACCGAAAAAGCGCTCGGCAAACCCCAAGCCGCCCAAGCCAAAGTCAAACCCCTGTCCTCGAAATAGGTCGCCAAAATCAATGTCTCTGAAGAAATCCTCTGGCGAGGTACCCGCCACGCCAACCCGTCCGCCAGCATCGTATTGAGCCCGCTTTTGCGAGTCCGACAGAACGGCATAGGCTTCTGCTATCTCCTTAAAGCGTTCCTCTGCTTCAGGAGACGGATTGCGATCGGGATGGTATTGCAGCGCCAGCTTGCGGAAGGCATCCTTAATCGTTTTTGCATCCGCATTGCGAGGTACGCCCAGACATTCGTAATAGTCACTTTGTGCGTTCGGCATCGAGGCTGAATCCCTCGAAACGGTAATCGGGCCTGGAATTCAACATACTGTACTCCCCCTAAGGCTCTCAATCCTCTTTAGCGTTCTTCATAGGTGAGTGCCTTGAGGGCATCTCGTACATAGCAGTTATAGCTGTCGACATTTCGGTGACAACCCGACAAGGTTATGCTGAGTCAGGGTTCACGATAACTAATACGTCCTAAGCAACTTGACGGTCGCTAATACCACCCAGAACCGAACGCTCCTCGATAACATAGCCATAGGGTATCAATAGCAAAACTCCTTATGAAAACGGGCCAACCGCTCCATCCAGACACTCTGTATTGGTCTTGCAACCCCGATCAGTTTTCATTCGACACAACAGCTGAGCTACCCGATTTTGAGGGCATGTTGGGGCAAGATCGGGCGGTCGAAGCCGTTCAGTTTGGAACGAACCCCTCTTTAACGGGCTACAACTTATTCGTTCTGGGGCCCTCCGGCACGGGGCGACACTCCTTTGTCCGACAGTTCATCGAACAAACCGCTGCCGATCGCCCAACTCCGTCTGATTGGTGCTATGTCAATAACTTCGAAAACCCCCAACAGCCGATCGCGATCGAGCTGCCGGCAGGGTATGCTGACCAGTTAAGTAAAGATATCCACCAAGTGATGGAGGAAGTCAAAGACGTCATCCCCAAAGCGTTCGAGAGCGAGGACTATCAAAATCGGCGAGAGGAGATTGAATTAGAAGCTCAGGAAAAACAGACTCAGGCCTTTGAAGAGGTCCGGCAACATGCTCTAGAACGAGGCATCGATATTCAAAAAACGGACACGGGATTTATCTTCCAACCTCTCCATAAAGGCAAAATCGCATCCCCAAAAGAATACCAACGCCTACCCGAGGCAGAGCGGGAGCGCTTGAGTCGAGAGAGCGACGAACTGGAACTGGAACTCAAGCGGATGTTGCGGGCTATCCCCAGCATCGTGCGACAGGTGCGGGACAAGATTCGGCAGCTCGATCGCGATGTCGCCCTCTTTGCCGTGGGCAGTTTGATGGACGAGATCGAGGAAAAATATGCAGCCTTTCCCAAGGTGAGTCAGTATTTGAACAGCTTGCAGAGAGATGTCATCGACAATATCGAGATCTTTCTCAAACCCCACGAAGAAGATCTGCAATCGGTGATTCATTTGCTGAACGGTGAGCCTCTTGCCGAATCAGCAAAATCTAAGCCCACTAAACAGCGGTACGCCGTCAATGTCCTTGTGGATCGCCGTCATTTAAAGGGGATGCCAGTTGTTTTTGAGGACAGCCCTACATATCCGGCACTGGTGGGTCGAATCGAACATATCTCCCGCATCGGCACTCTGATGACAGACTTCACGTTGATTCGGTCGGGGGCCCTTCATCGCGCCAATGGCGGCTATCTGGTTTTAGATGCTCTGAAAGTTCTGACCCATCCATTTGCCTGGGAAGCCCTCAAGCAGGCTCTGGAGTCTGGAGAAATTCACATCAAATCCCTAGAAGATGCTTACGGTCTTGTCAGCACTGTCTCTTTGGAGCCAGAACCTATCCCGCTTGATGTCAAAGTGATTTTGATTGGCGATCGCCGCTTGTATTACCTGCTGCAAGCGTACGATCCCGAGTTTGACGAGCTATTCGACATTGCGGCTGATTTTGGCGATCGCATGGAGCGCAGTCCGGATAATATTCGCGATCTGGCTCAACTTCTGGGCACTTTAGCCAGAAAGAAGCAATTACTGCCCTTGGACCGCACGGGGGTGGCCCGGACGATCGAGGAGGGGGCCCGCCATGCGGGAGATGCAGAACGACTCTCCACCCAATTTCGCTATTTGCTAGATATCCTGCGAGAAGCCCATTTTTGGGCGACAGAAGAGGACAAGGCAGCCATCGATGCCCGAGCGGTGCAGCAGGCGATCGACGCTCGGATTCGCCGCTCCAGTCGAATTCGCGATCGCTATCAAGAGGAAATCCTGCGGGAGACGATCGCGATCGATACGGAAGGGGAGAAAGTCGGACAGGTTAACGGGTTGTCGGTGATGCCGTTGGGTCAATTTTGGTTTGGGCATCCAAATCGCATTACGGCTCGCGTGGCGCTGGGCACCGGTAAAGTCATCGACATCGAACGGGAAGTGGAATTGGGGGGACCGATTCATTCGAAGGGGGTGCTGATTCTATCGAGCTTTTTAGCGGCCCATTACGTGCGCGATCGCCCGCTCTCTCTATCTGCCAGTCTGGTGTTCGAGCAATCTTATGGCGGGGTGGAAGGGGACAGTGCGTCTGCGGCTGAATTGTGTGCTCTTCTGTCAGCTCTGTCGGAGCTACCGCTGAAGCAGTCTCTAGCGATTACAGGGTCGGTGAACCAGCACGGCATGGTTCAGGCAATTGGGGGGGTGAACGAGAAAGTTGAAGGGTTCTTTGATATCTGTAAGGCGCGGCAATTGAGTGGGAACCAAGGGGTTCTCATTCCGGCGGCGAATGTCAAGCATTTAATGTTGCGGCGCGAGGTTGTCGATGCGGTATCGGCAGGTCAGTTCCATATTTATGCGGTTCAAACCATTGATGAATGTATGGAGTTACTAACAGGTAAACAGGCAGGCGAACGGGATGCTGAGGGGAATTATCCTGCTGAAACTGTCAACGGGCAGATTTACAAGCATCTGATTGAGTTTGCAAAACAGCGTCGTTCTTTTGCCCGTCAAACTCAGCGATCGGATGAGTTCTAGCGATCGCTCCAGCTACTGCAATGACTCTCGCAAAACACACAATTCAGGCGTTTAAAACATCTGGGGTAAAGTTCTCTAAACCATTGTTCTCGGGCTTTGGGATATAGCCCGAGAAAGCAGCAATCCTGATTCTCAACCTGCAATTTTGTGCTCCGGCATTCGGAGAATCAGCTCCTCGATCGCCTTACCCTTCAATGTCTACGATTGCCTCTTCCAGAAGCAGATTAAATTCAGTGGGTTGCTCCAAATGGAGGAAATGCCCCACCCCATACATAATCGCTGCATCAAAATCCGCATACTGCTGATTGATCTCCACCGCAGTCTCCGGAATCATCGGCGGTAACGCATTCGCATTCACGCAGCGAATCGGCACCTCCACCTGAGACATTGCCGCCGCCGTATCAACACTGGGGAAGTCTCTGGCTAAGGCGATCGCTGCCGGAGCATAGACCGACTCCCCTTGCTCGGCCACCCAATTCGCTAGTTCACCGTCGCTATCGGGCAAAAACATTTGCTCCATCATCTTGGCACGCTCGCCCACAAAGTCAGCCTCAAGCTGAGTGGCCCACTGCTCCCCAACCTCGGGATCCCATTTCATCTCTACATTGTGAAGCGTATCCACACAGGCCACCCCGATCACCCGATTGGGTAGTAACCGCGCCGCCTCAAGCGACACCGGTCCCCCCATCGAATGACCGATTAAGATAACGCGCTGCAGGTCCAGCTCTTCCACCACCGCCAACACGTCCCCGGCGTACCCCACAATTGTCCACGTCTCGCGATCGCGCCCCGATACCCCGTGCCCTGCCAAATCTAGCGAAACCACTCGATATTCGTCCGCAAACGCATCCAACTGTTCCCGCCAATAGGAGCGATCGCAGGACCAACAATGAATAAACAGTAGCGTGGTGTCCCCCGTCCCCCTGACATCAAAGGCAATCTCTACCCCATCCGGAGCCAGCACTGTCCCACTCGTCACCCGCGCAGTCTCTTCCCCTCCCGCCAGCGCCACCGAATCCCAACCAGAAACCCAATGGCTAGCCGGAATCACCCCCAACGCCAGAGCCGTCAGTAAGGGAAACGCAATATTATTCACTTAGTTCTCCCTCCCCGCCAATGAGCCAAAGCGTTCAGCCCACCGCGAAATCTTCTTGTTCATAGCATCCTATGGCCACCACCCCAAAACCACCATCGATCTCGTTCATACATGCGATGAATTAACCCATCAACAACTCAGAAGCCGTCAAACCAATCAACGATTCCGCGTGCGTCCCCGGCAAATCTGCTGAAGCCTCCCAGAAGAACATCCCCCCCAGTCCCCGATCCTGCACGTAGTCCAGCTTCGCCCCCAACGACTGCACATCTTCGTAGGTACTGAATACCCCCAACGACTTGTTGTAGACGTAAGGCACTTGAGCCTCATCGTCCCAATAGCGCACGTAGCCGCTATTGGGGTCGTTCAGCTTGGTATACAAATCGTCGTAGTCAAAGATGCCATTTTCGTAGGTGCCCGGCCCCGCCCCCGTAGCCGCTTGGAACAAGCCATCGTTGACATCATCCACCCCAGTCCAAGACCGACCGTACAGGGGCGCCCCCAAGACAATATCCTCAGCCTCCACCCCAGCATCCAAATACTGCTGGACCGTGGCAGCCACGTTATAGGAATCTGCATACTCGGAGGGGTCGTCGGAACTGGCATACAGCGCCGCCTGGTGGTTGGTGGTGTCCTCCCACGCACCGTGGTAGTCGTAAGCCATCACGTTAAAGAAGTCGAGATACTGGGACATCCCCGCCAAGTCATAATTGACAATTTTGTCGACTCCGGCCGGGGATGCAATGGTGAGCTGATAGTCGTTACCGTCTAGGCTCTCCTGCCGATCCAGCTGTTCCCGCAATTCCGCCAACAGTAACGTATAGTTCTGCTTGTCTGCGGGACGATAGACATTGCTGGCCAAGCCACCGCTAACCGGATATTCCCAATCGATATCCAGTCCATCGAAGCCGTGTTCCACCATGAAATCGACCGCCGAAATGGCAAATTTCTCGCGGGAGACATCCGTCAGGGCGATGTCCGAGAAAGCCCCCGACAGAGCCCATCCACCAATGGATAGCATGTTGGTTAAATGGGGATTCTCTGCCTTCAGGACCCGCAGTTCCGCAAAGTTGCCCGCTTCCCCCGCTTGAGATTGGTCCCAGCTATATTTGCCCCCGAAGGTGGTTTGGGTGGCAGCCCAAGGGTCAAACTGAGCCACTTCACCGTTTTCGTCCACCTTGGCAAAGGCGTAGAAAATATGGGTCAGGTTATCGGCAGGAATATCCTCCACTTGAAAGTCGCGATCATAAATCGCCCACTCGGGATAGTAGGCTCCAACGACGTAATTGGAATTTCCTCCGCTGGGATTGGCATCGTCATTCAGGATGGTCGCCATTCCGCCAGCATCTCCCAGCGTCGCTTGACTGGCGTTACTGAGGTTGAAGCTGAAGCTTTCGGAACTCTCGTAGAGGGTATCTCCTGCGATCGTCACCGCCACAGTTTGTGAAGTTTGACCGGGAGCGAAAGTGAGGCTACCGCTTGCGGCACTGTAGTCCTCTCCGGAGATTGCGTTACTATCCTGCGTGTCGTACTCAACCGTAACGGTGTCCTCGCTAGCGGCGCTGAGGCTGACGGTAAACAGGACGGTGGAGCTGCCGACGTCCCCTTCGGCAAGGCTGACGTCATTCACCGACAGGCTGGGCAACGACCCCAGTAATTCGCCGTTAAACCGATAATTGCTAGGCTCGGGTACGGAGCCGCCATTCCAACTGCCGTTGAACCCAAACGAGACAGAGGTGTTGGGGGCAATTTGCTCGTTCCAGCCCAAGTCGGAGACAACGTAGCGGCTGCCATCGACACTGACCTGTTCGGCATTCCACATTGAAGTAATCGAGAACGGGCTATCAAATCCAAGGGTCCACCCCTTGATCGCCGTATCCCCTTGGTTCGTAATGGTGATGCTGCCCCCAAAGCCCCCCTGCCACTGGCTATCCACCTGAAAGCTGATGGACACAGTGCCGTTGTTTGTTATCGGAGATTCAACGGGGGGAGTCACCGGATCTGGCGCATCGTCGTTGAGTAGGGTACCGAGGCCCAGGTTATCGGCAATCGCGGCTCCACTGGCCCCGCTCAGGGAGAGACTCAAGGTTTCCTCCCCTTCAATCTCTTTGTCGCCAATAACGCTGACGTCGATCGTTTTGCGGGTTTCCCCTGGTGCGAAGGTGAGGGTCCCAACCTGGCCGAGGAAGTCCTCCCCGGCGATTGCCGAACCATCCGAAGTGGAAAAGTTGACCTGGACCATCTCGTCGCTGGCTGCGGATAGCGAAACTTCGAAGGCCAGATTGCCCGTACCGTCATCCCCCTCCCAACTGCTGGCATCACTGACAGAAATCGCGGGAAGTGTTGCGGCAGGAGGAGCCTCGTCCAAAGACTGGTAGTAGTCCTGCACTTGGCTGATCCACCAGTATCCATCGGTGGGTGGGTCCCCCACGCCATCTGTACTGACTCCCACCCCTGCACCAAACAGCACGTTGGTAACGCCTGCCGCCTGCACGTCATCCATGTTGGGCGCCCAGGTAATGCGGTTGCCCTCCACGATGACCCCAGGGTCCTGCCACTGGTTTTGGCTGAAGTAAGCCAGGCGTTCGGGATCTGCTTCGATAAAGGTATCCCCCAGGAAGAAGGTACCCGCCGAGTCTTCGTACTGGGTGGGTGTGTTGTCGAGATCGTCGAAGCGATTGGAGGGATCGTAGGGGTTCTCCGCTTGGCTGCCGTTGATGTGTCCTACCGGGATTTGCCACAGGGTGACCGGCTTGTCAGTGCTGTTGTGCAGCGTCTCCACAAACAGCAGGTAGTTTTTCCACAAATCGTGGTTCCAGAACCAACTGGAATCCTGAGGATTTTCAGCCGCTGAAGCGCTAACCCCCGCTCCATCGAGACCGTATTTATCGATGCTGATGAAATCCGCACCGTAACTCAGCACGCCCGCTGCTTTGTAGTAGTCGGCGATCGCCGTCGCTTCCTCCACGATCGCCTGCTTGCCCGCTTCAAACCCCAGCGTTTCTGTGAGGTGAACGATCCCTTTACCGGGAATCCCCACATTGGTAAAGCCTCCAGCGGGACTGGCCCAGAGGTTAAACTGCCAGCCAAATTCCACATTGGGGGCGTATTTGGAGATGGTGTAGTTGATGGCCTGCACCAACCCCTGCACAGAGTCGTCGAAGATCGGATCTTCCGTTCGGCTCAACACTCCTGCATCGTAAATGGCGGAGGTTTGGGCAGAGATTTCCTGGGGTCGCGTGCCAGAATTCTGAGCCATGTACCCCAAGAAATCGGGCTCCAGAATCATGCTGACCTTCTCATCTCCAGCAATACTGCTAATTTCATCCAGGGCATATTTCAAATCTTCGAAATAGCTCTGCATATAGGATTGGCTTTGGACATGTTGCAAGTCGGTGGTATAGCTTTCGCCCCCATCCGGGATGTTGTACCAAACAAACGTCGGGGTCATGCCCAGCTTCAGACTTTCCCGCAGGTAAGACTGCAGGCGATCGCCGTCCCCCCAAGTGCGCCAGTTATTGGGATAAGCGGGATCGGGTTTAAAGGGGTTATTGAGGGGGCCTCCGTTCAAGTAGATGTACCGCGAGTCCACCCGCTTGTTGGCCAGCCCGTCGCCAAACTCTTGCCAAAACCCCAAATCGGCGGCGGAATCTTCGCTGACCGAACCGATGGTGACGTCGTCGGGATTGTCCGGTAGAGACCCATCTGGATTGCGAACCCGTATCCCCACAAAGCGCTGTTCTCCAGTAGCGATGTTCTCGATTCGCAAAGAGGCCCGTCCGCCCTCCTGGCTGGCGATCGCAATCTCGCTGGTGCCGTCTGAGAGGGGGATGATGCTGGCTTGGATCAGGTCTGGATTGTTGGTGGCGACTCGCAGGTTGCTGGCCTCCCCCTCAAAGTTGAGGACTAGCGTGGATTCCCCCGGATCGAGGGTGATTTGCAGCGCCTCTCCACCCTCGTCGAATCCAACCAGTTGAAAGGAATTCGTCGTTGGGGGGATGACTCCGCTTCCGCCACTGGAGGATCGATATAGAACGGTCTTACCAAGGGTGAGTTGGTCAGCGGTCACCCCTTCAATTGCAATCGTTTGGTTGTTGCTGGGAATTGAAATGATAACGTCACCGCTGCCCGTATCCTGCACGACGAATTCAGCACTGCTAGAAAACCAGAAGGCAGTCAGGTCGATGACATCTTCAGAGACATCAAAATTGCGGATGACAGAATGTCTGCCCCACTTCCAGTCGAAGCGAAAGGTGTCTGGTTGACTCGTTGCCCCAATCAGCACATCCTCGATGCCAGTCGGAGGGAGTGGGGCAGTGGCATCATCATCGACGATCTTGCCAACCCCCTGTCCGTCGGCAATAGCTGCTCCATCAGGGTTGCTGAGGTTGAGTAAGACTCTTTCATCCGCTTCCACTTGACGATCCCCCACAATCGGCACGTGCACCGTCATGCTGGTTTCTCCGGGCGCAAAGATGAGGGTGCCAGATTGAGGATGATAGTCTTCCCCCGCGAATGCGGTGTCGTTGGCGGTCGCGAGATCCACCGTGACGGTTTCGCTAGCTGCTTGGCTGAGGGTGACGGTGTAGGTCAGGTAAGTGACCCCGTCGCTGCCCTCGGCGATCGCCGCATCTGCCACCGATATCGTAGGAGTGCCGCTGGGGTCTAAAGAACTGCCATTGAGAAGATACCCGCTGGGTTCGGAAATCCCGTTGCTGGAGGGGACAGCGTTGAATCCGATGGAGATGGTTTCTCCGGAGGACAAATCGGGGTTGTAATCGGCAAATCGAATCCTGTAGCGATCGCCTTTACGACTGACGATTTCTGCATTCCAAATACTGGTAATTTCAAAATCTGCTGTGAACTCTAGCGTCCAGTTTTTCAGCAGTGAATCCCCTTCGTTAGTAAGGATAATTTCCCCCTCAAAGCCAGTTCCCCAATCTTGAATCACGGTAAAGTTGACAGCGCTCATCCCAAAATTCCTTAACCTGAAAACCACTGTTCCTGGGTAAAAATGAAGGGTGTCATTTCCCCTAGGAACTCCACTTAACTGGAATCGGGATAGCGTTGTCGGCCGGTTTGAATCGGTTAGATTAGGTTAGCGTAGGTGGCATAGGTTACTTTGCTCCATGGCCCAGCAACCGTTCGGAAACTCAGAGGCAATTCAGTTAATTGCTGAACTCGTCCACGGGGTGCGCAGTCAGGACAGTAGAAGGCGAAATAAACACTTAACAGACCGAGAAATCACCGTTCTCAATTGGGTTTTAGAGGGGCGGTCGTATTCGCAAATTGCGGAAAAACTGTCGATCGCATTTGACAAAGTCTACGACAACAATTCGATCAAAAGCTTGATGTACAAAGTCATTACCGAGCTGAAGGCAGCCTTCCGTTCCGCTGGCTTATCGGACGAGATTAACAAGCGAAATCTCAAATCATCCTTAGAACGCTACCGCAGAAAACAGCAAGCACAGCAAGTGTTCCAGCACCGCTCCTCTGCACAGTCATGCATCTCCCTAGACAATGCCAGTCGGGCCACGATAGACAGGCACCTCAACTCCTGGAGTGCTTCCGGCTGCGTCTACAGCGCCCCCAGCGCCATCTTTTTTTGTGGAGAACATGCGGTTGTCTACGGCCATCCCGCGATCTATTTCCCTCTCCCCATGCGGCTGTACGTCCAGGTTCAAGCCGATCGCTCCCGCCAGGCTGCGATTATCGATGAATTTATTACTCGAAATCCCAGCACCGGCCAAATTCAAAACGTCCAGCATATCGACGACTACGGCCGTCGACTGGCAAAAAATCACGAAGACCATCTCAACGATTTATACCGCTCTACACTCAGTCCATTTCTCAAACCCATAGAGGGGACGACTCGCTACGGATTGACGTTAAAGGTGATGAGCGAATTTCCCATTGCCTGCGGCTTAGATTCTTCGGGAGCCCTAGCGGCTGCTTTGGCAACTGCACTGGCGGATCGATATTTAGACATCGATCGCTTCGCGGCCCATTTTCAGATATCGAGCGATCGGGATGCTGTCAGTGACTCGACAGTGGCAACCCAGGTAATCGCTTGGGCGATTGAAAACTGCTTTCACAACAATCGGTCCAGCGGTATTGGGGCGCTCGCCGCCCTGAATGGCAGAACAGGTCGACATCCTTTGGTGTATCTCTCCTCTAAGCGATCGCAGTTACCGTATCGTTTAGCTGCCGGGTGGCAGCCAGTGGATGCAGGATCTGGGGACAGTGCCATTCGCAATCTCTCCAACATCAAAACCATCGTGTTCGATCCAGCCGATCGCAAAGACGATCAACTCTCGTTTCCCCCTCCCCCTTCCTTTAATCTTTCTGCGATCTATTGCGGCAACATCAGCAAAACCGAACAAATGCTGGCAGATAGTTCCCTCCGTCGCCACGGACTGTTGGATGGAGAGACCAAATCCTATTTGAACCGGCAATTAACCACCCAACTACCATCAGATGAAATTCAGCGATCAATTTACGTCCACAGTCACGAAATTGTCCGGGAAATCCAATTCAACGACCAACTTTCTCTCCACGCAAAAAGCCAGCAAATGGATATCGCCAACCGGGAATTCATGGCCGATTCCCTCGGGATTATTTCAACAGCGGCCATCGATGCCATCCTCACCGATTGGCAAGCCCTCCCCAGCTTGATGAGCACCTATCAGTCGTTGTTGTTCAGCTACGGAGCATCGGACATGAGGAGCGATTCTCTGATGATGAAGCTCTCGCTAGCCGCCCTCGAACATCAGATTCATCAAGGAAGTGGCAAGCCAGCCATGGGCATCAAGGTAACGGGTTCGGGAGGAGGAGGAGACTTTATTGCCTTCAGCCTATTACCTCCTGCAATCCACCAAGAGATCGTTCAGAGCCACCTCGATCGCGCATCTAGCCTGCATTTTGATTCCACGCAGCTACCGGCGGAACAATGGGAACGCCCCGTAGAGGGGGCAAGGCGCGAGTGCTAGATTAGGCCCTCGCAAATCTGAAAACCTGAACTCACTCCTGAACAAACCTGAACTTTTCGGGATTTTTTCTGCTACGAGTTTTCGCGACACTGAGGTCATCGAAGCGCCGGGCACAGCCCTTTCAGAAGCACACGAGGACCCAAACCATGACGTCTCAACTGACCTACCGCGGCCAATCCTTCGAATTCACTGCCCACAAGACTGTCGATACAACCGAGCTGGCAACCTTCCGCGGACGCGAGACTTCAGTTTCGCGGCTTGCTTCACAGCCGGTGAAGCTGCCTGCGGACCTGCAGTTCTTCGGTCGGCATACCGCTGGAGAAAAAGCAGCTGTTAGAAACCAACAAGCGATCGCTGTATTTGGCCCCCTTGTATCTGCGTAGGCTCCATTGCTGATGTTCTCGACAAGAGAGTTTGCCAGTGACAAGCCGTTGTTCGCAAAACCGTCGCAATCGAATGTATTAAACCCATTGGAAAGCCGGATATGAAAACCATCGTAGCGACCTATATTGCCCTTTCGCTCGGCCTGTTTGGGTTAGCTTCCTTAGCCAGCTGCAGTTCTGCTCAACTGATAGACGAATTGTTTACCATCAATGTGAGAGCTGAGGGGATCGCCCTCAATCGACTGTTTTAGCGCTCCCTTGTTCCCTCTCAATTAGAGACTCGTATCGGTTATGTCGCTCGATCGGGAAAAACATGCGGACAAACGGACCTTACGCGCCCACCACGCAATCACCCCCCTCGCTTTTAGCCTGCTGCAGGTTACGATCGCATCCCTCTAAAAATTCCTCTAACCCAACATCGGGGGTCGGCCGCGCGGTTGTCATTCCGATGCTGAAGGTTAACCCAGGCAACTCGCCAGGCATCGGTAAATTTTTCACCTGTTTCAAAAGCGTTTGGGCAGTCTGTTCCGTTTCGGAGGCAACCTTTTGGGGGAGAACGATGGCCAAGGTGAGGGTGCCGTAGCGACCCACTAAATCATCCACTCCTTGCACCGTCTGTTTGACCAGTTCGGCAATTTGAGACAGGCAGCGATCGCCCATTTCGTGATGGCCGTCCGGACCGTAGAAATTGAAATGGTCCACCTGACACAGCATCAGGGTCAGCGGTGTTTGGGTTTGCATCGCCTGCTGCCAGCATTCCAGCAAATAGGCATCAAATCGGCGGCGGGTGGCCACCTGCGTCAACTCATCGAGGGCCGCCAAACGTTGGAGCTCGTGAATGGCTTGCTGAAGCCTTGCATTTTGCTCTTTGAGCTGCCGCTGCAGCTGTTGAATCTTGAGCTGATTTTCCACCCGAGCCAGAACCTCAACCACCTTGAAGGGCTTGGAGATGTAATCGCTTCCCCCTGCCGAAAAGGCTTTGACTTTATCCCAGGCTTCATCCAAAGCACTAACAAAAATGACGGGAATATCCCGAGTCCTTGGCTCGGCCTTGAGCTGCTGACAGACGGTATAGCCGTCCATGTCAGGCATATTGATATCCAACAAAATCAAATCTGGATGCACTAACGTAACCGCTTGTAAGGCCACTGTGCCATTAATGGCTTGTTGGACTTCGTACCCCTGTTCTTCAAGCAAATCTGTCAGCAACCGGAGGTTTTTCGGGCGATCGTCCACGAGTAAGATGTTGGCTTTTGCGATCGAAGTGGGTGCGGGTAGATGGGTCGTAAGGGGTGGGGGCAATGCTGTTACGATCGGCACTTCAGGCATGCCGTTGGTCGGTTGAACGGGATTGGCGCTAGTGTTTGCTCGGGACAGCGATCCGTTGCGCATCTGTTGCTCGAGCATGGAGCGAACATTTAATTTGGTGACTTTTCGATCCAGTGCCTGAGAAATAATTTGCCAAAGTTTGGGAGCCACATCTTGCTTGACGTACTTGGCGGAGTAGCCGCACTCTTCTGCCAGTTGGTCGTAGGTTTTACGCTCCCCCTGTAAAGCGGAAATCAAGATACGGCGCTGCAGTTCGCTACAGTAGGTGTCTGTTTTTTCGACGATTAGCGTTTCTGCGAACTCTAAAATACCGTCAGTTTCACCCATAAAGATCGCACCTATATCATTGGATCCAGCCATGTCCATGAGCCTATCAAAACTTTGGTGGCTAACTTGGACAGGTAAACAATCCTAATGTCTACCAATAACGTTTACTGCTACTGAAGATACGATGCTGACCAATAGGGTTTACATCGCCCTCTTGCGTCCTGTCAGCAGCTGGATCCGATATCAATGCAAGATTTCTTCTGAAAAGCTTATGTTCACAAGCGATCGCAACCATGCCATGCCCAAGTTTAGGCTCCGAACGACCTTAGTCGTCCCTTTTGTGCTGCAAATCATTTCTGCCGTGGGCTTAGTTGGGTATTTCTCCTATCAAAACGGCCAAAATGCCGTGCAAGAACTCGAACAACAGCTGCGAAATGAGCTGACATTGCGCATTCAACAAGAAATTAAAAGTTACGTCGAAACTCCGTTCTTGATTAACGGGGTAAACGAGATTGCCCTATTGCAGGGAGATGTAAAAGTTGCAGATGTTGAAGGAGAATACTTATTTTGGTCGCAGCTGAAAATTTTTCCCACCACAAACCTGATTTACTGCGGCACAGAAGACGGCGAATTTATGGGAGTGGGGCACTCAAACACCGATCGCAGCGTGCAGCTGCAAGTCTCAAATGCCTCCACCAATTACTACTTTCACTACTACAACTTCGATACCATCGGAAATCGAGCTGAATTGAAGTCTCGGGGCGACCGCCCCTTTGACCCCAGGAGGCGCCCCTGGTATAGGACAGCTCTAAAGCGCCAGGCCCCGACATGGAGCGAGATTTATATTGATTTTGATGCCGGTCTTCCGGTGATCACTGCCAGCGCTCCGGTGTACCAACCCGGGACAGAGACACCGATCGGCGTGTGTGCCACCGATTTTTTGCTGACAGAGGAACTGACTTCGTTTTTGAACCAGCTGTCGGTCGGTAAGACAGGAGAAACCTTCATCATCGATCGGGCGGGACACCTGGTGGCCAGTTCCACCTCCGATGCGGATGCCCTCATGCAAGGGCAGGGGGATGAGGCTCAGTTAATGCATGGGGTTGAGAGCAACCATCCGTTGGTACAGGAAACGGCACGTCATCTACAGGCACAGTTTGGCAGCTTTCGCGAGATTCGCGAGAGCCAAACATTATCCTTTTCTATTGCAGATCTGGGGCGACAGTTCGTTCAGGTGGCACCGTTTCAAGACGATCGCGGGATTGATTGGCTCATTGTTGTGGCCATTCCAGAATCGGATTTCATGGCGCAGATTAATGCCAATACCCGCAATACGGCGATGCTATGTTTGGGGGCATTGGGAGTGGCGATCGCCCTCGGTGCTCTCACCTCCCGTTTGGTAACGCGTCCGATTTTAAGGGTTTCACGGGCCTCTGACCAACTTCCCCAGGACGATCTAAACCAGCCGGTTGGGTCTAGCCCAATTCTTGAAATTGATACCCTGGCAAACTCGTTTAACAGGATGGCACAGCAACTAAAGGAATCTTTTAATGCCCTGCATCAGAGTGAAGCGACCAATCGGGCGATTATTGAAACCATTCCCGATTTGATTATTCGGGCCAAAGGGGATGGCACCTATTTAGATATTTTCGGCAACGATCGCTCTCCGGTCGATGCTGGATTAAAACAATTAAGTTCTGGGAACACCGTTCGGGAATCGTTACCTTCTGCTCTGGCCGAAACCCGCATGAACTACATCGAGCAAGCGCTGAAAACAGGTCAGCTGCAAATCTACGAGCATCAAATCGTCCTGAATGGCCAACCCCGAGATGAAGAGGTTCGCATTGTTGTGTTGGGGGACGATGAAGTGTTGATCATCGTGCGCAATATTAGCGTGCGCAAGCAGGCCGAAAAAGCAATCGAACAGGCCAACCAAGTATTGGAGAACAAAGTAGCGGAACGAACGGCGTCTCTTGCGAAAAGCCAAAGAACGCTGGAAGAAAGCAACCAGGAATTGCGGAAAACGCTGCAAACTTTAGAAGTGA
>JBFRWN010000119.1:0-33131 GCA_051439605.1 Synechococcus sp.
ACGGGAAATGGCAGGTTTAGCCTCGTTTGACGGTAGGAGATTCATAGCAATTGTCAAGCTGCTTGGGACCTCTCACAGTTTTGCCGTTTGCTGAGAACCTTTATCGCAGGTGCAGGTAGCGGTGCCCTGTTACTAGCAACCGCATTATTTCTGGGTGCGACTGTGCCAGAACTTACCGCTGTTATCGCCAGCACGATCGTTCAGGTGGCGATCGCGGTTATGGTCGGAACTCGTCGCACCTGCTTCTAGGCCGAATGTGAATGCACAAGCGTAAATGGTTGAAAAATGGGTTCACGGGGAGGTGTGAAAGACGCAATCGCCCATCTTCCCCAAGAGAGCAGAAACAGCATGCCATCGTTCCCAGCGTAATCTCTTTTTAAGAGGCAAAACGCGATCACCATAAGAAAGTAGCAGGTGGAGTGTACATGAAGAAATCAACTTTACAAGCATGCGATCGCTCCCTAAAGCCATAATAGTTGCCTGACTTTTTGATATTTTGTTGCCTAACAAATCTACTTTATTAAATCAACCCAAATTGCTTTAGCGCACAATCAATATTAAGTGTTAAAATTATCAATCAAAACCATCAAACTCAGTAGTTGTATAGCCCTTTACTTCGGTCGCAAAATATTACTCAAGCGCTTGTATTTTATATTACATAAATGCAAACTTTCATAACAGCATTGATTATTAGGAGACAAATGCAAGGTTTCCTAATGCTAGTATCTGGTTAGTGAAATGGAATTTCAAAATGTAAGCTTATCAAATAGTGTTTTGCTAGTTGACGAAAAGGATTTTGTGATTTCAGGTAGGGAAGGCAGAAGTATGTTACACAACATTTATTTCAAGTATTTCAAGCTCTGATTTCTTTAGAGTGAAAGGAAGAAAGGTTTGAGTCTACTCATATACATTCTCAATTATTTTTTACATTCTTGCACTCGGCATAGGAAACTACTATGTCACACAACAGATTAGATAGAAGATCGATCGTAAGAGCTTTTTTCGCCTAGATAAAGTTCTCTTCTAAGCCCATACTATAGCGGTTTTCATTGGAGTGAGGTACAGGACTGCATCTACAACTTTTGTATAGCAAGACTTTGGGTGTACCTCATTGATTCCGAAACCGCTATATCTAATTGTATTGCAAAGTTAATTGATTGAAAAATATTACAAAATATCTGCCTGAAAAGACCTTTAGTTCGTTTCACATAATTTATCCAATCAATTTAACTGTCAAATAAAAGACTACGATACAGCTTATTTAAGTCGCTTTCTAGAATCACGAAGATAGGCCCAAATCGCTTAAACCTCTGATTTCGAGGGCAGGCGAAAACCTTGATTTTGAGATGCTAGCGTCTCTTTCACCCCTACCTCTAAATTATCTGAGGTGTTGGATTAGGCAGTCAAATAATTTACTATTAAATAGTAGGGTAAATCCTGATTAAAGTCTCACCAAAAAACTTTACAAAACAAATTAGGCTCTCCATGCTCCCTTCACATTCAGTCTCTATAGTAATAGCTATATAGTGTCTATTTGATGTTCGTTCTCTGAACTATGTAGGCGAAAATCACTAATAAGTCATGTATAGGAGATATTATAATGATTCATGTTCTGACTGAGGGATGGAGTGAATTCTGTTCGATCCAAAATGATTGGGGGATAAATTCACTCGGTTGAGGTCTAGTTATGGATTTTCAGCACAAAAGAGGGAATGTTGGCAATTAACATTATTTATAATCGATCCACAGTGACATGCGTGAAGGTTGATAGCGACCTACATTAATCTAGCGATCATTTGAACTAAATTAACTCAGAGAATGTAGCGAATATTAGCTAGTCGGCACTGATGGAAGTATGGAATGGTTTCCAATTTTGACAAATGTTCCTGTACTGTAACTTTTGATGTTAATTAGTGGAGGAAACAATGGCTTTCGAGAAACAGAAATTGCTGGATTGCGATCGCCAAAATTTTACAGAGTGCGATCGCTGTATTATCAACCTCCTTCGCCCCCATCTGATGCAGGAAGGAGAGGCTAACTTAGAAGACAGCCAAATCCAGGATGTACTAACCCAATGCAAGCAAGCTGTGGAACGGGGAGGCGCGATCGGTGTGACGCACGACGGGCAAGTGCAGTTCGTCACTAAACGTGCAGAAATCCTCTTGAAACAGTATGTTGCCTCCGAAGATTCACGCATATTGCCAGATCTCGTAAAACACTGGTTTAAACACCAAATTTCGCAGCTCACTTTTTGTGAGGTGCCATCCCCCTGTCTTCCACTACATATCGAGCGAGATGGGTGGCAGCTAAGTGTTTATCTTGTTCCCGATCCGAGTCGAGATCGCTATCTGTTACTGCTTGAAGAACGAGATCTGCCTTCTTTCTCAGTTAACGCTCTTGAGTTGCTAGGACTCACCAAACGAGAAGCGCAGGTCTTGTTCTGGATCGCTCGGGATAAAAGTAATGCCGGCATTGCCAAAGAGCTGGGCTGTTGCGAAGGAACGGTAAGAAAACACCTGGAGCATGTTTACAAAAAACTGGGGGCTCAAACGCGGACGGGGGCGGTGATGTTTGCCTTAGAAAAGTTGGGATTACTCAACGAGAAGTTTGTTGCAAAATCGTCATAGTCCTATACGCGGATCGTCGTATTGATTCGAAAATTGACTTAGAAGAGTATTAGATCGAAGGCAGCCTTTTAGATTATTGAAAGGCAAGCTAGTTCGGAAGTATATTCGCCTGAATACCTAAATTCAAAAGGAAGATATATTTCAAAAAAAAGGAGAAATACAAGATGCAACCAATTGATCGAATTTACGAATCAGTAGAAATTCTTGAGACTCAAGAAACACTGGGAACAGGATGGATACCTGACCTTCCAGATCTTCGTGACTTCACAGAGGAAGAATCTGATATTCCACAGATGGCTGCAACACTAGGAATATCAGCAGCTGCTTCATGCCCGCCTAAGGTCGATCTCAGGAAATGGTACACAGACCATCCTGTTATTGAAGTTGAAAATCAGCGGAACTTAGGTTCCTGTACGGCCCAGGCAGGTGTAGGTATAGTTGAGTACTACCAGAAACGAGCCTTTGGTAAGCATCTGGATGGCTCGCGTCTTTTTGTCTACAAGACTACTCGCAACCTATTGGGTTTGGTGGGTGATACCGGTGCAAATGTGAGAGCTACTATGGCTGCCTTAGCACTCTGTGGTGTTCCACCCGAAAAATACTGGCCCTACACTGATAGGAAGGAAGCTGGTCCTAGCGGAGATCGAACCTTTGACGATGAACCTCCGGCCTTTATCTATGCCCTAGCAGATAACTTTGAGGCTCTTCGCTATTTCCGTCACGATCCAGTAGGTAAGAAGCCTGAGGAAGCACTTGCTAGCGTGAAGAAGTGGCTTTGTTATGGTTTCCCGTCTATGTTTGGGTTCTATGGCTTTCCCTCATTCGATTATACGAATGTCAAGGGTGGCATTCCGTATCCTTGCCCAGGGGAGAGAGCTATTTGGGGTCATGCTATTGTGGCGGTAGGCTATGACGATGGGTTCAAGATCAAAAATACTAAGTGCAACAAAGAAACGACAGGAGCCCTATTGATCCGCAACTCTTGGGGCAAAGGTTGGGGTGATGGTGGATATGGATGGATTCCCTACGACTACGTCCTGAAAGGAATGCTAGCCCGTGATTTTTGGACTCTCCTCCGGATGGGATGGGTAGAAACAGGGAAGTTTGGCCTCTGAATGAACGCGAATCATAAATCTAAAGTTAGCCAGTTCTAAACTAGAGTTCTTCCAATTCCCGCCTCATTTCATTCAGCAAGCCTTAGTACTTGTTCTGGTTACAAGGTTACATCGTATATCTCTTAGCGTTGGAAAGAAGATTCACTAGGGCTTACAGTTTGTCTCCCAATACGCTGTTCGGAAACTACGCACTTTTACCACAGAGTGATTTAGTTTCCTTTTTCATCTATATCATCAGAAAAAAATGAGAAATACGATCCTGCCGACAATCAAGGCTTCTTCGTTCAAAGGATTGTCACTCACTCTATGCATATTTTTACTCTTTATCGGGATTAATGCTATCAGCTTTGGCTGTAGTAGTGTGGACAAAGGGTTAGGAGAAAATTCTGGAATGTCTGAAATAGTTATTGGAAAGAATAATCGAGGAAATAGTTTTGATATCCCTCAGGGGAGCATCGTATTAATTCGCCTTGAAGAAAACCCAACGACAGGCTACACGTGGGAGATTAGTGAGATTGATTCTCGGGTTGTAGAGCTACAAGATTCGGAATATATAGGAGCATCTGAGACTGCTTTAGGCGCAGGTGGACTACGCATTTTTACTTTTGAGGCAAAATCGCCGGGAGAGACGCAAGTCAGTCTGAAGCTTCGTCAAGAATGGGGACCGGAGGAGTCAGCAATTAAGCATTTTGAGGTCACACTTCGAATAAATGAAGCTGAGTGACTGACTTCATTCTCCATCCCATTCCAGAACCAGGCAGAGAATAATATTTATTACTGCTAGAGGAACAAGAACTGCCATCCTTCTCGACTTCTGTTCTGAATTGCTAGGGCTCACCAAACGCGAGGTGGAGGTGTTCTGAATTACTAGGAATAAAAGCAACGCCAGTATTACTAGAGAGCTGAGCTGCTTTGAAATAACGGTGCGAAAACACCAGCAGAATATTTAGAAAAAACTAGGTATCCCAACTCGTATGGGTGTCGTAATGGTGTCTCTAGAATAATTAAGACACTCAAAGGTTGGTTTGTTACGAGAAAGTCATAATCCTATACGCGGATCGTCGTATTGCTTCCAATATTTACTTAGAGCATTATCTAAATATAACTATCGATAAAGATAATTGCTGCTATCGATGAGCCGTCGTAGAGAATTAGGAGTTATGAAATAAGTCAATAAGTATTTAGACTTTTGCATACCAAAGGTTAAAGGCTGAGATGTCTGAAATGAGCAATCTCTACTAGGCACGTAGGAGAGTTAAGGCTCATAAAATAGCAATCCTAAATGAGATCTAAATTCAAGTCACTTGAAATCTCTTTCCTATGAAATTAGTCTTCATGAATCAAATAGGCTTGCTATACAAATTTGTGTTGTAAATCGAGGTAGAAACTATGCAACCTGTAACCAGAGATGTATTAGAACAACTTATTCAAGAAGCTCAACAGGCTGGTAAAGATACAACGGATCTTGAATCTGCTCTCAGCTCAATTGCCACAATTTCCCCTCCTATTGGGACTTCAGAACAACCGCTTGCAGACGGTAGTTCTATGGTAATTGAGTCAACGGGACCAGCTAGGCTTGAGGACTTTGAGCCGATTCAAGGCTCTGCTGGTGGAAAAGAAGGAGGAAATAGTGAAGAGCAAACTATGACGGCTGAGGTGGCTACAGATCAAGTGCATTCTCTGGGAGAATTTCTGTCTCTCCAAGGTGAGCTACCAGAGACCCTTGCATCAATAGCCGATCGCATCCGAGTTTATCGACATGATTGGGGGGATAAGAAGGGTGTGTATCGGTTGAATCTTAATTGGAGAGGCGTTAAGGGATCTAGTCTGGCATTTGTCTCCATTGGTGAGGGAGCACCCAATGGTAAGCATCTTGGCAATGCAAGATTTACTCTTCACAACGTTTGTCCAAGACCTAATGGAATCAACATCCGTGTCGAAGTTGATTGGGACGATCCCTTACGGATTTATGTGGACTACTTGGTAATAATTTAGGAGAACCAAGAAAATGATTGGTGTCAATTTAATTGATGAGGCAGGTGTTCTTTCTAAGCCAAATTTTGAGCGCCTCAAGAATTTTGTCACTGAGAAGTGCATGGCTAATGCTGAAGATCTAAAATATCTTACTAGCGTTCGCGTACGTAATGACGGCAATAAAGGCTATCTAGGCTACTGGTCAGGGCAGTACAAACGTAAGGGGGCAGATACTGTCTTTGTACAAGCTGTAATTGTTCTCAATTCGTATTATCTCAAGACGGTAGAGCAGATGGAGAAGACGTTGGCACATGAATACGGCCACCATTGGACTTTATTCTATCTACTAGATCGTCACGAGCTCTTAAGTGTTTCCAAAGAACGAGCACCGTGGCTCTATTATCGAGCTCGTGCACTCGATCCTGCAGCATATGCTTCTGATTATTCTAAGGGGTGGTCATTTAGCGATAAAGAGGTCTTGGCAGAAGACTACAAGCATATGTTTTCTCCCTATTCAGGTAGTCATCGAATGAGCAATAAAGTGGGTTATCCCTCTACGGAAGTTAAGGAATACCTTAAGTTCATGGGTCAACCTGCTTGGTTGTAGTTTGTCTTGCTGTAACGTACCGATGTTAGACAGCTCGATACGTTACAGCACATCTAATTGTTATTTGGACTTTAAGGATCAATCTAGCTTATAAAAACGTGTGATTTTATAAGGTTGAAGATCTCTAGAGATCCTTCAAACGAGCACCAAAACTTTCTGGCACTTTGAACCAATCTAGCAATTCTAAATCTCTGAAATTATGAACTCAATAATTTATCTAATGCCGTTCCCAGAACCTTGATTCATAAGAAGGTTGACTGGAGCATTAAGTGCAGTTCCACAAGCAATTGGTTATAAGGCCGCTTATAGCCTTCTTCTCAGAGAGCGTAAAAACATGGCCATTCGTAATACGGCAGAATTGTCATTTTGACAGAAATAAAGCATCACAAGGGATTCCATATTTCTCAAAACTCTTTTGGATCCCATCTCAACTAAGACCTAACTCTTAATCTCAAGGAGGAAATAGAATGAGTTCATTTAGCGCTTATCTTGTAGGATTGTATGAGAGAAGGCTTGGTGTTACTACTACGCTCCATATCATCAATCCCACGCCTAAACCATTGAATGTAATATCTGCATTCTACGATGACCAAGAGCAATGTCAGACATGTTTCAAGTTTCAATTGACTCCCAATGACCTGCAAGAAATCAATGCTAGTCGACTACTTGGCCCAGACAAGGCTCTATTTGGGGTAGTCAAAATTATCTCTTATGAGCCTGGAACAGAAACACCTAGGCCTCAGGACGGTATCGTTGGTTTCCAACGACAGCTTTTAGCAACAGGGAGGGGGCCTGAATTTAGTGAAACTGTTTTGGCATCAGTCCCAACAGAGGTTGCTCACGAGGAGTTGCCGAAAATTTGGGAGCATTGTCGGTCGATATCAGGCTAGTTGATAGTTCCCTCTTAGGGAGATAACGAGGAGTGTGATCGCCAGCAGCAACCAGACTTCTATGGCTTGACCAAAGAGGTGCAATATGGCCACCAACATTAACGGCGTCATGTTACAAGGCTTTCACTGGTTCCTCAAACCAGACTTCCCCGAAAGCCGTAATCGCAGCCTGTGGCAATTTCTCAGAGACGAAGCCGATCGCTTCAGATCCACCGGCATCGATGCCATTTGGATCCCCCCTGCTCACAAAGCTGCCTCTAACCGCAGCAATAGTGTTGGCTACGATGTCTACGATCACTTTGATTTAGGGGAATTTTTCCCCAATGGGGAGACTACAGCCAGAACTAAATATGGGACGAAGTCGGAGCTAGTCGAGGCGGTGAAATCGCTCCACGGTGACGGCACCCAAAAACGCATCCAAGTCTATGCCGATGTCGTTCTTAACCACAAAATGGGTGGCGAAGAAGACAACTTTTGGCAAGCTATTCGCGTTGAAAAAGATAACCGTAACACCGAACGCAGGGGAGAAGGGTTCGAACAAGGCGTAATTGAAATCAAAGCCTATACCAAGTTCGATCACCCCGAACGTGGAGGCAAGCATTCCACCTTCCAATGGAGATCCAAACACTTCGACAGCGTCGATACGACCACCCAGATTCGCCAGAACGGCAATGCCTTTAATGACCCCAAAGACAAATACATTTACCGATACCTGCATAACGAATTAGGGTACATCCCCGCTGATAAAAGTTTTGAGTCCTGGGTATCTACGGAGAAAGGCAACTACGACTATCTCACCGGCTGTGATTTTGATTATGGCCGGCATGATGTGCGCGAAGAGATGAAGTATTGGGGAACCTGGTTTGCGAAAGAACTCGACCTGGATGGAGTCAGGTTAGATGCTGTCAAGCACATCAGCGCCGACTACGTCCGAGAGTGGTTGGGGCACGTACGCTGGCAAACCGGTAAAGGCTTGTTTGCCGTAGCCGAATACATCGAAGGCTCTACTGGCCCCCTGCATAGCTACATCACACGAGTCACTAAAGAAGGACAATTTCCTCAGCAAATCACCCTCTTTGACTTTCCCCTGTACTTCAAATTTAGGAATGCCAGTCGCCAAGGAGATACCTACGACCTCAGAAATCTGAACAAGAAGACGTTGATGGCCGAACAACCAGCTCTTGCTGTCACCTACGTTGAAAACCATGACTACGAGTACGGCAGGGCCTATGACTCCCACGTCGAGGAATGGTTCAAGCCCCTGGCCTACGCCTTTATCTTGCTACGAGACAAGGGCTATCCATGCATCTTTTTCCCGGACTATTACGGTTCCCTCGACTGGGTTGAAGATGGCAATCTCTGGCACCGCGCTCAGAAACCTGGAAAAGAATACCTGGATCTGCTGCTGAAACTGAGGAAGCAATTTGCCCTAGGCGAAGAACGATACTACGACGACAAAAACATTGCTGGATGGGTACGGATGGGCTTTGTCCCAGGGGCCAAAGGTGCCATGGCCGTAGCGATCAACACTGCCTACGGAGCTGTCAAAGCAATTCGCATGAATACCGGGCGCTTCAACAGGCGCTTCTACCACCTGGCCACCATCAAGCTAACGGATAACGGGTTTACAGTTGTTCGCAATCGCTACGATCTCTACGGTGATAAAGCCGAAGGTCTTTGGACTGACTCCAACGGCTGGGCGGACTTTCTCGCCGATGGAGGCACGGCTTCCATCTGGATTGAGGATGGCGTTGGGTTGGATAGTTAACACTTCTATTGCACCTACAAAGATAGACCAATTCTATTCGCTCATCTCATCGATCTTGAACAAGGAGGAGAGCTAGTGAAAGGCACAGTCATCAACAATCTCAAACTTATCAAAGTGGTGGATGGAGACACGATTAAGGTACTCCTGGATGATGAGCAGGAATCCATTCGGTTTGTTTGTCTTGACACTGAAGAAAGCCAGCACGGTGGCAATAAACCGGTCACCAATGCTGGTCTGCTGGCATCAGCTTGGGTGAAGGACTATTTCGGAGCCAACGAGGACGGAATACCTCATGGCGACGTGCGGGTCGATCTTGAATTTGACACCAACGAACCCCTTCAAGTTTGCCTTCGCAAACACCGAGGGAACTACGGACGGTTAATCTGCTATGTCTACAAATCTGGAGAACAGGAAAATTCCAATTTGCGAATTGTACGCGAGGGATGGAGCCCGTATTTTGTCAAATACGGGCGATCGCGACTGTACCATCGTCAATTGATTCAGGCGGAGGCAGAGGCTCAAGCAAAAGGCAAGGGCATTTGGGACCCAGAAACGAACGCAGGTGGACCGAACAGGAACTATACCGAGCTGATTCCTTGGTGGCATCTGCGAGAGCATGTGGTGCAGGACTACCGTTACTCTGGCAGCCAAGCCGGAGTACTGTCAGTGCGCCTGAATTACGACGACATCGTTGAAGCAGCTAAAGCCGGCAACGAGTTGACAGTATTGTGCGATCTGCAAGGAGGGATCGATAAATGGCCTGGCAATGGCGCCTTGATTTACGCGGGGTCAAAATTTCAAAAGTTTAATCTTTGGATTCCCAACATAGACTCTGTGGAATCACAGACAATTTTACGGTTAATCGAAACTCGTTATGCTGGCCGCGGACGCGGTTACGTGTATGTATCTGGAAAAGCCAGTCTGTATCCACCCAATCCGCAAGGCAAACCGCAAATTGTAATAACAGATGTTCGGCAGCTTGCCGATTTGCCGCCCGGTAAATAGCTCTTCGGCGTTGGGGAGTTGTCCAGCGAGGTGATGGATTGGATGGGGCTGCTCGATCGCCACTTTACCTAAATGGCTCTGGCGGTTCAGGGGGCGGTTTTGGTGTCGATGTTGGGCTGGATCGTTGTGGGGCGACGGGTGGGCAAGCGGGCGGTTTACAGGATGGGAATTCCGTTGACGCTGTTGGCACAGGTGGGGTTGTTTTTGCTGCAGCCGGTTTAGGTGGGGTGGATGTATGTGTTGGCAGTGATGGCGGGGTTGGGGCTCTCGAGTCCGAATTGAATCACCTGTTCGAAACGTTCCATCGGGTACAACAGGCGGATCGCTGGAAAACCAGCGGTATCGGTTTGGGCTTGGCGCTAGTTAAACAGGTAATCGAACGACTGGGAAGTAGCATCTCTGTCTCGAACGCAGAGAATTGGGTGCAGTTTGACCTCTGTTTACCAATATCCCAAAACCATCGTTCCTCATTGAAGGCATCTCAAATTCCCTTAGCCCCCCCCCTAAAGCCCAAGTAGCCCTGCAATGTTGACGGCACCCAAGCAGTCATCAACAAGCAGGTCCTCTTGCCAAACTCAAGTTAGTTATGACCCCCTGAATTGAAGCCGCAAATTTGCTGAGTGCAAAGCGAAGGGGTTGCAAAGTGAACGGTTTCTCTGGATAGCGATCGCCACCCCCCCGAAACACCATCTAGCGATCGCCGTTTAACTTTGCTTCTACCAAGCGATCGCCATCCCATCCGCCCTTGGCTCCGATGCCGCAATCAGGATGTTTTTTTCTCCCCGAAAAATCATCTGTCCCTTCCCAAATACGTGTGTATCTGCTTCCACCGCGATCGCGTGCCCCCGATCCTGCAAACCCACCGCCACATGCCTGGGCACCGACTGCTCCAACGCCACCCGATTCCCCTCGCTAAAACACCACCGAGGTGCATCCAAAGCCGCCTGCACATTCATCCCGTAATCCACTAAATTCACGACCATCTGCACGTGCCCCTGCGGCTGCATGTGTGCCCCCATCACCCCCATCGGCCCCAACGGCTGCCCCCCCCGCGTCAAAAAACTGGGAATAATCGTGTGAAACGGTCGCTTCCCCGGCGCCACGCAATTGGGATGATGCGGATCCAGCACAAATCCACAGCCGCGATTCTGCAATGCAATCCCCGTTCTGGGCACCACAATCCCCGAGCCAAAATTCTTGAAATTCGACTGAATCATCGACACCATCAGCTCTCCATCCGCTGCCGCCAGATAGACAGTCCCCCCCTGCGGTAACCCCGGTTCCGCCATGGCGATCGCGCGATCGCCGATCAGACCCCGCCGCTGACTGGCGTATTCTTTATCGAGCATCTGACCCACATCAATCTGCATCGTCGCCGGATCCGACACGTGGCGATGGGCATCCGCAAACGCCAGTTTGATCGCTTCGATCTGACAGTGAAAACTCTCCACCGAATCGCGCGGATATCGACCTAACTCGAACCCCTCCAAAATATTCAGCGCCATCAACGCCGTTACCCCCTGTCCGTTAGGGGGAAGCTCCCACACCGTTAAATCCCGGTAATCTGTACAAATGGGCTGCACCCATTCCGGCGCGTGATTGTTTAAATCCGCTAGTCCCAAAGTACCGCCAGTTTCAGAGGCAAACTCCGCGATCGCCGCTGCAATCTCCCCCTGATAAAAACTCTCCCCTTCCGACTGCGCGATCGCCCGCAACGTTGCAGCATGTCCGGGACTGCCCCACACTTCTCCTGCTTTTGGCGATCGCCCGTTACCAAAAAACACCTGCCGAAATTCTTCAAACTCTGGCCCCTGCAACTCCGCATACTCCTGCCGCTCCGCCCCCCACAACCGCGACACCTGCGGCGAAACCGGAAACCCTTCCTCCGCATACCGAATCGCCGGTTCGCATAATTGCTCGAAGGGCAGGGCCCCCCATCGTCTCCACAGAGCCTGCCAAGCAGACACCGCCCCCGGCACCGTCACCGTCGGCCACCCCCGCAGCGGCATTACCTCCAATTCCGCAAAATCCTCAATATCTAGATTGACTGGGCTTTTCCCCGACCCGTTCAACCCCTGCAATTCCCCATCCCACACCAGCGCAAACGCATCCGACCCCAGTCCGTTTGCCGTCGGTTCCACCACCGTTAGGGCGATCGCCATCGCCACTGCCGCATCCACCGCATTCCCCCCGGATGCCAGAATCTGTAGACCTGTCGCCGCCGCCAGAGGCTGCGCTGTCGCCACCGCCCCCCTCCGACCCATGACAACCGATCGCTTCGAGGCATAGGGATAATCAGCAAAATTCAACGGTCCAACCTTAGGGGGATCCATCGGCACACAATTGCCTCAATCCAAGCATCCCAGCCCCGAAGTGCCGTGACAACGATAAGAGCGGGTGTGGTGGATGCTTAATCTTCGCTGGTCTTTGCAGCGATCGCCAACCGGACATCGGATACTTTGCTCAGCTCGTTCATGACTGCTACAACATTGCCGTGGGTCAAAGCCAGATCGGCATTCAGCAACACCAGACGATTTTCGTCCTCTTCCGTCTGCTCGTTCAACACCGCTTCTACCGCTGACTTTAAGCCATCAAGAGCAACAATTTCGCTGTTCACAGCAATTTGATTATCCTCAGTTACGCTCACCGTCACCGCTGGTTGGGTTTTGATTTCCGCTTCAGAGGCAGAGGGACGATTGACATCCAAACCTTCCGCACGGGTTAAGACCAAACTGGCCAAGATGAAAAACACCAGAATGCAAAAAATAATGTCGATCAGCGGAATGATGTTGATGTCAGCGCGCCGCGCCGGTTCTTCGTAAATACGCATAGGGCTACTGAGCTAAGGGGTTGGGTTGTTGGGGATACAGCGCCTGTTGGGTGGGAGGCTGCTGTTGGGATTCATCTGGAAAACCCATCTCAAACCGGCGGCGGTGCAACAGTTCTAGCTGTCCCCCAAAATCTTGAATTTGGGACATTTCCCGCACGTACAAGGAACGAAACACATTCGAGATCAGCAGGGTCAAAATCGCCACTACCAGACCTGTTGCGGTTGAGGTGAGCGCCTCTGCAATACCGTTACCTACCCCAATGGTACTCGTGCCGCCGATATCTCCCAGATCGATCGAGGACAGAATGCGAATCAGACCTAGCACAGTACCTAAGAGACCCAAGAATGGAGCAAGGGTGACAATCGTATCGAAGATAGTGGTAAACCGCTTCAGAAGGGGCATCTCCGCCGCCACTGCAGCCTCTAGTGCCAAACGAAATTCATCGGGGGTGGCGCGATCAATTTCAACCCCAGCCAGGAAAATTCTTGCAATCGGCAAATCGGCATTTTGCTCTAGCTTAAATAGCGCTGCCCGCGGGTTGCGACGATACAGAGTCATCACTTCGCGCACCACCCGAGGCTGGCGATGCCCTAATTTCCACCAAAAAATCCAGCGCTCCAGCATTAACGCGATCGCAATGATTGAAAACAGGACCAGCGGGTACATGACCACTCCGCCAGCTTGAAATGTGTTTACGATCGTTTCCATATGCTGTTGATTCCTTCACCAGTGATTAGAGGCACACCTTTCCACAGTGTAAGCACACCCCCCGTCATAGCACTTTTTTACAGGGCAGGCACAGAGTTTAAGCGATAATTAAGGGAATTTAAATCCCCTCCCAAAGGTCACCCAAGACACTATTCTCATCAGCCAGAGGGGGATCGATCTCCGATGCAGGGGCTCAAGCTTGATTCAGACTGTCCACGATCGCTGTTTGGACGTGTGGATGGAGCATCATAAATGTGTGAAAGGAAGGCACTTGAATGGGCAGATCGCCAGATTCACTCGCCATCTCATCCAGCGCCACTTCATCTAGCGCTACCAATCCATCGTTCACCTGCCCCCCAAACGGACTCCAACGCCCCTTCCATCCACGCGTGCCGGCGATCGCGATCAAGGGAAAATTGGGTGGGGGTAACGTTTCGTACCAGTCTTCATTCGCTAAGTTTCTGCCACAACTGCCAGCGAACCATTGAAACGGTGGTAACCATTTCCAGGCCAGCCGCGCCATCCGGGGGGATTGATTCGGAGTTCCCAACATAATGACTTGCTTCGGTGTCTGGAATCCCCCCAGACCCACCGCCGATCTCGTCAACAGCCCCCCCAAAGAATGAGCCACCACCCCGTAGTCTCCCTGCCGAGCGAAGTCGAGGAAACGGCGGTGCAAGCGCTCCACAATGCGTTCGTAGGATTCTGCAAACGCTGCATATCCAAACAACTCAGGTTCGTGGCCCGATTGCTTCAGCGGTTGAATCAGCGGTGCCATCGATAATGGCGTCCTTCCCAATCCATGCACGAGCAATACTTTCATGGAGTCCTTACTAACTCGATGCACTGGTGTAGAATCGCAGGGCAAACCGCCAAAATCGATTGGCGATCGCCAGCAAGACCATGGCCAGAATAGCCGACCCCACGGTCCACCCCACCTCAGTGCGGCCCACAATCGCTTCCGCTGGAATTGTCGTCAGAAAAGCAACAGGGATCACAAACGTGAAAAACACTCGGTAGATAGCGGGATAGGCCACTACAGGATAGCGTCCGGCCTCCAGCAACCCCCGCAATACCTCTGTCACGTTGTAGATTTTCACGAACCAAACGCTGGTGGCTCCCAACACAAACCACAGGCTGTAGAGGCTTGCGATGCCGAAGGCGAGGGGGAATAGTCCAACCGCATAAACCGAGACAGGCACCTGCAGGCGATCGCCCGCAAATAAAACAATCCCGAGCCCAAAGAACAAATCTGGCATCCCCCAAGGGGAAAGGGTGCGGAAGGACAGCTGAAACTGGCTGCTGATGGGCTTGAGCAAAATAAAGTCCAACGTACCGTTCTGAACGTGACGCACGATTTTATTCAGGTTAGGGACCAAAAACGTATTCGCAAATCCCTGCAAAATAGTGAAGATCCCCAGCACTACCAGTGCCTCTTCCCAACTCCAATCCTGGAAGCTATAGCCAGTGCGGTAGAACAAAAACAGGCTAAATATACTCCCCGCAATGTTCCCAAGGCTGCTGAGACTCGCCACGATAAAGTTCGCCCGATATTCCATTTCAGCAGCAAGCGCCGCCCCCCAAAATAAACCCAATACCTTGGCATGTCGTCCGATGCCAGATTGTCCAGAGCGCACAGGTCTAAGCCCCCATCGCCGAATAATGTTTTAGCCCCAGCCGCCACAGCCGTCGATTGATTGCCCACAGTGTTGTACCCCAGATTGAATACACGGCAAACGCCTGCCATCCATTCACAGGACGCCCCAGAAGAATATTGGCCGGAACATCCACCAAGTAGGGGAGCGGAGTCCATAGCACCACCTGCCGCACCGCCTCTGGAAAGACCTCCAACGGAGCAATCATCCCTGACAAGAAAATGTAAAACAAAAACCACAAGTTAAATAACGCGCTCGCTCGTTCGATCCAAAACGCAGACAGTGCCATCGTGTACTGAATCAAAAATCGCATCGCAAACGCTGCCCCAGCCGCGATCGCAAACACCACAAGCTGTGACAAAGACGGCACCCAGAATGCTTGGGAATACAAGCAGAAGAAAATGGCGATCGCAACTGCAATAAACGGTGTACGGGCAATTCGCTCGGCAGCATGTCCAGCAAAATGTCTCCACACCGGATCGATGGGCTGCAGCAAGCGGGGAGAGAGTGTCCCTTCCAAAACCTCCCGTTCGAAATCCCAAATCACCCACACTACGCTCAGTTGCCGCACCAAAAACACAGCCAAAAAATACCGAGCAAACTCCACCGCGGAAAGACTAAACGCCCCCTTCCGTGCCGCCTCCATCCATATCCCCATCACAATGAAGGGCAACGTCCCCGACAACAGCCAAAACACCAGCTCTGCTCGGTATTCCAGCATGTAGGCGTAATAGACCGTCAGTAACACGCGGGCCTTTCTCAATCCCTGTCTCACGATGCCCCCTTTCTTTGCAGGCTATCCAACGGCAAGCCCCCAGTCTTTGTTTGGGCCTGTGAGACAGTTCCCGACTTAAATACCCGACCAATCACTTCTTCAATCGGTGGATCGGTGACCGTCAAATCCGCCACCTCCAGGTCCGACAGCAACTGGGCCACTGTCCCCGTTAACCGTTCTCGTTGCAGAAAAAACCGGGCCGAACGCCCCTCCAGTTCCTGCAATTCACCAAATCTTTCCAGGACGGTTCTAGGGTAGCCACGAGCTAATTCCACTTTGACTTCTCGGTAGGGAGCAAATTGCTCCAGCAACCCGTCAAGGCTGCCATCGTAAATCAGACTCCCCTCAAAGATCAGCAGTACCCGCTGGCATAAAGCGGTGATGTCTGCCATGTAATGGCTTGTCAGCAGTACTGTCGCGTCATAACGCTGGTTGTACTCCTTCAAAAAGTCCCGCACCGCCCCCTGAGCATTAACATCCAACCCCAATGTGGGTTCATCCAGGAACAACACCTGAGGTCGATGCAAGAGAGCGGCCAACAACTCCGCCTTCATTCGCTCTCCTAACGAGAGCTTGCGCACGGGCTGCTTGAGCTTGGTTTGCAAGCCCAACATTTCAGACAATTCTTCAATGCGGCGATCGGCCTCGCGATCGGCAATTCCATACACAGCCGCATTGATTTTGAGGGAGTCAAGAGCAGGTAAATCCCAAATCAATTGCTGCTTCTGACCCATCACCAACGTAATTTTTTCCAAAAACCGTCGCTGGCGCCGAAACGGCTCGCACCCCACAACACGCACTTGTCCAGACGTGGGATGAATTAACCCGGTTAACATCTTCAGAGTCGTCGTTTTCCCAGCCCCGTTCGGCCCTAAAAAACCGACAACTTCCCCCGAGTTCAGTTGAAAAGACACTGACTGAACCGCATCTACCCGTCGATAGGTCCGTCGAAAAAAATGTCGCAGCGTCCCTGCCAAACCAGGTTCTTTCACCGCTACAGGGTAAGACTTGCTCAGTGACTCAACTGAAATAATTGCCATGCAACAGCCGCAAATGCCTTCTAGATGCTATCCGACCGCTGCACCTTCTTAGAGACTTATCTGATCTATACAGGCAAAAGCCCCAGCATCCTAACAATGGGAAAGGCTGGAGCTTTGAGGTAGGGTACCGAACTAACTAGAGTACAGAAATGCCTCCGTACTAACAGGCTTAGAACCCAACGTTAGTACCTGGGGATAGTAGGGTCGTATGCGTCCCCCCACGCAAGAATCCCTCCCTTCAAGTTCTTACCCTTGATTCCAGCTTCCTGTAGAGCCTTGAGAGCTTTCATCGATCGCATGCCGCTTTTGCAATGCACGATTAGCTCGTAACCAACACTCAGTTCGCGGACGCGTTCGACCCCTTCACCGCTCTCGATTTCGGGTAAAGGGATCAGCTCTGCCCCTTCGATGTAACAAATGTCATATTCGTGAGGATTCCGCACATCAATCAGGACAAAGTCCTTACCCGCATCCATGCGCTCTTTGAGAGCAGCCACATCCAGTTCGGGAATCTCGTCACTGCCCTCAGCTTCTGCTGCTGCAGCTTGAGGAATCCCGCAGAACTGTTCGTAGTCAATCAGCTCGGTAATCGGAGGCGTCGCTGGATTCTTGCGCAGTTTCAGCTCACGGAACCTCATGTTTAAGGAATCGTACAGCAGCAAACGCCCGCTAAGGGTAGACCCTTCACCCAAGATAATCTTGACGGTTTCAGTAGCCTGAATGACACCAATCAAGCCTGGCAGGATACCTAAGACGCCACCTTCTGCGCAGGATGGAACCAATCCAGGGGGCGGGGGCTCGGGATACAGATCGCGATAGTTGGGCCCCCCCTCGTAGTTGAAGACAGTCGCTTGCCCTTCAAAGCGGAAGATGGAGCCGTAAACGTTAGGCTTGCCAGTTAAAACGCAAGCGTCATTCACCAGATACCGGGTGGGGAAATTGTCTGTGCCGTCCACCACAATGTCGTAGTCAGCAAAGATGTCTAGCGCGTTACTGGCTTCTAGCCGGGTTTCGTAGAGATCCACCTGGCAGTAGGGGTTAATCTCCAAAATGCGATCTTTGGCCGACTGGATTTTAGGCTTGCCCACCCAAGAGGTACCGTGGATGATTTGGCGCTGCAGGTTAGAGGAATCAACAACGTCAAAATCTACCAAGCCCAGCCGACCAATACCGGCTGCCGCCAAGTAGAGGAGTAGGGGGGACCCTAAACCGCCGCTACCAATGCAGAGCACACTGGCAGCTTTCAATTTCTTTTGGCCTTCTAAGCCAACCTCGGGCAGGATTAGGTGGCGCGAAAAGCGCTCCATTTCATCCCGAGACAGCTCCACTTGAGATGTGTCGTTCAACATGAGTTAGCAGCCTCCAGCGATAGAAGGAACGATACTGATGGTTTCATCACCAGTCACAGGGGTTGCTTTACCCTGCTCTAGGTGTCGGATGTCCTCATCCCCCAGATACACGTTCACGAAGTTCCGCAGTTCGCCGTTCTCGTTGTAAAGATGGCGCTTGAGGTCGGAATAGGTGTTGGTGAGGTTATCGAGAATTTCTCCAACGGTATTGCCGTCGAGGTCCACACTGTCTTGGTTGCCAGTGTAGGCCCGTAGCGGGGTTGGAATCAGAACTTTTACAGCCATGATAGGAATCAGTCGATCGCAAGAGATAATTGTGTAAACGTTTGCCGAACTCTTTAAGAGTAAACAGTTTTGGCTCCAGAAACAGAGATTAAACCGATGCAGGTGAAAATCTGGAGGCCATCTTGACGGTTAGGCCGTCACAGGATCGCCAGTTTCGATGGTCTGCTCCACACACCGATCGCCCTCATCCAGCACCCAGCTACGCAGGTCCGCGGCTGCTTTGTCCATCACGCTAACAATGACGCAAGAATATCCCCAAGGGAAGGCGTGCTGGCGATCGAACTCTGAAGGAATTGCCGGATGGTTTGGGTGAGAGTGGTAGGTGCCAATCACCCCCAGCCCCTGTTCTCGGGCAGCATCGTATCCCCGCTTAAAATCAGCAGGCTCGATCAGAAAGCGGCGATTGATAGACTCCCCATCATCCACAGGGTTTTTTGCAGAATCCCAAGTGTTATCCACCGACCACAGCCCTTTAACCAGCTTATGTTCCTCCCCATCTCGCACCTCTATCTCCCCCAAAAGGAGGCCACAGCATTCCTGCGGGAAAGCACGTTCGCCGTGCTCTCGAATCGCAGCTTGCTGCTCGGAAGAGAGGTGTAAAATCATAAACCCGCCTATTCCGGTCGGAATACTGGACTTTAAACATTTTGACATGAAATCCAGGGCTTGTGGGATGCGATGTTGAGCATTCTTCTGTGTCAGTTACAATTTTGCTTTTCCAGCCAATAGTGTTGGCTAACCTTTCAGGGCTAGAAGCTGAATAGAGAACGCACAAAGTCAATTACCGTTCTATCCACACGAAAGCCTCCAGCAGATCCGCCGGAGGCCACTCTGTAATGAGCTGCTCGTCAGCTCGGAATAAAGGCAATGACAAACAGTTAAGAACTACTCTTCGTCTTCGTACTTATCTTCCTCACCCAACAAGACACTAATATCTTCCTCTTCGGGGCGCTCTTCAGTCACCAAATTGCTGTTTTCGATCAACCGTCCCTCAGAACGCAGCCAATCCAGGATGGACATGGTGTCTTTCGAAGGCACCGTTGGGGCTCGCATGCTGAGAGGTTGCTCTTGCAGAGATGGATTGTGCATTCTTCAGTCGAGTTTGCTATACAGCCTTCCTAGTCTACTGTAAGTTGAAGACTCATTTTCTAAGGCCGTGAAACTGTGTGCTTCTTCGAGAACAAAGAAACCGGTGGCCTAGTCTATTAAGCTGATTGGAACGGCACTAATCTATCGACTCGAGAAACGATCGCGAAATCCGAAACCAGAACTATTCGTCATCACCCAGCTTGGGAATGTAATCAGGGCGCTCTGCGTTTTCCCACCCCGCAGGACGCTTGGAGTTGTACCAAGCCATCGACCCCAGCGTGACTGCAGCAATAAAGCCTACGACTCCAAGAATAATAGGGGCTGCCGGAATATCGCCAAACATCATAATTTTGTCAGTCCTAATTAGGATATCTTTACTTTTTGCCAGTATCGCATGGCTGGCTTAATCGGAAGCTTGGCACCACAATTGGTCTACCGGCATCAGGCCTATCCACATGGGGCCTATTGATAGTATGCCAATCAATTCTCAGATGCTCCATGTTGCCCATCAACGTCTCCACTGCATCCTCTCTTAACCCACCCCCCGTTCACCATTGGCTCGTTGTTATTGCTTTGCTCGTCTTAGCATTTGGCTTGGGGGGCTTGCCTTTGCCTCGTTGGATTGTCCGCAGGATGGCAAAGGTAGATTTGCAGCAGTTAGGAACTGGGAACATCAGTGTTTCCGCAACGTTCAAACAGGTGGGAACCCAGGTCGGTGTTGTCGTTGTGCTAGCAGAAATTTTGCGCGGCATCATGCCGGTTTTGTTGGCAGCATGGCTGCTGCCCAATTGGCCTGCGGTGCAGATTGGAGTGCTGATATCGCTGGTGGTGGCTCGCTACGCGATCGCTAAAGGAGGAGGAGTCACCAATGCCACTTGGGGGGTACTGGTGTATTCGCCAATGACGGCTTTGCTATCTGCTGTAACGGGTTTGACCCTGTTGTGGATTGGCAGATGGGCGATTGGAGAACGGGCAATCGGACTCAGTGAAATACACAGATCTGACGTCAGACGATGGGCCGCTCGCATGGGCTGTGCCAGCGGAGCCTTGTGGTTGGCCGTTTTGGAAAAAACTCCTGCAGAAATCTGGGCGGCTCTGGGGTTAGTGGGATTGTTGGTGTGGATCGATTTGCGTCAAAAGGATGATGTAATGGCTTTGGTTTCGCTCGATCGCCAGCTGAACCCTGCCCAATATGGAGCAAAGGCTGCTCGACTTGCACAACTGCGAAGACTGGGGTTAAACGTTCCAAAGGGTTGGGGAGTGCTGAAGGAACAAAAGATCGATATCAGCATCGCCCAGCAGGTTCAACCCAGTACGAATCACCCTTTGCTGGTGCGCTCGTCAGCCATTGAGGAAGACAGCGAGCAAAGCTCGGCAGCAGGACAGTATCGAACGGTTGGTCCCGTGACGTCAGCTGCCGAATTATTGGCTGCAATTGAAGTTTGTCGAGCATCTTACGGCGATGGCGGCGCGATTGCCTATCGTCAGAGCAGAGGCCTAGGCGAGACAGGTATGTCCGTTCTCATCCAGCGATATGTGACTGGGAAAGTTGCTGGGGTGGCTTTTAGCCGACACCCGTTGAACGGAGCCGATTGCATTGTTGTGGAGGCGCTCCCGGGGGGGGCAGAGGCGGTGGTTGGGGGAACCCAGACTCCGGAGCATTTAGAGCTATCCCGAGAGGAACGCGACGAACAGTCGGAGCAGGTCAAGGGGACGCTACTCCCAGCCGAGGTCTTGAAGGAGCTCGTCCAGTCGGTGCTAAAAATTGAGGACTGCTTTGAAGGGGTGCCCCAAGATGTGGAATGGATTTGGGATGGCGATCGCCTGTGGATCGTACAATCTCGCCCCATCTCCACATTGCAGCCCATTTGGACAAGAACCATCGCCGCAGAAGTGATTCCGGGGGTCATCCATCCACTGACATGGTCGATCAATCAGCCACTGACCTGTGGGGTGTGGGGGAAGCTGTTCTCGCTGGTTTTGGGGCAGGGGGCAGAGGATTTGGACTTTAGCCAAACCGCGACATTGCTGGGCTCGCATGCTTATTTCAACGCAACCTTGCTGGGCACAATTTTTCGCCGTATGGGCTTGCCCGAACAGGGGCTGGAATTTTTGTTGCGGGGGCAGAAGATGGGTAAGCCTCCTCTCCAAAGCACCCTCAGAAATATTCCAGGATTACTGCGTTTATTGGGGAAAGAGGGACAACTTCCTCAAGACTTTCATCGCGATCGGGTCGACTGCTTTGAACCGGCGATCGCTCAATTAGAATCTGTTGCGCTAGAGTCCCTCAACCCGACTGAGCTCTTGGCTCGCATCGATCGCATCTGCAATTGGCTGGTACCGGCCACGTATTACAACATTGTGGGTCCAATTGGGTTGGCGATTCGCCGATCGCTGTTTAAAGTGCCGGATCGCTGGTTAAGCGATATCCCAACCCCGGAACTGGCGTCTCTGCGGGAACTAACGCAGTTGGCGGCGCAGCTAAGGAAGTTGGTTCCGGAGACCAACAGCCTAGATCCCTCTAGCAGTGAATTAAAGACCTTACTGTTAGAAACCCTCGTACGCGATCGGGAAATATCGACGCAATTCGAGTGCTGGCTCGACCGCTTCGGCTATTTGAGTGAAGTCGGCACCGATATTGCCGTTCCCACCTGGAAGGAGTCCCCCGACAAACTGCGATCTCTGCTTTGTAGTCTGGCGATGCAGTCAGTTGACCAGCCCAATCTCCAACACCCTACTCAGCTGCTGCAGAAGTGGCGATTGCGTCAGTGTCGTGAACGGGCCGAACTGCAGGCCAAGGTGGATGAAATCTATGCCAAACTCCTGGCCCATCTGCGCTGGACATTTGTAGAACTGGAGCGACGAGGAATCGCGGCTGGCGAGTTTGAAAGGCCAGGGGACATTTTTCTGCTGGAATTGGCGGACGTGCAGGATTGGGTTGCTGGGAGCTTAGGCAGCATTCACTTGAGAACGTTGGTTGAGCGGCGTAAATCGCAGCTAGAGCGCGATCGCAGTCGAGAGATTCCGTTAGTGGTATACGGCGATCGGCTGCCACCCCCCGTTCACCGCGAGGTGGATAAACGGGGGATGGCTGAAATGTACGGCATCCCAGCTAGCGGAGGGTGCGTCGAGGGGGTGGTGAAAATTTGTCGGACATTTGAATTTGCCGGAATAGAGCCTGGATCTATTGTTGTAGTTCCCTACACGGATGCAGGCTGGGCTCCCTTGTTGGTCAACGCTGCCGCCATTGTGGCTGAGGTTGGAGGTCAGCTTTCCCATGGGGCTATTGTGGCTCGCGAGTACAAGATTCCTGCAGTAATGAACGTGCAGCAGGCCATGGCTCGGCTTCGCGATGGCCAGAGAGTGCGTGTGGATGGAGATCGCGGCATAGTTGAAATATGTCAGCCCTAGCTCTACTCACCCAAGTGCCGAGTTGGACGAGTCCCCGCAGTCTGCCCTGACATACCCGCATCAAGAGCGCCCTTCTATCCAAACCACCTGTAGATATAGTTGTCTCACCAAAAAGGACTGCCTGAAAAACAGGCAGCCCTTTGATTGAAACGATCAACTAGTAGCCGATCGCGTATCGAGCTCGAAAAGCATCAGCATGACTAGTTAGATAGGTTGCGGAACGCGAGCAGACATCACTTCAGCCAGCAGCTTAGCAACTTCGGGACGCGAGAACTCAGGGGGAGGAGTCTTGCCTTCACGCAGCATTGCTCTCACCTTCGTTCCAGACAGGTGGACACGATCTTCGGGACCAGCTGGGCTGGTTTTGCTGGTCGCCATAGTTCCAGTCTTTTTGCAGAAGAACGCATGCTCGAACTTCAGAGGGGTAATCCCCAGTTCACCAGGCTCGAACTCATCAAAAATGTGCTGAGCATCGTAGGTACCGTAGTAGTCGCCAACACCCGCATGATCGCGACCCACAATGAAGTGAGTGCAACCGTAGTTCTTACGAATCAATGCGTGGAAGATGGCTTCGCGGGGACCCGCGTAGCGCATAGCAGAAGGATTGATTGCCAGAGTAACGCGATCCTGAGGGAAGTAATGCTCCATCATGATCTCGTAGCACTGCATGCGGACATCGGCAGGAATATCATCGCTCTTGGTTGCCCCCACCAGAGGATGCAGGAACAAACCATCAACCACTTCCAATGCGCACTTTTGAATGTACTCGTGGGCGCGGTGGATGGGGTTGCGGGTTTGGAAACCAACGACGGTCTTCCAACCCTTCTCGACAAACAAAGCGCGAGAGGCAGCAGGGTCAATTTGATAAGTAGGGAACAAGGGGTGCTCATCCCGTTCGAGCAGGGTAACAGGACCAGCCAGGTTGACATTGCCCTGTTCGTAAATCACCTTTACACCCGGGTGCTTGTCTTCAGTGGTGCGATAGACATGCAAGGCCTCTTTTTCTTTATCGGGGGTGAATTTTTCTGTCAGCTCCATCGTGCCCAATAGACGGCCATCGGCGCTTTCAAGGCCAATGATTTGACCGATGTTTAGGGACTCTGCAACTTCTTCTGTCACGGGGAGAACTACGGGAACAGCCCAAACAAGACCGTTGCTTAGACGCATATCGGTCACAACGGAAGAATAGTCCGCTTCACCCATAAAGCCGGCAAGAGGGCTGAATCCCCCAATCGCGATCATCTCCAAGTCGGATTGGGCGCGGGCATCGATCGTTACCCTGGGCAAGGAATCTGCTTTGGCCAGAATTTCGGCTCGCTGGACATCAGTTGCAATGCGGTTTATCAGCGTGCCGCCATGGGCTGCGATCGTCTCTATAGACTCAGCGCTCATTATGGCCCTCCTGGTAAATAATTCGTGAAGAAAGTTGACAATAACAGACTACATCGTTAGAGGCCGTTTCATCCGTAAAATTAATCACGTCAGAGGGTGAGGTGTCGAGTATTATTTTCGGTTTTTTGAGAAAGTAAAGCAGGGTTTGCTTGTTTGTATAGATACACAGACAAACTTGCAGCCATTGCAAATCTCCTAAGCCAGGAGCCTTGATGGATGCAATATCTTAGGCGCCTAATTCTCAAACCTGTATGGGACAGACATTGCTAGTTCCCCGACATCGCGATGGGGATCGCCAACAGAGATTTCGCCAAACAACGAATCCAAGGCGGCTCTGTATTGGGGATCGAGTGTGGAGATTGAGGGATGGGAGACGTTGGCTAGCCGGGTTCGATCGTGCTCAGTCATCTCGACATAGATATCTGGAGCTAATCCCCGTTGGTGCAAGTCGTACCCCGCAGGGGTGCGATATTCAGCAGTCGTGATGGCTAAACAGGACTCATCTGACAGCATGTAAATCATCTGAATCACCCCCTTGCCAAAGGTTTGCGTACCGACCACCGTAGCTCGCTGGGCGTCTTGTAGAGCAGCTGTCAACACTTCACTAGAACTGGCGGAGCCTCCGTTGACCAAAATGGCTATGGGTTTATCGGTCAAGGGAGGACGCTTATCCACAACTTGACGAGTGCGATCGCGCTCCTCAATCGTGACAATCGTGTCTCCATCCAGAAACATCTCTGCAATGGCAGTGCTCGCATCCAACCGTCCGCCGGCGTTCGATCTCAAATCGAGAACGTAGCCATCCACAGAACGCTTTTCCAGAGACTCGATCGCGTTTTTCATCTCGCGGATAGCGCGGTTATCAAAGCGAGAAAGACGAATGTACCCCACCTTGCTGCCTTGGTGGGTTGCCAGAGTGTGGCTAACGGTGGGCTGGGATAGATCGGTTCTGGCCAGGGCCACCTCAAAAGGCTCGTCTAGAAGGGAGCTATTAGTTAGAGTGTTGTTCGAGCGCAATAAGGTTAAGGTAACCGTGCTGTTCTCTTGTCCTTGGATTTTTCGGATGATTTCACTGAGAGGGCGAGCCTCGGTGGAATGGCCATCTACTGCTAAGATCACATCCCCTTTCTGAACTCCAGCAAAAAATGCAGGGGAGTTTAGAACAGGGGGGCTAGCGATCGCAGGACGGTTAAGCTGGTCAAAAACTAGTCTTACTCCCACATCTGCAACCCCTCCGTTAGCCCCTCTCTGCAAGGCTTCGAACTCTGAAGGGGAAATGAAATAGGTGTAGGGGTCACCGATCGACCTTAAAGCTAGAGCAATGTCAGCCCTGGCCTTACCTTCATCCGAATAGGTCTTGGTAAGCAGCGTTTGACGCCACTGGGACCATTTAGAAGAGAGTTGAGATTGGTTCAGATACTGGTCATCGACCAAACGCACAACATCTTCAACAAGGGCTTTAGCATCCTCAGAAGGATTGGCAAAGCTGGGAAATACGAGAGAGGAGGCCATTGAGGCGCTAAATACTGATGCAAGCAGAACAACCGTTCGAGAGAAAAAACCCAGCGGTCTCATAGGCTACAGGTAATGAGTAGAAATTGGCTAATGAAGGAAATTTTCTGGCGGCAATACCCCACAAGGGAGCTGCAGTAGAGAATCTCTCGCAGCAAATGTGACAATCTTTCAGACTAATCAGACTATCGAGACCGGTGCAAAGGTTGTCAAACCGCTAGGTCGAGCAGTAGTTCCTTACAACTGTAGTAAACATGCCCAAAGCACACTAAACGGTAGCCCATATTACTGAATTATGCAGTTTTACTGAGCTCGATCCCATCCAATTCAGCAGCATTAATGAGTGCATCAGTCATACGGTTTAACAAGGGGGGTGAGACTTTTACCCTCTCTGGAGATCCTTGGTCACGAATACAATCACAGATCGAATCACTCAGCGGCCCCCAGCCATTGCATCAGCTAAGGTATGGATACAGTACCGATTGCAGACCCAGACAAAACTAATAAGCTGCATCAACTCAAAGAAATCAAAGCAATCAGAGGGTTATGGCCGTGATTCCCCGTCTCAGTAAGCTTGGCGATCGGATGTCGCAGTTGACGGGGGTCCGCGCCATCATGAAGGACATTATCGAAACCCTCGCTGACACCAACGTCCGCTGGATAAATCTCAGCGCTGGAAATCCAGTGATCCTGCCGGAAATCGAACAGATGTGGCAGAACTACACTGCTGAATTCTTGGCTGCAGACTCGTTTGGTGAAACTCTTTGCCGATACGGATCGAGTCAAGGATACGAGCCCTTTATTGAAGTGGTGGCAGATTACTTTCAACGGGAATACGGCTGGAAGGTTACGCCTCGCCACATTCTTGTCACACCAGGTAGTCAATCCCTTTATTTTTACGCTGTCAACAGTTTTGGCGGTCTCAACAGCAGGGGCCAAATGCAATCGATCTTGCTGCCCCTCAGTCCCGACTATACCGGCTACAACGGTACCAGCCTTGACCCTACAGCTCTCAAGGCACTACGCCCCTCGATTCGCTATTTGGGTGACCATCGATTTAAATACATTCCCGATCTGAACCACTTGACAATCGACGACGGTATTGGTGCCGTTCTGTTCTCTCGCCCCTGTAACCCCAGCGGCAATGTGATGGCTGTCGAGGATGTCAACCAAATCGCAACGAGTGCCGCAGACCGCAACGTGCCTCTACTGATTGACTCTGCCTATGCCCCCCCATTCCCGAACTTGGTCTATCGAGAGATGGACTTGGTCTGGGCTCCTAACATCATCCACTGTATGAGCCTGTCGAAAGCAGGCTTGCCGGGGGAACGAGTGGGGGTGGCGATCGCCGAGCCAGAGCTATTGGCACCGTTACAGGCCTTTCAAGCCAATGCCGCCATTCACTCGTCTCGGTTTGGACAGGCCATCGCGGCAAAGGCAATCGCATCCGGGCAACTGGCCAAGTTTTCAAAAACTGTCATTCAGCCACACTATCGCCACAAACAGGCATGTTTGGAAGCGGCCTTCGGTCGCGAAATGCCCGATGATATCCCTTGGTATCTGCATGTGGGAGAAGGGGCTATCTTTGCCTGGCTGTGGCTAAAAGATTCCCCCCTTAGCGATGTAGACCTGTATAGAGCGATCAAGAAAGAGGGCACCATTGTTGTCCCGGGACAATCCTTCTTCCCAGGCTTAAATGAGGAATGGGAGCACAAGCAGCAATGTCTGCGCATCAGCCTCACCGCAACCGTTGAAGACATTGAGGCTGGGGTTGCGGCGATTGCAAAAGTCGTTACAAAGACCTACAACTCGGCCATGGTAACCGTCCCTTAGGGCCACAGAGCGAACCTGCCTAGCCTATTGCAGACTATGGGGGGGATGGTGTTAGCGTTCACCCAGGACAGTCCTTGCCCCGGTTACCCTTCTTATTCCAGATGAATGCCCCTGTGCCTACAGAGAGTGAATCCTACCGCCTCACCGTGCCAGAAGCTGGAGGTGGACAGCGTCTCGATCGCTGGCTTGCCTCACAGCTTGACCTGTCGCGCTCCCGAATTCAAAGCCTTATTTTTCATGGTTTAGTCGAACGCAATAATGCCCTTTGCAATGATAAGAAAACCTCACTCAAGGTGGGCGATCGCATCAACCTAGTGGTTCCTCCTCCGCTCGAAGTTGACCTCACCCCAGAAGCGATACCGCTGGATATTTTGTACGAAGACGATGAACTTCTTGTGGTCAATAAAGCCAAAGGCATGGTGGTTCATCCCAGCGCTGGCCATACCTCGGGAACCCTCGTCAATGCCCTATTGGAGCATTGCCAGCACCTCTCCGGAATCAATGGGGAACAACGCCCAGGGATCGTTCATCGGCTGGATAAAGACACCAGCGGTGCCTTAGTGGTCGCCAAAAACGATCGGGCCCATCAACACCTACAAGCTCAAATTCAAGCGAAGACAGCCCGCAGAGAATATCTAGGAATTGTATTCGGACGACCTCAGGCGCGATCGGGAACCGTAGATGCGCCTGTAGGACGCCATCCAATCGAACGCAAAAAGATGGCGGTGGTTCCCCTCGAAAAAGGGAAGCGAGCCGTGACTCACTGGCAGATACTAGAGTCCCTGGGCAACTACAGCCTCATGATGTATCGACTAGAGACAGGCCGCACCCATCAGATTCGAGTCCACAGTGCCCACATCGGACATCCCATTGTGGGAGATCCGGTTTATACCCGCAGCAAACAAACCCCAATTAACCTTCAGGGGCAAGCACTGCATGCATGGAAACTCACCTTCCAGCATCCTATCACCCAAGCAATGGTTGCCACTGAAGCTGACCCCCCTGCAGAATTCCAGCGGCTACTCAAAAAACTCCGCCATCAAACGGGTCATAGCACGTATCCCTAGCCGAAGAAAATCTGATTTTCATTGAACGGTCACTGTAGGAGAGGGAGATCTTTAACGGGAAAAAATCCTTCCCCCTCTAGCCACGTTCAGGTCAAACGTGAAGTGAATGTCCACTGATTGACCGGTAAAGGCTGTCGGCAAGGGCTCGAACGGGCCCGCTTGCTGAATAGCGGATACCGCAGCCGAATCAGTTTGCTGGTTGCCAGAGGTTTGAACTAGACGCACGTTAGAGATCGAACCATTTCGAGCGATCGTGAAGGTAACCACGCTAGTGCGAGACACGTTGGATTGACCGGGAATCCACTTTTGCTCCACCCGCCTTTGGAGGCGGGCCAAATAGGGCCCCCAATCAACATCAGCTCTTGCCGCCACACTGGGAGCGCCCGGTGCCGAACGACTGGGGTTAATGGGGCCAGAGGAGGATGTTCCCCCCGTACCATTTCGGTTCGCTGAAATGGGGGGGCCTAACTGAGAGGCGGCTGACTGACGAGTGGGGGATGGGGGAGAGATTGGCGCAGGAGCCGGTGGCGCAGGGGGAGCTGGTTGCGTGGGTAGGGCAGCCAGCTGATCGACGCTGGATTGGCGGGTTTGTGGGGCTGGTGTGGAAATCGGAGGAGGAGTTGGACGGGGTGTCGGTCGGGGTGTCGGTGTAGGGCGTGGAGTAGGGGGAGGTGTAGGAGGAGCCGGAGTCGGTGTGGGGGCGGGTGTGGGAGCGGGAACGGGGGGAGCTTGAGCTATTTCTGCTTGCTCGGGAATGGGGTCGGGTTCTGGAGGCGCAGCTGGAGGAACTTCAGGGTCGGGGGGAGTGGGTGGCTCTGGTGGTGGCGGGGGAGGTGGCGCAGCCTGCTGTTGAGGGACTGGAGGGGCTGGCTGGGGTTGAGGGGGAGCTGGGGGCGCTGGAGGGGCTGGGGGAGGGGCAGCGGCAGAGGGACTACCCGCAGAAGGAAGCTCTTGAGGGTCAACCTCGCCAGCATCAACAGAATTATTATCGGCAATTAAATTCGTGTCCGGCGGTTCCACATCCGCAGGGTCAACAATTGTAAATTCAATGGGCCGATCGGTGGGGCGCTGCTCTGGAAACAGTTGAAACCGCAGCAGTAAGAGAAGAAAGATGGCGGCGTGGGCAGTTATCGACCCCAAGAGGTAGAACAATAGCCGACCGTCCCCTTCCTCCTGCTGTCTGCGTCGGTATTCCGCAGCAGATAAGCTCATGGTTGCCCCTCGTTACACTCAGGCCAGTTATAGCACTCGTCTATAGGCCTCCTCTACATGTTCTCCAGAGGTCGGTCTGCCCGCAATTGCGCTGACAGCATTGTCAGGTCGATATAGAGCGATAGAGTACTGCCTATCAATTTGGACTTCTCAGCCAGCTAGAACCTATACTGGACAACGTTCTTGCGGATCTGACTGAAATGGAAACTACTATTTGCCATCGGGGCTAAAGCAGGTTTCTAAAATTTCCAACAATTCTTCGGTAGAGCTTCTGGCAATCAAATCGTGAATCAATTGCTTTTGGGCTTCAGGATGGTCGACTTTTCCTAACCGTTCCATAGCCTCCAACTTCTTTTTAGCCTTCACTTGATTGGTTTGCAGATCGAGCCGCAGATCGGCGCTCAGACAACGCCCAGGATCCTCAAGCAAGTGAGTTGCAATTTCTGAAAAGAGCAACGGTCCGGTTAGAGTCAGGGACTCTTTGGCCCGAGCAGCCTCGCGAGCTAATGCTTGTGCTTCTTCGTAGCTGTTGGTCTCCTCCACCAAGGTTTGAAGCACCTGCAATAGCTCGGTGGTTTCTAAGGGTTGCAATTGTTTTTGGGCTGCAGTCGATAGCGGAGCGATGTCAACCCCACGCTCTATGGCAACAGCCAAAATGTGTTCGTCCATCGCTTGAATTTCGCTCGAGATGGCCTCGGTCCCCCCTTCGGCAATTTCCTCCTGCTGTGCTGGAGATAGTCGCACCTGCAACTGGCGCAAAACCTCGCCGTACAGCAGCTCGCGGGGCAACAACACCCCCGTAATACCTGCCTCTGACTGGGCCAAAAAAGACTCAATATTCCCACCAGCCGTGCCCACTAACCTCTGCAACAACCCCAACACATCTTCAGGGTCGGACAGCTGCAATACCGACTGAACGACCTGCCGCAAAGATGCCCCATCCTCAAGGTTTAGTTGTGTCAAGCGGTCTTCAGCTTTAGCGATGGCCGCATCCATCACCCTTGGCAAGTCGATCGATTCCTTTCCTTCCTCAACCAGTTGGTAGCTTGCCTGCTGCAGCAAGCGTGCGGCCTCAACGAACATCAGCAAGTTGGGAGCTTCAAGAGATGGGACAGACATAGTCACTTAACCTAACAGGGTCTGAATTCGAGAGCCCCCTCTCCTGTTCCCTCTCCCGGCTCGGGAAAGGGAACAAGAGTCTCGAATGCTTACATTTTCGTTCAAGTAGCCGCTGAATTTGCATGAGGGGGACCGATAACTGTCGAGCAGACATTAACAGAGCGATCGCTTGAGAATTGTCGTAGACTGCCATTCCCTGGGGAGAGCTGCCGGTTACTTATAGGTGTTGAGTGACGCAGTTGGCATCTATGACAATCTGGCTACCTGATTCAAACACAGTGCAACTGTCTCGCAGTGTGGCCAACACCACTGGATCGCCCGATCGCAGGTTGGCCGCTGCCGCTGTAGCCGCTGGCTGAAACTGCTGCAGCCAACTATTGCCCTGCACCATCTCTACGTTAAATGCGTTGCGATCGAGCAACCAGAAATCAATGTCGTATTTGGCGATCGCCTGCTGTAGTTCTTCGGGGGCCAGGCTGTACTGAGCAACCACCAAATCAGATGCTCGCTGGCGAATTTGGCGGTAATAACCCGTGTGATAGGGAATCGAAAACTCGCGATCGACCAATACAGAACGACGGGCAAATGTGGGAATAAAGCTGCCCTCATGGCTGAGGCTGGCGATCGCCGTATCTTTGGGCTGAGCTAGAAAAAACTTGTACAGCTCTGGGTTAGTACCCACCCTATAGCTGGGGAAGGGGAACCCGGAAGTCAAGGCGGGATAGAACAACAACAGGGCCGTGAAAGCACCAGCGATCGGCAATAAGAGGAGCGCTTTCACTCGCCCTAGCGCCGATTTCCCCCACCCACGCGCTGCCCCCTGCATCGCCGCATCCACCACCGCCGCTATTGCAATACCCGCGCAAAGAGTCATCACCACGCGCAACGTGTGCTCGGTGAATCGACTGGGCAAATAGAGCGTAAACAGCGAAAGATGGGCCGCAACAAACCAAGCCAAACAGGCGATCGCCAGTCGGGGAATCCAGAGAGCGGCGGGGGTTAACCCCTTCAGGAGGGGAAACTGGCGAGGGAAACACAACAGCAGCGGCAAACTCAAGCCCAGCACGTTGGTGGCGGGGGTCAAGATACTGTTGATGCGCAGCCCCCCCCGGCCGTGCAACCAAAAGCGCAGAGGATCGTCATCGTAGAAAAAGGGCACCCGGCCACCCGAAAAAAACTCAGGCATCGCTCGCGCCTGCTCGAACGTCACCGTTGGTCCGAATTCGTTCTCAGAAAGTAAAAACGGCAGCATAACCACCACCGCAACGGCAAAGCCATTCAGGCACATCACCCGCAGTTTGCGGGACTGACACCAGCGCAGGCCGAGGCTTCTCAGCACCAGCCAGCTCGACTGGATTCCATCGGACGACCGTTCCACCAATCCCAGCAGCAGCATCACCGCAAAGATTAAAACAAGCTGGGGATAGAACAGACTTTGCAGAGCGATCGCCAATAGAAACGGCCACAGCCACCCACGGGTCAGACAGAGCAGCACGCTCAGGCCGCATACATAGGTAAATCCCTTCGCCGTTCCCGAAAACACGGCATCGTTCATGGCTAAAGCTTGGCTTAACAGCAAAGCAGCACTAAAGGCGGCGGCAGGTATGGGGATAATTGCCAAACACAGCCAGTAGGCCAGGGCGGCATCTAGCACAAACAGCACTGGGGGAATGAGTTTACTGGCCAAAATCGGAGATCCCCCCAACCAAGCTAGGAAGCGGTAGAGGGTGCGAATCCCTGCCGGAGCCACAGACTGGTAATAGTCAGCGATCGGGTCGCTGGGAAACAGTTCTGGATCGATAAAGCGCTGCATCCAAAACACGTGCTGCCGTGCATCATCCTGAATGGTGTAGGGCACCTGAAACGC
>JBFRWN010000120.1:0-24624 GCA_051439605.1 Synechococcus sp.
CCCGAGGGATCGGAATTGGCGATCTGGTCGAACAGTCCGGTAATTTGCTCTCCGTTACGTTAGGGCCTGGGTTGCTGGGTCAGGTGTACGACGGCCTTCAAAATCCCCTCGAAGGTTTGGCAGTGGGGCACGGGACCTTTTTGCCCAGAGGGGTTTACGTCCCCTCTCTGGATATGGTCAAAAAATGGGCCTTTAATCCGGCTGTTGAATTTGGCACCAAGCTAAAGGCCGGAGATACCCTCGGTACCGTGCAAGAGGGCCGCTACACCCACAAGATCTCGATTCCGTTTGACGAGCCTGGGGAAGTGGACGTTACCTGGATTCAGGAGGGTAGCTTTACAGTCGATACTCCGATCGCCCGCATCCGTACCCAAAACGGGCAGGAACGCACGCTGAATATGATGCGGCAATGGCCTGTGCGCCGGGCCCTGCCCCAAATGTTGTTAGATCGACGCTATTCCCAGCGGCTCTATCCCCAAGAGCCGATGATCACCACTCAGCGAATTATTGATACCTTCTTCCCCATCGCCAGAGGGGGGACCGGCTGCATTCCCGGTCCTTTCGGTGCCGGAAAAACCGTTCTGCAAAACATGATATCGCGGTTTTCTGACGTCGATATCGTGATTGTGGTGGCCTGCGGCGAGCGGGCGGGGGAGGTGGTGGAAACTATTACCGAATTTCCCAAACTCACCGATCCCAAAACCGGTTCTTCCCTGATGGATCGGACCATCATTATTTGCAACACTTCGTCCATGCCGGTGGCCGCTCGCGAGGCATCCATTTACACCGGCATCACGCTGGCCGAATACTACCGGCAGATGGGATACGACGTGCTGATGATTGCTGACTCCACCTCCCGCTGGGCCCAGGCGATGCGTGAAACCTCGGGACGGATGGAAGAAATTCCGGGTGAAGAAGCCTTCCCTGCCTATCTGGATTCGTCGGTCAAAGGGGTTTACGAACGGGCTGGCGTCATCAAAACGAACGACGGCAGCGTGGGCAGTTTTACGATGATCGGCACCGTTTCCCCGGCGGGTGGAAACTTCGAGGAACCCGTCACACAGTCCACCTTGAGCACCGTCAAGACTTTTTTAGGGCTGAGTTACGACCGTGCGTACAAGCGGTTCTATCCTGCTGTCGATCCCTTGATCTCGTGGTCCCGTTACACCTCCCAACTGAATGACTGGTTTGAGCAAGAACTTCAGAATGGATGGACCGATCGCGTCAACGAGATGGTCGACCTACTCAAACGCGGGGACAGTGTTTATCAAATGATGCAGGTCACGGGTGAAGAGGGTACCCCGCTGGATGACTTTATCACTTATCAGAAATCCCTCTTTTTAGATATGGTTTACCTGCAGCAGGATGCGTTCGATTCGGTGGATGCAAGTGCTCCGCTGAAGCGCCAGAAAGGTACTTTTTCAATGGTTTACGATCTGGTCAACCGCGAGTACACCTTCGAGGACAAATCAACGGCGAGGGACTTCTTCACCCGCATTACCGGTCTGTTTAAAAACCTCAATTATGCGGCAGACCCTTCCCAAGAGCGATCTGACCTGCAGAAGCAAATTCTCGCAGCAGCCGATGCAGTGACAGCTAATTAATTGTGTTTGGCTGGAGCGTTAGACTTTGGCAGCAATCGTGGATGTCTAGCAAGATGGAGGCTGCCGTCCACCTTACTGGTACGCTGCTCCTGTCTCTATATTCTGCGCTCGATGCTGCCTAGATTCCTCGCTAGGATACGATCCTCCTGGCAACTGAGACTGTTTACAGGCCCCTATTCGCTACTCGTATTTCTGCTGGTGGGGATGTACGTCTCGATCGGACTCTTTCCTCAAGGAACGAGTCTGCTTTCAGATATTCTATTGATTTCGGTGGTGCTGATCACCCTAGATACGTTGGTTGTCAGTCGTCGACTCCGCATATTCTACATATCGATTGCCAGTTCAGCGTTTGGAGTGAAACTGCTTTACTATTGGGCCTCCAGACTGGAACTCCCCCTCGAAACATCTGCTCAACTTATCCTTGCTACTATCTGGACGATATTTTTCGGACTATCAATTGTCTTGGTGATCCAAAGTATATATGGCGTGCAAAAGGTCACTCTAGACACCGTTATGGGTGGTATCTGTGTTTTTTTGATGTTGGGTTACTTTTGGTATTTGATCTTTGCCATTTTAATGATTCTAAATCCCAACGCATTTACGGGGCCAGATGGTATCCCTGACAATTTCGACTTAATTTACTTTAGCTTTACCACCCTGACGAGTTTGGGCTATGGAGAATTTACCCCAGTTTCTCGTATGGCAAAAGTGACCTCTAATTTGGAGGCAGTTTGTGGAGTTCTGTATCCAGCTATATTTATTGCTCGCTTGGTTAACGATTATCAGAGAAGGTGAGCTCGATCGTCGATTAGCCCACCAGATTGAGAAAGCGCTGGATGATAAACGCATTCGAAATATCAATAAAGAATGCCCCTACCAACGGCACGATGATGAACGCCTGCGGAGAGGGACCAAATTTCTCGGTAATCGCCGTCATATTGGCAATGGCGGTTGGTGTCGCTCCCAATCCTAACCCTACGTAGCCGCCTGCGATCACAGCTGCATCGTAGGTTTTTCCCATAATCCGAAAAATCACGAAAATAGCAAACAAAGTAATCACTACAAGCTGAGCAAACAACAATAGGGTTACTGGTCCTGCTAGGTCTACCAACGTCCAAAGCTCGAGGCTCATGAGGGACATGGCCAGAAATAGTCCGAGACTGATGTCTGCAATTAAGGCCATTGAGGGAGTATTAGACGGCCAAGGTAGCTTCTTAAACACTGCAGGGAAAAAGTTAGTCAATAGAATTCCCATAAAAAGACAGACAACAAAATCAGGTATTTTCAAGCCACCTGCGGCCAATGCAACATTGAGCTGGATTCCCAAACCCACTGCAATAGTGAGAACTAACATCGATTGCAACATGGTGTTGTATTCAACCTCAACCTCCTCTGTTTCAAGTTCAACACCAACGGTGAGGGTCTCTGTACTGGTGGATTTGAGGTTGTGTTGGTTAATCAGAAGCTTCGCAATTGGACCACCCATCACCCCTCCCAAAATTAAACCGAATGTTGCGCTAGCGATGCCAATTTCTGCCGCGTTAGCAATACCGTAATTCTCAATAAAGGTTTTCGACCAAGCGATTGTGGTGCCATGTCCGCCACTAAGAGATACCGATCCAGCCAAAACGCCAGCAGACAAATCCAAACCAGTCAGGGCGGCAACAATAATGCCAGTGAGATTCTGTATAACTAAATAACTGACTGCAGCTACCAATAATATCAGCAGGGGTTTACCACCTTTGATGAGCGTTTTGATCTTTGAAGACAAACCAATCGTCGTAAAAAATACGAGCAATAGTGCATCTCGCATTCCTAAGGCAAATTCGAGTTCAATCCCGAAGACCCAGTACAACAATCCAAATACAACCGATGCCAAAACCCCACCGGTCACCGGTTCTGGGATATTGAAATTCTGCAGAAAAACAATTCTCCTGTTGATATATTTGCCCAGGAAAAGTACAAGGATGGCAATAATTAGAGTAAGCCGAGGTGTCACATTCATGTTGAAGAGCTTGTGTGAACTTTCTGGGCGCGATCGCGACAGGACCATTTTCAGCAGTTGAGAATAGAGATCGGAGGTCTGTAACTTTGGCCCTGAGCCTCCATATTGGCAGTCATGTCCAGTTCGATCTACTTTATCCTCAACGACCGCGACGTCGCGACTGCAGAATTTCCGGGCGTCACGGTTTTAGATTTTCTGCGGCTGACCGAACGAATGACCGGGATGAAGGAAGGCTGTCGGGAAGGGGGATGTGGGGCCTGTGCGGTGTTACTGGGGAACCTAGGACCAGCGGGGATTGAGACTTGCTCTATGAGTTGTTACCCATTGAATTTGTGGAAGATCGCAGATTAAATAATCCTTAATGTATCTATACCCCTGGCCATCCTCTCGACGGTCGGGGAAATTGTGAGGTGTTGAATGAAGACCCAAGAATTGACTTACTTTCAATTAAGAGAACTCGCTCAAGAGTTCAATATTCCTGGCTGGTCCCGCATGCGAAAGTCCGATCTTAAGCAAAGGATTGCAGAAAGATTATCGATGAATGCACCTGCTATAGCTCAACCTGTTCGAGCAGCTTAGTTCAAAAGTTGCCAAGCCAAAACTGACAGGAAAACATGCCTGTGATTTGCTTGCAACGTTAGTTCGATAGAATTAGCCCCCAATGCAAATTCTGGGGCTACTTGAAAGGAAATATAGGCTTTCGAGGCTCTTGTTCCCCTTTCCCGAGCCGGGAGAGGGGCTAGGGGAGAGGGCCATCGAACTCAGGTTGCTTGCAAGGTTTTTGGCTCAACGGACTCAAGATATTCCCAATCATGATAAAAGACTCCATCCCTTGCCCGATGGAGTCTTTTATGAGGAGTTGAGCCAATACTAAAAGCTGGGATTGTTAGAATTCAGCTCTGTTACACAGTCGTGAAATGGCTTTCGTCCAATAAGTTTCTCTGTACCCCGATGAGTGACGCGAGAATGTTGTTCCCCTGGCGAATGAGGGTATTTCCTGCCTCGTAAACCAAGTTTAGTTCCCTGAACGTCAATCCGCCCGACAATCCCATTAAATCAGTGCCAATCGTAAAGTCAGTGATCCTATCCGTACCGGCATTTTCGCTCAGAACAAAGATATCGCTGCCTCCTCTGCCCGTTAGAGTATCGTGACCGTTACCACCGTTCAGAACATTACTGCTGCCATTACCGATAAGAGTATCGTTAAAGTCCGAACCCAGAACATTGAGAGCCGATCCAGATATACCGTTAGTCACATCTGAATCTGTCAGTGCGTCATACCAAACATCGGCCATTTGGCGATATCCTCTCGAGGTCAGATGAATCCCATCTGACAGCAATTCTCGTTCTAAGCTGGGGGTGGCGTTAAACATATCCACAAAGGTCACTTGCTTGCCAGTGGCAACACTAGGGCGAACAACCTCCGCTATAATTCTGCTATTGAAATGAGCTGTTTGATTTTCTCGCGCAGTCGTTGAGGTATTCGGAATAATCGAACTCAACAAAATATTGGTGTGGGGGGAAGCTGCGTCGATGCGATCGATCAGATGCCGAAGCTCGCGCAGCATGTTCCCGACACTATCGCCCTGTAGGATGTCATTTGTGCCTGCCATCAGCAGAACTGAATGGGGATCGCCCGATACAGCTGCCTCAATGTCGATATAACGCGGCCCACTCCCGTTAAAGTTGGGTCCACCACCGTTGCTTAGCTCATCGATGGTAAATCCACCCCGGCCTTCATGATCGCGGTCAATGTCTGATGGACCGTGTTGAGAAGTCCCCAGAAAATCAACGTTAAAACCATTCGCATCGAGATCTCGATAGAGCTTAGTACGATATCCACCGTTGGTTGCTCTGTGGGGAAATGCACGAGTATTTGAGTCTCCCAGAGCAAGAACCTTCATTTCTTCACCTGGGATAGCACCAAACTGATAGGTTGCAGTGCGTGCACTCAAATCTACAGTTACTCCGCTAGTGGCACGATCGAAGCGAACAAAGGGTCCAACAGGGTCTACCGGATCTACTGAGTCTGCAGGCCTAATCTCGACATAGTCGATCCGGCCCCATTCTCCCGCAGGATCGCTAGCGGTCCCGCGGAGAGTAACCAACTCCCCATTGGTTAAATCTTGGCTAGATATGGTGCGGGTTCTAAACGAGTTTGCATTCGGGACCGCCGCTCTCCCGGTAGATTCGTTCAGGCTCCACCGATCGACGGTGTCACCTCCGATATCTACTTCAATTTCACCAACCCCGTCGCTTTCATCAAAATAGGCAATGGTGATGTCGTAACGCCCCGAACGCCCTCCGAAAGTAAAAGATGCCGTACCTGTTTCACCGGGTACTGAGCCGTTGGGGTTGTAGAGGCTAATGAGCTGATTCCCAGACGCAATCGTTCTTGACTCAATCTGGTACGTCGAAGAGAGAGCCATATCCTCCGCTTCGATGAATAGATCCTGGGTAGGGGGAGGAGTTACCGGATCTCCAGGGTCCACAGGGTCCATAGGATCAACGGGATCCACAGGGTCCACAGGGTCCACAGGGTCTACAGGATTAATCTCGACATAGTCGATCCGGCCCCATTCCCCTGCAGGATCGCTAGCAGTCCCACGCAGGGTAACCAGTGAACCATTCCTCAAATCTTGGCTAGATATAGTGCGGGTTCTAAATGAGTTTGTATTCGGGACCGTCGCTCTCCCGGTAGATTCGTTCAGGATCCACCGATCGACAGTGTTACCCCCAATATCTACTTGAATTTCTCCAACCCCGTCGCTTTCGTCAAAGTACGCGATGGTGATGTCGTAGAGCCCCGAACTTCCTCCGAAGGTAAAAGATGCCGTACCTGTTTCACCGGGTACTGAGCCGTTGGGGTTGTAGAGGCTAATAAGCTGATTTCCAGAAGCAATCGTTCTTGACTCAATCTGGTACGCCGAAGAGAGAGCCATATCCTCCGCTTCGATGAATAGATCCTGGGTAGGGGGAGGAGTTACTGGGTCTACCGGGTCGGGGTTGGAGGAAACAGGCGTTATAGGGTCGAATTCGATGTAATCAAATCGGGCCAACTCCCCGTTGTCTCGGGTGCCAGCAATTTCAATAATGTCGTTTGTGTTGAGTATCAGCTCGTCTGCGAGGACTCGCTCAAAATAATTGTTCGCTTGGGCGCGATCCCCACCCGGATTGACATTTAGGAACAAGTCAAATTGTTGATTGCCTATGTCGAACGATATAGTGCCGTTGCCATCTGATTCATCAAAGAAGCCTACGCTAACTCGATAGCTTCCACTAACCCCAGTAAACTGAGTAGTCGCAATGGCGGTGGATCCGCTGGGGCCCAGGTTACGAATTAATGCAGAGCCAGAGGCTACGCTCACTCCACTCTCAACCTGATAGCCAGAAAGTAAAGTTAAATCCTCTGCTTCCAAACGAATAGGCATATCCTAAATAATTCCTTTAAATCTTGAATAGTTTGTTTGTCAAGCCTTAGAGAGGCATGAGGAGAAATTAGATAGATCTGTGGTCAAGCACTCAATCTATTGAAAGAAGCTTCAATAATTTAACGATTGCCGTGGAAAGAAACCGGGAACATGTCAAGCCATTAAGCGTCTGAATTATTGCATAATTACGTATATGACCAGTTGTTTTTTGGTCAAGAAGCATTTTTCTACGCATATCCACACGGAAATACGAGCCAAGGGTCTCAATTTACACTCTCTTTTTTGACTGTTAGGCATTCCAGAGTGCTCAAGCCGGAAGGCAGCGAATTTTCGTACATGAAAAGAAGGCTCTTAGTGTTAATTTTTTATTAAGCGTGGTTCCCGCAGTTTTAACGCTTACATCTAGTTCCATGTGCTGATAAGTTCTGCCTGTCTCTACTTGAATGATGCTGTATAGGCTCTACCAATTGGGTAAGGAATCGAGCCAAAGTATGGCTGGGTCATACAACGTTGAACCAGTCCATGACCCAGGGTCAATAGGGAGACGTTATTGCCATGGGACTCAAGATTGCAAGAGTGCTGTATATAGCCTTGACTGATCGCCTTTAATGCAATCTCAGTAATAGACTTGCGCTGTATCTCCTAGTGTTAAGCAAATGAGCCAACTGACTGTGCCCCCTTCTCTTTACTGTCCATAGGTCAACAACCAACCCTGCATTCAACCCCAAAAAAGCAGAATCTCGAACTTAGACAGATAGGATTATTTCCAAAGAGGTCTAACCCCAAAACTACCGCATGCAACAAGAGAAATAGTATTCCTAAATAGCAGGAATATGCTCATGTCTTGCCGGGGGTACTCAACTGAGTGGCAATGATGTAACTAGCATCGACAAGGATATCTGGTGATGCCAGCTTACAATCAAGCCAATGACTTTATGAATATCCACGTTAGGTGAATAGCCAAAGAAGAGTCTCTATGAATATTGATATCCCGTAGTTCAGAAGAACGAAGATTCTAAAGTCTTACTTGTTAATCCGATTGGTAGCTGTATTTATTATGGGAAAAGCTTTGTCAACAGGGACGGGAACGCCGAGGAATGAACATATTTCTTCCCAGGAATCCCCATTCTCCCAGCAAACCTCGAGTAACTTTCCTGGACGATCCTTGAAATAATCGCGCACTTCTTGATTGTGTTGATTGTAACGGGCTACATAGTCTGCCTCATGACCTTGTGGCATTGCAAAACCAAAGAACTTTTCTCTACCCACCGTAGGTCCAACCTTTTCTGCATGTCGAATCATACTGTTCAGCCAGACTTCTGCATTAGCTCGCGTTGTCAAAATAAAGCGACTTTTTGGAAAGTGAAAGTCCATTTCTTTATAGATCAGCGGGTAAGGCCAATCTTCGAAGCTTTCATACCGATCGACCCAACGAAGAACATTCTCTAAGTTTCCGCGCTGGAGCTGATCGAGCAGATAGCCACGCTTTGCATGAGTGTGCTGGAACCCTAGAGTTTCAAGAGCAGCTCCCAAACTTGTGGTTCCGGTCTTAAGATTGCCAATGCCAAAAATCTTTACTTGTTCAGCCCTGTTGGGGCGCTTGAAGAGCTGAAAGGGAAAGAATTTCATGGCCAATTTTTCTAAGGGTTTTCTGGCTGTATCATCTTACACCAGTATGTTTGTTATGACGCGTCGGAGAGAAGATGTTGTAAATATATTTACTTCTTCACCCCCCCCTAATAGGCTTAAGTAGGGTGTTTGCGACTCATCACAAGTCAATCCTTGTGGTTGGATTTGCCTACCCCATAACAGCTCTTGTGGGCTTTACTGGCGCGTGAGGACTCACATGAAATATTCCATGCCACGACTGAAAGTCTGAGTTGCCGTCTAAGATGACCGCCGATCCAGAGGCCCACGCGTCACACCTAACTGAGTTTGCACCTGCAACTCTCGCCACAGCTGCGATCCTTTAATTTCTCCTTTCAGCAGCTGTTGATAGCGGGCGATCGCCTGACTGACCTGCCCCCTCGATTCATCCACAAACTCAATGCGGAAATACTTTGCTCCTAAATCCAGCAGTTGATGGACGTACTCTGCACCGGTCTGGGCGGTACCGTTGAATAGGGTATTGCGACAGCCAGCATCCGCCTGCAATACGTGCTCGGTGCCGACGCGATCGCGCAGCTTCACCTCATGGGTGTCGCAGGGGCGACCGCAGTTCGTAAAGTCTGTTCCGTCGGAGAGAAAGGCGCAGAACACGCAATGCTCCATGTGAAACATGGGCATGTGTTGGTGAATGGTGAGGTCGAACCAGTCGGGGGGGACACTGGTCAGTAGGGCGGAGAGCTGGTCGATGTTGAGGTCGTAGGATGCAGTGAGGCGCTCCAGGTTGAAGCGCTGTTTGAAATATTGGGCGGTAATAGGGTTGGCGACATTCAGAGAAAAATCACCGATGCAGCGATCGCCCGCAAAATAGTCCAGGTGATCGTAGTTGCGCACGAGATAGCCGTCGGCGTTGCTAGTTTTCACCTGCTGCAAGATCCAGTTTTCTAGTGGCTTTGAGATGCGCGGAGGAGCGACCCAGATGCTTTGACCTACTGCGGTGGGATTCGATTTCACCATCCGTACCGCCTCTCGATAAGCGCGAGAATCCTCAAATTCGCAATACAGCGTCGAGACCCCTGAAGCCCATGCAACCTCCAGTTGATCCAGCGAGCGCACTAGCACGATCAGTTCTGGATCGGAATTATGACTAGCAGCTACGGCAGGTAATAAATCCTGATAGGTTTTACCTTCATTGAACTGCCACCGGCGAGGACGAGCTCGGAGCTCTTCGAGTTGCTCTACCAAAATTCGGCGCAGCCGATTCAGCTCGCTCACCGGCAGCATCACTGGCCCGACGAGCGAGGCAGTCAACCTCCCTAACCTAAAGGGGGAACCGCCAAGACGACCCAATTGTTTGCGCAAACGCAGTTCATCCAGCGGCTTTGAGTGGGCCTGCACCAGCACCATTTCTGACTCGGCGGTGACGAGATGGCCGCAACGATCGCGCATCATCACCTGCAGCGGTTCTCCTGTAGTCCCCGAAACTTCGATATCCACCGGGCGGCGAAATTTCGCAGCATCCCCTGCATAGCTTTGGCGGATAGCTCGATCCAGTTCCGGATCGCTGGTTTTCCAAAGGCGATCGCCCACATGAACCCGCCGCCAATCCAGCGCATCTCGCCCAAAGGTCACCCAAGACGTTGGTCCCACTCGGTCCACGCTGTATACCCGTCCCCCCTGCTCTTTTTGCTGAGGATTGCCACAATCGAATACCACTCCATCCCCCACCTGCAACGGGGCTTCTAGCGCGATCGCAATCCGCTTGCCTTGAATCTTGCTCACCCGTCCTAAATACACTCCGCGCTTTTTGCCAAAGCGTGCATGCACCAACCGCTGGTTATCAATACCGTTCATCCAGCCGGTGTACAGCCCGCGAGAAAAGCTCATTTCTAAGCTGTAGCGATCGCTGGGGTCAACGTCGTAGTCTTCAGTCGTTTGGGTTTGTTCGGTTGCCATCACGCGATCGAGGGCTTCCCGATACACCCGCGTGACGTTAGCCACGTATTCAGGCGTCTTGAGGCGACCTTCGATCTTCAGACTGGTGACTCCCGTCTGCACTAACTCTGGCAGAACGTCTACACCGGACAGGTCTTGGGGGCTGAGGAGATAGTGGCGATCGCCCAGCGGCACCGTTTCCCCATCCGCAATCAGTTCGTAGGTCATGCGGCAGGCTTGAGCGCATTCCCCCCGATTGGCGGAGCGGCCCCCCAGCGCTTCGCTCGTCAGGCATTGGCCGGAATAGGCGACGCATAATGCGCCATGAACGAAGACTTCGAGCGGCAGCTGAGCCCGCCTGGCTTCCAACTGCTGCTGAATTTTGTCAATCTCTTTCAGGGAGCATTCTCGGGCTAGTACCACCAGGTTGCACCCGAGGGATTTGGCAAACTCCACCCCAGTAGCGCTGGTAACGGTCATTTGGGTGGAGGCGTGGATGGGGAAGTCGGGGGAGAGGTGGCGGATGAGGCGACAGATGCCGATGTCCTGAACAATGGCAGCGTCAACACCTGCGGTGATAATGGCATGCAGGTATTGCTGCGCTTGCGCTAGTTCGTTGGCAAACGTCAGGGTATTGAAGGTGACGTAGGCTTTAACCTCTCGCTGGTGCAGCCAGGGAATGAGTTTGGCTAGGTCCGCCTCTGTGAAATTATGGGCCCGCATGCGAGCGTTGAACTTATCCAGACCAAAGTAGATGGCATCTGCGCCGTTTTCCACCGCAGCCTTAGCGCAGTCCCAATCCCCCGCCGGAGCCAGCAATTCGGGGCGGTTGAGATGACGGGGTGAATCCTGACGGGAACTGTTTTTAGCAGAGGAAAGGGTCATGATGGGGAGGAGATCGGGGCGGCGGTAACGACAAGACTTGGGGGAGACCTTCTTGGGCAGAAGCCAAGCGCTGAAGTGGCTTTAGCCTTCAGTAGCTAGGGTAGCTTTCTACAAGGGGTTAGACGGATTTAGGTCGATAGCCAATGCGATCGAGATGGAGGTGAGGTTGCCAAGTGTCGACCAATCGATCGAGCAGGCGATCGCGATCCTCGCTGTAGTGCCCTTCTAGTTCGGGTAACGGTCGCAATCCTTTGGACGCTCTCACCCGATTCAACCACTGCCTGCGCCAAGCATGGTTATCGAATAACCCGTGCAGGTAGCTTCCCCAGACCCGCCCATCTTCCGATACACAGCCCAGCTCGGAGCGATCGAACATCGGCTGTGCATCTCGACCCAACTGTGTTCGTCCCTGATGAATCTCGTATCCCTGAATGGGTAGGCTTCCCAACCATCGACTGCGCGTCGTCACTTGCTGCGTCACTTTATCTCCCGTAAAGGCCGTCTCCAGCGGCAGCAATCCTAATCCTCGGAATGTTCCTCTAAGCCCCTCAAATCCTTCTGAATCCACAATCTCTTTGCCCAACATCTGCATCCCCCCGCAAATCCCGGCGATCGCCCCCGAAAATCGTCGCACTTGGTCCGCCATCCCCGAATCTTGCATGGCTAACAGATCGTGAATGGTGGCCTTACTCCCCGGCAAAATAACCACATCTGGTGAGCCCAAAGAATCATCTAGCGCCACGTAGCGCACCTTGACACTGGGCTCCGCCCCCAGCGGGTCAAAGTCTGTAAAGTTGGCGATGCGCGGCAGTCGAATCACCGCAATCTCCAGCTCTGCCGCTTGTTTGCGCCCTCGCTGCTCAAATAGGCTCATGGAATCTTCTGCTGGCAGCGCAAACTCCAACCAAGGCAGCACCCCAACGATGGGTAGCCCCGTGTACTCTTCGAGCCAATCCAACCCCGGCTGCAGAAGATCCAACACTCCTCGAAATTTATTGATGATAATTCCGGAAAATAGCTTTTGCTCGTCCTCCGGTAGCACCTGCAGCGTCCCCACAACGTGGGCCAAGGCTCCGCCGCGATCGATGTCTGCCACCAGCAGCGTCGGAGCTTGCAAATATTTCGCCACCCGCATATTGGTCAGGTCCCGATGGCGCAGATTCACCTCAGCCGGACTGCCTGCTCCCTCGCACACGATCCAGTCGTATTGCTGTTGCAGGCGATCGAGGGTTTCTGTGACGGCTTGCCAGCCGCGATCGAAAAACGTCTCGTAATAGTCCCCCGCTCGATAGGTGCCCACTGGATGCCCGTGCAGCACGATTTGAGAGGTCATGTTCCCTTGAGGCTTCAGCAAAATCGGATTCATGTCCACATGGGGCTCTACTTCCGCCGCCCAAGCTTGTAACGCTTGAGCGTAGCCAATCTCACCCCCCTTGGGGGTGACGTAAGCGTTCAGCGACATATTCTGGGCTTTGAAGGGGGTGACCGACCAACTATCCCGCTTCAAGACCCGGCACAGCGCTGCCGCAACAAGCGATTTACCGACATTTGATGAGGTGCCGACAACCATCATTGAGTTGGACATAAGTGCTGCGAATGAAGAAGTTCTGGACTACCAATAGATAACTATCATCTGGTGGAAAGGTGAGTTAGGGTCTTCTATTCTCATCAGTTTGAATTGAGATCGCTAACGGTTGGGTACAAAAGGAGCATCTCTGCTTCGCATCCAGAGCAATATGCCGATTCAAAAAGTCGATCCCGCACATAGGCGCAAGTTCTTTGGGCTGTTCGTTGCAATGACTGTCATCGGACTAGCCGCCATTCAGTGGGGGGTACCGTTGCTTCAGGAGAATATCGCCAATCAAGAACCAGAGTCAGCTATTCGTCTCGTACAACTACTGCTAAGCCTGATGTTTGTCCCAATGGTGCCAATGGCTTACTACACCTATCGGTTAGCCATGCGGGTGAAGAACAGTCAGCAATTTCCACCCCCCGGCATGAAAGTCATTCGAGATACACAAATTCTCCAGGGGAAAGCAGCAAGACGACTAGGAAACCAGTTGGTCGCGGCCAGCGCCTTTCTGGCAGTTGCGGCATTCGTTGGACTCTTCTACCTGCCGTATTTGATTGCTCAAATTGGCAATACCTTCGCGAAATGAAGACCGATCTGGAAGTTGGTCGCTGGAACCTTTGCACCGTATGACCACCATAAGTGGCGGCGATCGCCCTGAAGCAGTTCGGATACCCCCTAGTCCCTGTCAATAGATCTCACTAGACTGACTGGAGAGGCTATGTAGAGAGTCCTACATGAGCAGTCGGTTTTACCCATCACTGGCGGAGATCGTATGGTCAGAAGACCCGCAACCGGAGTGGTTGTCGGGACCGGAGGATTCTGCCTGGCGACAAACCATTGCGGCCATGCAACAGCTGTGGAAGGACGTGAGCTGTGCTGGTGTGGGGGTCAGCTGTCCGGTGAGCTGGTGGCCGAACCAGCAGGACGAACGCAATATTTTGCCCGGACAGCGGTGGCTGTTTTCCTCCAATTTGTCTGTGGGGAATCTGTCTCAGCCTTATCAGATTGTCGTGCCCGTTATGCCCCGGGATTCCCTGAGGAAGGAACAGATATTTTGTATTGTCAGCGCTGCTTTTGGGGCGATCGCCCTCAAAGCCAAGCATCCCGATACAGGTGACATGGGAGTGAGCTTTTCCTTCGAGCCGCAAATTGTGCGGCGGGTATGGATGGGACTGCGTACGCGGGTACTGGCAGCCCGCCAAGATGCCGTGGATTTGTGGGATGCAGTTTTGGAGGACTACCCCCTGCTGCCTCCTGACTATCGAGTGCTATCTCGGTTTAGTTCTTTGCTGATGATGTCAGCCCAAGATCGGCTGCCGATGCCCCATACCCATATCGAGCCGCAACTCTTTTTGATGCCCCCCTCCGTCGACTTTGTAGAGGAGGTGCCCCCTGAAACCATAAGGTCGTGGGGGGGGGCTTCTAACCCGCGGCAACAGCGGGATAATGGGCGGACAAACGGTGCCTCACAGTCTTCCGACGGAACTGCTGAGGAAACATCCTCCGAGCCCCTATCGGAGTCGGATCTGCTGCGGGCGATCGCCCACGAAGTGCAAACTCCACTGGCAACCATCCGCACCTTGACCCGCCTACTGCTGCGGCGGGAGGATCTGACTCCGCTGTGCCGCCGCTACGTGCAAAACATTGAACGGGAATGCACCGAGCAAATCGATCGCTTTGGTTTGTTTTTCCGAGCTACAGAGCTTGACCCAGACAACGTGCGCCTGCAAATTACCTCGTTAACCGAGCTGCTAGAGATTAACTTGCCACGGTGGAAACAACAGGTGGAGCGGCGGGGATCCACCTTTGAATTGGATATCCCAACGAATTTCCCGTCGGTGGTGAGCGATCCGAATACGTTGGATGCCATGCTGACAGGGGTCCTCGATCGGATCTCTCGCAGTGCCCCCGCCGGTAGTCGCATTGTGGCCAAACTGGTGCATGCGGGGGAGCAGGTGAAGCTGCAGTTCCAGGTCAATACAGAGGATCTGGGGGTAGATGTCAGTGGTCATGCTCCCAGCCCTTTACAGGCATTGGGGCGGCTGCTGGTGGTACAGCCTGACACGGGAGCCTTAAGCCTCAGTCTGACCATGACACAGCAGTTGTTTAAAGCCTTGGGGGCCAAATTTACCGTTCGCCAACAGTCCGAGCATGGGGAAACACTGACTATCTACCTGCCCCAGCACTTCGAAAAACCCAGATGACGTCTGGCCCACTTAACTTCGCGAGATCTACTCTCCCCACCGAAATTCCCCCCTCTAGATTTTCACCCCAGCCAATCGATGCCGAATTTGCAACCCCCTAAAACCAATAGCGAACGCATCGAAACGCTGCTGCATCAACTGCGTAATCCTTTAACCGCGCTGAACACATTTGCCAAGCTGCTGGACAAGCGCAGCCCCTCTGACGATCCCAATCGCTGGATTCTAGAGCGCATTGAACGGGAGTGCAACCACATGAGATCGCTCCTCGACCGATTTGAAATTGACGCAGAATTGGCCCCCTCTTCAGATGCTGATGCTGCAGCTAACCGGGCATCCAGCAAGATCGAGCTAGCCCTAAAACCGTTTCTGGAAGAGTTGTGGCCCACATACGCAACGCTGGCCCAGGAGTGCGCCATTGAGGCCCGACTCGATGTCGAGCTTGAACCTCAGAGCGCTGTGACTGTGAATCCTTTGGGACTGAGGGAAGCGATCGACAACTTAATGGATAACGCCCTTAAATACACTCTGGCCGGGGGAACCGTCACGTTAGCTGCCCGCGAGGAGGAGGATAAGATTGCCATACAGGTGGGGGATACCGGTCCAGGTATTGCCTCGTCGGATTTGCCCCAGATATTCGATCGCCATTTCCGCGTTGAAGGCAGCCAACCCGGCCAAGGGCTGGGACTGGCGATCGCCCGAGATTTGGTGACCGACATGGGAGGAGAACTGACCGTCCAAAGCCGTTTAGGTCACGGAACAGAGTTTACGATTCGATTGCCAAGGTGAAGCTATGAGCGGACGAGTTTTATTGGTGGATGACGAGCCCGGTTTGCGGGATGCTGTCCAAGCCTACCTAGAAGAAAGCGGCTTTAAGGTGGACGTGGCAGCCAACGCCCAGCAGGGGTTGAAAAAGTTGCAGGAGAATCCCCCCGAGCTGATTATTTCGGACATCATGATGCCGCGGGTGGATGGCTATGCCTTTTTGCAGCAGGTGCGCGGTCAAACTGCGTATAAGCATATCCCGTTTATTTTTCTCACAGCTAAAGGGCTGACGGACGATCGCATTCAGGGATACAAAGCAGGCGTTGACGCCTATTTGCCCAAGCCCTTCGACCCCGACGAACTGGTGGCGATCGCAACGAACCTGCTAGAAAAATTTCGCAGCAACCCTGACAACGTCATGGTGGCCCGCGAGTTAGCCGAAATCAAACAGCTGTTAGCAGAACAGCAAAGTGCCACCGGCAAGCAGCCCGCGGCCTTCACCCCCGAACCCCCCCCCATCAAAGTTCAACTCACCCCCCGCGAGGAGGAAGTGTTGGACCTGGTTTCCGAGGGACTCATGAACAAAGAAATCGCCAGAAAGCTAGAAACCAGCATCCGCAACGTCGAAAAGTACGTCACCCGATTGCTCAATAAGACCGGAACCAACAGCCGCACCGAACTGGTACGCTACGCCATTACCTACGGCCTAGTAAAACTCTAAAGTAGAGCAACCATTTAGAACTCTTGCCCTAGTCACCCTTCCATTAGCACTTTCGCTTTTCAGCGTGTGTTTTGTACTGACCCGAATGGGTCTTCTCGGAGGGTTCCAAGGGAAGCGATCATCCCTGGGTCGCGGGAGCGGGAGGGGGCGCGACCGCCCCCTCGCAACCTCTCAACGCGAGTCAAACCTGATTGAGCCAAATCCTTTCAACAGCTAAAGAGACTCAATAAACGTTTTGAGTCTGGCAATCCCCTTCTCAATCGTTTCCATATCCGTAGCGTAAGACATGCGAATATACCCCTCTGCCCCAAATGCTTTTCCCGGCACCACCGCCACCTTCTGCTCCTCTAACAAGCGATCGCAAAACTCCAACGACCCCAAGCCAGCACAGCTAATGTTCGGGAACATATAAAATGCCCCCTGCGGCTTGACGCAGGTCACCCCAGGAATAGAGGTAAGTCCGCCGTACATCACTTCTCTGCGCTCGGCAAAAGTCTCGCGCATTTTTGCCACCGCCGGTTCGGACTCATTACTGGTCAAAGCGGCCAAAGCACCGAACTGGGCAAACGAACACACGTTGGACGTACTGTGCCCTTGAATGGAAGAGGCAGCCTTAATGAGGTCCGCAGGACCTGCTAAATACCCAATCCGCCAACCAGTCATGGCATAGGCTTTGGCAAAGCCGCTGCTGACGATCGTGCGGGCAAAAATATCGGGTCCAAGGCTACCAATACTAATGTGTTGCCCGCCCTCGTAAATCAGCTTTTCGTAAATCTCATCAGAGACAACATATAAGTCGTTAGCCACAATAATTTCGGCTAAGGCCTCTAACTCTGCCCGACTGTAGACGGTACCGGTAGGGTTAGAGGGTGAGGTCAGGATCAGCAGTTTAGAATTAGGGGTAAGAGCAGCTTTAAGCTGCTCGGGGGAGATTTTAAATCCGCTAGCTTCGGTGGTAGGTACGACTACGGAGGTTGCCCCAGCTAGCGTAACCATTTCTGGATAGCTGAGCCAGTAAGGAGCCGGCAGAATGACCTCGTCCCCAGGTTCCAGCAGGGCCATAGCCATGTTAAACAGGGTTTGCTTGCCCCCATTGCTGACCATCACCTGCTCGGAGGGATAGGGGAGCCCATTCTCTGTTGAAAGCTTGTTCGCGATCTCCTCCCGCAGGGCAGGCATCCCCGCCACGGGACCGTAGTGGGTTTGTCCGTCTTTGAGAGCTTGTATGGACGCTTCCCGGATATGGAGAGGCGTATCGAAATCCGGTTCACCAGCCCCAAACCCACAGATATCTATCCCCTGAGCTTTGAGTGCTTTTGCTTTGGATGCGATGGCCAAAGTCAAAGAGGGTGTGAGGTGTTTTACGCGAGTCGCCAGCTTCACAACGGTTTCCTCATGGAAGAAGGGCTGCGCAGCGAAAGCGATCGTGGCAGCCATCTATGTTGATTGGTAAGGATTGACTGTGTCCCAATTACCGAACTTGCCTGGGGCAAGAACAGGTTGACTATCAGATTATCCGAAGATTAAAGCACAGGCGCAAAAGCTTTGTCCTAGCTACCGATTCATTTCTGCAAGGGACGATTTTGGGGCTATTCATCATTGGAGAGGAGGGGAAAAAGAGAAATTCTGAAATGCAGCCTGCTGAATCTAAGGGTCTCTTAATCAAAGAGTGGGGGCATTCCTTATATTGGTCCACGATTATCAAGCAAGCCACCTTATAGCGATGACCCCCTGAAGGTCGAACTCGCCCATCCCTGTGACGTATTGAGGTCCAATCCTATGAGTTTTCCTCGACTACCTTCAGCGCAAGCGATGCGCCGCACCCAACTTTGCCTGTTATTCGCTGGAGCTGCTTTCACTCTGGTTGCCGCGCCAGTATTGGCTCAGGATGCTGCTGGTGGCGGATTTAATCCGCAACAAATGCTGGTTGATGCCCTGCAAAAAATTGATAGCTGGGGGCCTTGGGGGCCTTTGGCCTTTATCGGGCTGTACATTGTGGCCACGGTGGCTTTTCTGCCCGGATCGATTTTGACGTTGGGGGCGGGGGTTGTCTTTGACGTCGTTCCAGGGGTTATCTACGTCTTTGTTGGGGCCATGATTGGGGCGACAGCAGCCTTTATCGTGGGCCGCTACCTTGCCCGTGGATGGGTGGCCAAAAAAGTGGATGGCAACAAAAGTTTCAAAGCCATTGACGAAGCCATCGGAAAAGAGGGGGGGAAATTGATGTTTCTGATTCGACTATCACCCGCCTTTCCCTTCAACCTACTGAATTACATCATGGGACTGACCCGGATTTCCCTGAGGGACTACGTACTGGGCACCACTGGAATTTTGCCTGGAACCATCATGTATGTTTACCTTGGCTCCTTGGCGGGAAGCCTCGCCACCTTAGGAACGGGGGAGGCTCCGAGCAATCCAACCATCACCTGGACGATTCGCATTGTGGGGTTGATCGCGACGATCGCTGTCACTGTCTATGTCACTAAGCTGGCTCGCAAGGCACTGAGTTCAAAGTTGGACGGCGACAGCAGCGAAATGGCTGAAGGAATGGGGTCCTAAACCTTGGTATTCAATCAACTCGGGCCTAATGCGTAAGACGAAAGTATGGCATTACATCTGCACAATCGAGGAGAAACAAAAGATACTGAGCGGTCAAGATCCAATCGGTTAACCCCCACGCCTGCCAAGGCCGATAAAACTGGGCTGCAGGAGGTCTTTCGGTTTTTGCTGCAGCAATGCATGCGCCCCCGCTTGTGGATCGCGATCGCCGTACTCACTCTCCTAGCTCTACTGTTTTTCACCCCGTTGGGGGAGCGACTGCAGCACGAGCAATTGGTGATGGACTTAGAAATGTTGGGGACTTGGGCTCCCGCCCTCTTTATTGCGATGAATATTGTGGCGGCCAGCTTGGGGGTACCCGGCACAGTCCTCACCGTAGCCGGAGGAGCCGTATTCGGGCTGGCCTGGGGGACAGTATGGTCCACCATTGGCTCGACGTTGGGGGCAATCGGTGCGTTTGTTTTAGCCCGCTATCTACTCCACGATTGGGCGGTGCAACGATACGGCCACCATCCGCTACTGCAGCGATTGAATCGTTCCATCAAGCAACATTCCCTCAAGCTCATGCTTGCGGTACGCCTTTTTCCCATTTCTCCGTTTAACCTAGTCAATTTTCTATTGGGTCTCACGAAAGTTTCCCTATCGGATTACAGCTTGGGCACTGCCGTAGGAATTATTCCGGGTACGGTTCTTTATACCTGGATTGGGGTCTCAGGGCGCGAGTTGGTAGAGGGGGGGGATTCTTTTCCGTTTGGAATGGCGATCGCCGCTCTCACCCTGCTGTCAGTACTGCCCATTTTGGCTAAACGCTGGTACAAATAAACGCCTTATCAAACAACGTTGATGTATGTTGATGTGTCCAGTAGAGTGCGACATAACTGCTTTTGATTCATTTGAGCAAGACTCATGAATTAGGAACTCGCTCAACACAGGCTAGTTAAACTTTGCCTTTGCCTGTTCGTAAATTTTGGCCGTTATCTCTGAAGCTCCTGCCTCTTGCGCGAACTTTTCAATTTTCTTGCGGGCAGCGGGACGCACAAAGAAAGGGATTTCCTTGAGCTTCGCTTCTGCTTCCGCTGTCCACTGGGGCTTGCTCATGCGATTGAGGGGGAATGACTTGAAGCATTCTATGACAACTGTGCGAGCTTACAATGCTCATTCAACTGAGAAACAGCACGATCGCCCTCCACTCAGAGCTGCATAACTATTGCAAATGATGGTCTCGGTTAGCGCGATCGCAGGCCACAAGAGATCGCGATCGCAGCTCTATGCCGACGAAAAAGCGAGTCTGAATACATCCCCTTTGGAGATTCAGCATGAACGTTAAATATCTGGCCCTGATGGGCTTCTGCGGGTTGGCCCTTGCCCCCCTGTGTTTTAGTTCTCCCGCCTCAGCTTGTACCCCTGCTCCAGACAATCCCAACGGTTGTGATGGCATCAATGGTGGCATCATTCGACGGATTCCCCGCGAGCCTCAAGTCAAAATCCCTTATCCAGGTCCCACCTGCCTGTCCTGCCCCTCCTTATACGATCGCCTCGATCCAGAGGTGCAGGTAAACCCGCAGGTCATAGAACGATTGCAGCCCCAAGTGATTCAGCAACCCCAGCTGCTGAATATGCGGACAGGGTATTAGCTTCGAAACTTTCAACTAGAGATTCCTAATTCCTGTTAACGGGGTCCGCCTGCGGTCCCCACCGATGAATCCAGTGGATATGACATCTGGAGAGGAGTGAGTGTCGAGCTGTTCGAACCGAGCTGTGTTAATTGCCGATACGCAATGATGTGTCGGCGGTACAGCTCCAATCTTGTATCCCACATTCCGCAGGTTGAGTTTGGGTGTGAGGTAATTTTGAAAGATGAATGCTGCTCAGACTGAAATTGAAGTCAAAAACCTAGACCACCTAGGCATCATTGCCGGGACGATTGACGAGCTCGGCCTTGTGGAGGAGGTAAACCAGCATTTGGGCACACATCCGCAAGAAAAGGTCAGTGCGGGTCAGGTGCTCAAAGCAATGATTATCAATGGATTAGGGTTTGTAGCCGCGCCGCTGTATTTATTCGAACAATTCTTCGTGGGTAAGGCCACCGAGCATCTGATTGGTGCGGGTGTGAAGCCAGAACACCTGAATGACGATCGCTTAGGTCGGGTGTTGGACAAGTGCTACCAGTTTGGGGTGACCCAGTTGTTTAGCCAAGTAGCGATGAAAGCAGCAAAGCAGTTTGGGGTGTCACTTAGCAGTAGCCATCTAGATTCGAGCTCATTCCACGTGGATGGCGAATATGCTCAGCCAGAGGTAGAAGCTGGTGCTCAAGGAGGCTCCCAACCCTGGGCAGACAGTGAGATAAATCATCAGAGTGAGCCAACAGCGATCTCGATTACCTATGGATATTCCAGAGACCACCGACCGGATCTGAAACAGTTCATCGTGGATACCATTTGCAGCGGGGATGGGGATGTCCCCCTTTACTTACGGGTAGCTGATGGCAATGAAGCGGACAAAGCCGTCTTTGCGCAAGTGATGAAAGAATTCCGTCAGCAGTGGGACTGTGAGAGCCTACAGGTAGTGGATGCGGCCTTCTATACGGCTGAAAATCTGGAGAGTGCCAAGCAGTTGCGCTGGCTCAGTCGGGTCCCACTGACCCTGAAGCAAGCTCAAAAGGTGCGAGCTGGCGTGCAGGAGGAGGAATGGCGGCCCAGCCAACAGGTTGGATACCGATGGGTAGAACGCCAAATTGAGTACGCAGGAATTGCACAACGCTGGTTTGTGATTGAGAGCGAGAGACGCAAACTAGCAGATATCAACAAGATTGAGCGCCAAATTGAACGACAGCAACAGCAACAAGCCCTGAAGCTGCGCCAATTGTGTCGGCAAGACTTTGCTTGTGAAACAGATGCTCGAGAAGCGGCGGCTCGGTTTGAGCGAACCTTACGCTATCACCGCCTCCAGAAGCTCAGCTTGGTGAGTCGCCCTCACTACAGCAAGGGTAGTCGTCCTCGTAAAGATGAGCAGCCCAGCCATTTCACTTATCGCATTCAAGCCCAGTTTCAGCCGCATTCCGAAGCCATTGCTGCGGCCCTTGCTGAGGCAGGTCGATTCATTTTAGCCACCAATGTGTTGCAAGCGCAGGAGCTCAGTGCAGATGAAGCCCTCCAAGAATACAAAGACCAACAATCGAGCGAACGGGGCTTTCGCTTTCTCAAGGACCCCCTGTTTTTCACTTCCAGTGTGTTTGTGAAGTCTCCCAAGCGGGTGATGGCATTGGTAATGGTGATGGGATTGTCTCTGTTGATCTACAGCTTGGCTCAGCGACAATTACGCCAAGCCCTGCAAGCAGCGGATGACGGCATCCCCAATCAAAAGGGCAAGCTGACTGACCGGCCCACTCTACGCTGGGTCTTTCAATGCTTTCAAGCGGTTCATCTGGTCCGGATCAACGGTACCCGGCAGATTAGCAACCTTAATGACCTTCGCTTAAAAATCCTTCGGTTCCTTGGTGCTGCCTGTGGCCGATACTATCTACTTTGCTGAGCTTTTCGAAAACTCCTGCTCCTCTCCTACTACCTGCGGAATGTGGGTTGTATATAGAGCTAGTAAAAGTTGCGGGGCGCTAAAATTCCTATCCCCGCCGCAAGCGGACGGGGCATTACGGAATTTTCCCTTCGGGACGCACTCCCGCTTGTTGTAATCGTGGCAAGCCACGGGGAATCTGACCCAGTAGAGATTGACTTTGATGCCTATCCAGGTGTCAAAGACTGTATGGGGCGTCTGAGCGATCGACCAGCCTTTGAGCAAAGTACTCGTGCTTTGCGAGCGATCGGTCAATCGAGTTAATGCCAACAATCTTGTTAATGCCAACAATCTTGTAAGCAGTGACGACGCTCAAGCAGGATAGGAACTTCCCCAATCAACACAATTTGATTTGATTGGATTCTAAAACGATCGCCTGTGAGGCGCTGCCCCGAAGTAATCTGCAGCCAATCTGGCACTATCACTCGAACGGGTTGGTTAGGATTCCAAAGAATCCATCCTTTATCACCATTGTCTCTCGAGATCGGACAGGTATGGGTTCCATCGTTAGCAATTTGGCATAGTCCTAGATAGGCTCCAACCAGCCATTCTTGAATCGCTTGATAGGCGTCTCCCCCCACAGTGATGCTGGTATCTTCTTGAGTGAGGCGAAGCCCCACATAATTAAAATTCCTCCAGGCATACCACTGAAAGCGTTCCACCCCCGCCGCCCACTGTAAGATATGGGCTCGCCCCACATATCCAATAGCCCGCTTTCCATCAACTGGATGGGTGTTCACCCGTCCAAACCCTGTTTCCGTATTCCACAAAGGCCGATCGGATAGACCGTGGGCTGACATAACCCTTCGAATGGATTGCACCTGCGGGACTGTCCATTCTGGAGGAGCATCGCCAGGTAAATAAAAATGGGCTGCAACAATATCCGTGTATCGATCGCCCCCTAACTCAAAATATTTCGCCAGCCATTGCGCACCACTGGCTTCCAAAGAGTTATAGTCTCCGGCAATGACACTGGGGGAGATAATCTGCGCCTTGGGGTCGATGTCCTTAATAACGGTGTAGGCTTCGGCAGCTAATTGCACCATCGTTTGAGGACTGCCAGTATAAAACCAGCGAAAATTTGCTTCGTTCCAGAGTTCGTAGTAGTCAATCTGGCCCCGATAGCGAGTTGCAACGGTCTTAACGTAGGTTATCCAGTCTTCTAATTGGGCTGGTTCTGCTGGCAGACCTCCTGGGCCGTATGGAGAGGGATCGTTGGGGCGAGCTGAGGCCCAGCCAGGAGTTTGTCCCAACACCAGTACAGTCTCAACTTGCTGTTTTTTTGCAAGGGCCACTAATGCATCTAGGTTCTGGAAATCCCATCGATCGCGTTCTGGTTGTAATTCATCCCATCGGGTTCCTGCGTCATGCAGTCGCCAAGTTTTGAACGGAACGGTAGGCCATTCCACAGCAGAAATTTTGCTATACAAATGAAGCCCAAAAAATTCCTGAGTAACTTGACGAGCGGATTGGTCAAAACTTGCATCTGTCCAAACGACGCGGGTAAGAGGCGGGTCCTGTTCCTGTGAGTGTGCTTGCACAACAAAAGGACTACTCCCCAAAAGGAACAGGATAAAGGAGTAAATGGTCAAACACTTCATGCGATCGACAATCAATCTATTCCAACTATCAATCTATTTAAACAGCCTATATTTTTGAAGGCATGTCTATTTGAATAAACTATCCCAATCGTAGATACTTCTTAAGTAAGACTTGGCCCACAAGCTTTGTCCAACAAATGTTTCGGTATCTGGCTTCCTCTAATTTCAG
>JBFRWN010000121.1:0-28734 GCA_051439605.1 Synechococcus sp.
GAGACCTTCTACACGAAGAACATTCTGTTGAACGAAGGGATTCGTGCTTGGATGGCTCCTCAGGATCAGCCTCAGCGCAACTACGTTTTCCCCGAGGAAGTTCTGCCTCGCGGTAACGCTCTCTAAACAGTGCATGGCCGATCGCTTGTTGAGCGATTGCTGCCCCGCCGCTGGTGGGGCATTTTTTTGCAAGTTTCCATGACCCTGTGGGAGATTGCGGTTTGCGACCAAGGTGAATCGGTAGGTGACGCCGACAGGTTTGGCATCTATGAATTGAACTTAGTAAATCGATCTTGGCATCACAAAAGCTGCTAACGACTACTCCCGTGAAGCATAAATATTGGCGATCGCCACCGCGCCATCTCCTCGCTCCACCGGTACCAAGATGCGCAAATATTCTTCTCCTTCAAATTCGTCCAACCGTTCCCATTCATTGGGCAAGTTGACCGATGCGAACACCTGAACGGCAAAGCGATCGCCCTCCGGTTCCCACCTCATCCCCGGATACTCGATTCCGCCCCCCCAACTACCGGGCTTGAACTGCTGTCCGCACACAAACCCTGCCCGCCATTGGCCCCTCAGCGGATGCAACACCCACTCGTTTTCTTCCCCCGGTGCCAAAGTGCCGTAAACGGCCAGCAGCATCGAAGCTCGAAAGAGCGATTCGGCGATCTCCTCCGCATGTCGCGCTTCCTCAGTTTGTGACCCCTGCATCCGCTCCGCATTAATGGATTGCAGCAGTCGAATTAAGCCGCGATCGCTCGCATCCACCTGCATTATCCCACCCCAATCTCATCTAATAACTCCAGATGCTTGCTCACTGGAGCGATGGTATTCGCCGCGATCGCCCCACTAGCCGCTACCGCAGGCAACCCAATTCCCGGGAATGTCGAATCCCCGCAGCAATACAAACCCTTTAACGGAGTCTTCGGTCCCGGAAACAACGCTTGGCCCGCCCGCAACGCCGGTCCGTAAGTCCCGTGGTGACGCCGTAAGAATCTGGCGTGAGTTAGCGGAGTTCCCACCATCTCCACCTCCACCCGCGATCGCACATCTGGAATCACCCGTTCTAGCCCGCGCCACATTACCTCCGCCCGCTCCCGCTTCAGTTGGGCATAGTCCCCGCTCCTACGGTCCAACCCACGCCACACCGCATAAGGTTCGTTCCCCGGCGTATAGACGTGAATGGTGTGCTTGCCCGCCGGCGCTACGGAAGGGTCGAGCAGCGACGGAATGGAAATTAAGACCACGTTCTGCGGCGCATCAATCCCCAACTTCCAGTCGTTGACCGCAATGTAATGACAGGCCAAATCCTCCGGTAAGCTAGAGGCGTCTATCCCTAAATGCAAGTGCATAAAGCTGGCACATTCCGGCGTTGCCTGTCGCCGCTTGCGAAACAGATTCGGCAGCGATTTCTCCGGTATCAACTTGAGCGTGTCCCACACCGAAGCATTCGAAACGATCGCCTTCCTAGCCCAAAGGGTAGTGCCATTGCGCAATGCCAATCCCGCGGCCCGATTGTTCTCCACCACCACGCGATCGACATGGGTTCCCAGTCGCAGCCTGCCCCCATACTTCTCCAGCCCCCGCACCAGCGCGTTCACTAGCGCTCCACTTCCCCCCAGCGGATAATCCAACTGAACGCCGTGGCGGTACCATTCCGCAAACATGAAGGCCACCTCTGCCCCAATCGTGCCGTCTGCCGGTAATCCAGAGAGTAGAAAGCACAGTAGGTCCAGCCAATTTCGGGCAAATTCATCGGCGATCGCCTCGTCCATAATGTGGCTAAACGGTCCTGTCAGCTTCAACAGGTTACGGGCATGCTTGGCTAACTGGGGGGCAAATCGTCCCACAATCTTGATGGCCCCCCAATCAAACCGCATGGCTGTCGGTGGTAACGCATTCGCCGCCTCTGCCAGTGGCTTCATCAACTGCTGCAACTGCCGCCATTCTGCTACCGCATCTTCCCCCCGCAGTCGCTGCAACACCTCGCAGAACTGGTCTGCCCCCACCGTTGTATCGAACTCCCCCTCCGGCAGCAAACATCCCCAGCGATCGTAGTTCGCCCATTCCACATCTTCGCCGATGGCGTCCAAGACTTGCCGCAGCGGATTGGGAGAAGGGCTATGGGATAAACCGGAATAAAGCGAGGGACCGGAATCAAACGTGTATCCATCCCGCTGAAAAGCATGCGCCGCCCCACCTGGAATCGAGTGACTCTCGCACACCACTACGTCGTAACCGTACTTTGCCAGCAATGCCCCGCAACAGAGCCCTCCGATGCCGCTGCCAATAATGGCCACATCCACCTGAAGGGGATCTCGACTGCCGTTCGACATAGCGTGTTTCACCTGGAAATGCGTTCAATTTCTTCAGCCTACTTGCTGTCAACCCCCCAGCTATCCCAGATGTATTGCTTTACCTTTTAATCTTCTGGAATGGGGAGAGACGATCTCCAGTGGTACCGAGCTGCACTTTTTGTAACAACGCTATCAGTTGAAGACTGCAAGGCTTCGTCGCCGTGGCAAAGTTCGGGGATTGGGGAATCGAGTGCTAGCAGTCGGTATAAACCTCAACATAAATTCGAAATTTGTTTCCCGGTATCTCGAACGTTCGACAGGCAATAAATCAGCCTAAGAATTTGCGATTAACTGCGATTGTTCTGCACGAGTCTAAGAAAGAAACCCTTTCTTCAGACGCAGTCCCTCTACAGTTCAGCACTCTCTAAACGCCTTCTATACAAAGGGTTTGGACAAATTAATATGACTGTAATCCGAAATGTAGTCCAGCAGAAAGAAGTCTTGAAGTTACCCATCAATGTGCTTGAAAATACATTTAGAAAATTAATGCCATGTGCTCGCTAGAAGCTGAAGCAAAAGTTAGCGAAATTCCCCCTTTACTGTAAAATGCCCACCAGTATCGATACCTACAGACTGACGAGAGCAATCTCGGGAAGGAGCTCGGAAATTTCATGCGCATCGCCCTGTTCACCGAAACCTTTTTGCCGAAGATTGACGGCATCGTAACGCGCCTGTGCCACACCATCGAACATCTCACCGCCCACGGCAACGAAGTGATGGTGGTTGCCCCCGAAATTGACGGTGCCCCCGAATATTTTCATAACGCCCGCGTCCACGGCATGCCCAGCCTGCCTTTGCCCCTCTACCCTGAGCTCAAGTTGGCTGCCCCCGGCCCCGCCATTGGTCGCGTCCTGCGCGATTTCCAGCCCGACCTAATCCACGTCGTCAATCCTGCCGTTTTGGGTCTAGGAGGCATCTACTATAGCGACAGCATGGACGTCCCCCTAGTGGCCTCTTACCACACCCACCTGCCCAAGTATCTGCAGCATTACGGCCTGGGCTTTTTAGAAAGCACCCTGTGGGGACTTTTGAAGATGGGCCACAACCGCGCCCAAATCAATCTCTGTACCTCCACCGCCATGCAAGAGGAACTGAGCACCCACGGTATCGAGCGGGTGCATGTTTGGCAGCGGGGGGTAGACACCGAACTTTTCCATCCCAGCGCTGCAACAGACGAGATGCGCTTCCGCCTTAGTGATGGTCAGCCCGATCGTCCCCTCCTCCTCTATGTGGGTCGCCTCTCTGCCGAAAAAGAAGTCACCCGAATTCGCACAATCCTGAAGCAACTTCCTGAAACGCGACTGGCAGTGGTGGGGGATGGCCCCAATCGCGAAGGCATCGAACAGCATTTTGATGGCCACGATGTGGTCTTTACGGGCTACCTCAAAGGACAGGAACTAGCCTCCGCATTTGCCTCCGCTGACTTGTTCGTTTTCCCCTCCCGCACTGAGACTTTGGGCCTAGTGTTACTAGAGGCGATGGCAGCAGGATGTCCGGCAATGGCCGCTCGATCGGGGGGGATTACCGACATTATCGAAGAAGGGGTGAATGGCTACCTATTTGCCCCCCACTCGGATGAAGAGTTTGTGAATGTAGCCCGCCAGATGCTAACCGATCGCGATCGGATGATAGAAATTCGCACCAACGCTCGTCAGGAAGCAGAGTGCTGGGGCTGGGAAGCCGCCACCCACCAACTGGAAGAGTTTTACCGCAAAATACATACCAACGTGAAAGTGGCTGCGTAACTCAACCCCCCGCCCTAGTGGGAATCGCATCAATCCCCGTCAAAATAATCGCTGTCTCATCAATCGGCTTGGTCGATAACCCCTCTAAAGAATCCGCCTCCCGCACCAGCCGCCGATGCAGCAAGTAGTACTTACTGACCTTCATGTAATAGTCCCGCACATCGCGGGCGGAAATCACTTCGTCCGTCTCGCGATCGCGAATCACCTCGCGAAACTCAGTCGGTAGGTATCCCGCCTTGGGTTGAATCGTTGCAAAGGTGGTAACGGTAACGTCAAAATCCCCGATGTGACGAGTTACCTCCACAATCTTGTTGTTCTGAATTCGGTAGGTGGCATCAATATCGGGCCCCCTTTCCTCAATCGCAAACGCTCCAGACAAATCGGTATCCACCAGTGAAAAGCTGGCATCCCCGTGTGATGTTTCAAAGGAGGTAGGGGCATGTTGCGCATTCACTTCATCGAGCTGTTCGCGCGCAAAGTTGCGCACGTCCTCTCGCACCAGGTTAAAGAGCTCTACTCGATAATCGGGATTCACCCGCACCCGCCCCTGATAAATTTGCCTGTCGTAGGTCACCGAAACCTCTGCTTCGTAACCGGGTAAGTCGGCTTCATCCACATAGCGGTTCTGGAATGCCCTTTGGAAGATTGCCCGACCCGCATCCTCGCTCGCAGCGCTTGCACCGTCACACCACCCCCCCAATCCCACCACCGCCAGCAGGAATACTCCCAGCAAGCTCGGGATTAGAGACCGCAAACGGCAGTAGCGATCGCTCTGCCCGGTCCAAGCTCCTGAGGATTGAAGGCTGCTCATGAAAGATGCCAATCAAGACTACTGGCATTCTACGGGGCATTGAAGTCAGTCGAGAAACTGCTGGCAAACGCTGAAGCGTTTGTTTTTATGTGGTTTTCACCGGTTCGGTCTTCGAGTTGGCAAGCTTGGCAAAAATCATCCGACCTGCTGAAGTCTGCAGCGCGCTGGTGACCTCGACCGGACGCTTCTTACCGATGACCTCACCGCCACATTCCACCACCACCATGGTGCCGTCCTCCAGATAGCCCACCCCCTGTCCGGGTTCTTTCCCTTCCCGGACGATCTTGAGGCTGATACTATCCCCTGGTAGGTAAGCAGGACGCAGTGCCTCGGCCAACTCATTCACGTTTAACACCACGACATTTTGCAGAGTCGCCACCTTATTTAAATTGAAATCGGTGGTCAATAGGGCGCCGTCAGTGATTTGGGCTAGACGGACAAGCTTTTCGTCCACGGTGTCCAGCTCCGGAAAGTCCGCTTCGTGGATCAAAATGCGCTCGGGGTAGTTGTCCTGCAGGTTTTGTAAGATATCCAACCCGCGACGTCCCCGCTCCCGCTTTTGGGGATCGGATTTATCGGCGATTGCCTGGAGTTCCAACAAGACAAAACGAGGAACGACAACCGTACCCTCAATGAAATTAGTTTCGATTAACTTCCCAACCCGACCATCAATAATGCAGCTGGTGTCCAGCACTTTGGCGCAGGCAGGTAACACTGAGCCCTCTGCCATTAACGACGCCTGGATAGCTAGGTTGGGGTTGAACAGCCGCAACAACGAACGCCCGTGGCTGTCCCCCAAACTGACTCCCAAATAGGCAAAACAGAGGCTAAAAAAGACCGATGTGAGTGGTTCGATAAAGTTCAGTTCTTTGGGCAAAGGCAACAGGTAAACCGGCCCCATTGCCAAGTTGGCCAACAGCAAACCGACCACTAACCCAATGGAACGGGTGACGAGAATATCCACTGGTAGCGATCGCACCGTGCGCTCAAATCGACGATAGGCCCACCGCACGATGGCACCCAACAATAGACCTGCTAAACCACCAAATCCAGCGGTTACAAATCGGGCACCGTCGATGTTTGCCCCCTGTAGGGTAGTCTCAGGCAGAAAATCGAGACCATAAGCACCGACACCTGCCCCTGCTAGGATAAAAATTAAGATGAGTAAGACGTCTAGCATAGTGGTTGCGGATTCCCCGAACGGTTCGGGTGGTTGCTGTCACTGAGGGTGTGTCCTCAAGCCTGTCCATTATCGTATCGACCGATCGGAGATCGTTTAATACGCACGCTTGTATAAGGGCGAGCCGTAAAGCAGCTTGACAGAATTATAGCGGCCTGCCTCAAGCCCCTCCAGCCAGTACCATCCACTAGCACTGTTTAACAGCATTTCTTCACAACATGAGTTCGCTCCATCACATCTCCAGGCCATCACCGCTGGCAGACCCTTTTGCATTTGATTTACCCACGGCCGCCTATCTACACATCCCTTTTTGTCGCCGTCGTTGCCACTATTGTGACTTCGCCACCGGGCGCGGTACTGGCGAGCTGATCGAAACCTACGTCCAATCCCTCTGCAGTCAGATTGGGTCGATCGCTACCCCCCACTCCAGTTCGAAAACAGAGGAAGTGCTGCAGACTGTCTTTTTTGGGGGGGGGACACCGTCGTTATTGACTGGGGAGCAACTGAGTAGACTCCTAACTGTGCTGCGGAAACAGCTGCAATTTTCCTCCACCGCCGAAATTTCTCTGGAGGCCAATCCCGGTACGGTCAATCGGCAGAAATTGACTGACTTTCGAGCTGCAGGTGTCAATCGCATTAGCCTGGGGGCACAGGCCTTTCAGCCAGAATTGCTAGAAGCCTGCGGTCGCCTCCATGGTGTCGAAGAGGTGTATCAGGCGGTCACCGACCTTAGATTGGCTGGGTTTGAGAATTTCAACCTCGACCTGATCTTCGGGCTTCCTCACCAGACTCTCGACCATTGGCAAGAGTCACTACAGGAGGTGATTCGCCTCGCCCCTCCACACGTCTCGCTCTACGACTTGACTGTAGAATCGGGAACCCGCTTTGGTCGCCTGTACAAGCCTGGCAGCCAACCTTTACCCAGCGATCTCGACACCGTCGAAATGTATAAATTGGCGATCGCTCTGCTCAGCGAAGCTGGCTACCACCACTACGAAGTGTCTAACTTTGCCAAGCCAGGGTACGAATGCCGCCACAACCGAGTCTATTGGGAAAATCGCAGCTATTACGGATTGGGGATGGGGGCCACGGGTTACGTTGAGGGTCGCCGTTACGAAAACCCCAAAACCTTGGCGGAGTATTTTCAGATGGTGGAGCGTCACGCGATGCCCACCGCCGAACGAGTCAGCCCCCAAGATCGGTTGGTGGATACGTTAATGTTAGGGTTGCGATTGAGTGAAGGGATTTCCATACCCGAATTGGTGGCCCAATTTGGCCAGGAGGCGATGGATACGATTTTGTTCACCCTACAGACCTATCAGGAACGGAGTTGGGTGGAGGCATCTGGCGATCGCCTGCGGCTGTTGCCTCCCGATGGCTGGCTGTTTTCCAACAGTATCTTGGTGGATTTGATGGCAGCCCTTTCCAGAGAAACTGTGTAGTCTGTGCCTGTTTTGTTTTTGCGATTGTGACCACTTGCCCTAGACGCCCATCGCCTCAACCCATGCTGTGCAGACCCACCCGCAGCTCAGCGCTCTTAACGTTTTGATACAATTATCGATAAGTCATTAAATTGTCGATAAGCCATTGAGGGTACAGACCATGGACGAAGCTGCGGTACAGGTGTTGAAAGACAGAATAGAGGCCATTCGCGATCGCCGCCCTTCCATTGAAAAACTGCTGGATCGCACCGACCTCGGCACCTTGCGAGTGGATGTCAATCAAGCATTAGAAGAGATTGATGATTTGCTGGAGGATTACACGCGTGCCTTCCCACGGTAGTTTCCCTTTAGCCAATATCCTCCTCTTAGGGGTCTTATCAAAGAGGCGCTTCTTCCTCCCGCAGGGATAGTAAAGAACAATGGACGAGCATTATTCAGCCTTTTTCGTTAGATTGAAGACTCCGTTCCCTTCAATGCATGACCGACGGAGAAACGCTTTCGATGACTTTTTGTTGCTTTTGTTTTAGCGTTCTTCCCAGTGCAGGTTGTGTCATCGCCATCTGGTTCCCCTCCGATATTCGGCTTACATACCCATATGTGATGGAGCTCTGACTGTATGGCTGAACCCGACAGCAAACAGATTCTGAAAGAATTACTCGGCCCGCTTCTAGAGGATTTCCACTATTGGTTTGGTAAGTCTGTCACGCTGCTTGAAGATAATCAGATCGATTTTCTCTCCCGAGACCAGCAGGCCGATTTGCTGGAGAGGGTTCGGGTGGCTCAATTGGAGCTGCAATCTGCTGAGCAGCTCTATAATTTGTCGGATAATACAGTAGGGATAGATCCTAAACTGGTGGTGAAATGGCATCGCTTGTTGTTGGAATGCGGCAATGTCGGTCGGCGATTTCGCAATCTAACCGCTGCAGATCCCAATCCTTCCCGTACACGCGATGTCGATGGTAGGCAGAAGGGTAATCCCTTTCTCGGTGAAGGATAAGGGGACGCCTGTTTGAATCCTTGAAAGACTCGACTTCAGAAGTCTTCGATAAACGACCATTTGCGTTTCTTTTTTTGTTATCTCTTGTTAGCGGGGTGTTTTAATGCTGCAGATTCTTTATCTCACTGCCTTTGCCGCCATTAGTTTTTTGGTTATTCGCAATTTAGTGATGAATTTGGTGGCGATGAGCCGTAACGAGATGCAGCCTCCTGCATTGCGCAACAAACCCCGTGTCCCCGTCCATCCAGAGCTCCTCGATGAAGATGGGAATGTCACAGACGAGCCGCTGTTGGTGATTCGTTCTGCCAATTTGGAGGAAGCTCGCGATCGCCTTGATGCCCTCTACCATGGTGATACTGAATCGGGGGATGACGATCTACAACCCAGCGTCTAAGGACAACGTAGGCTAGACACGAAAGGGCGCCATAGTAGCAATTTATTTGAAGCGGATCGATTTTTTGCTCTCTTAGCTCAGTTTAATCCTGGTTTTTAGAGTCACCCTTAGCGAGCTAAACCAGCAAGATCGACCGACGAAAAAGACCTCGTCCGTTTTCGAGCGAGGTCTTTTCAAAAGTTTCAGTCAATCAGATGAGAGGAGCTTACCAGCTAGATTTTGTAACGCCGGGTAGCAGACCCTGGTGAGCCATCTCGCGGAGGCAGTGGCGAGACAGGCCAAAATCCCGGAAAACGCCACGGGGACGGCCGGTAACCCAGCAACGGTTGCGAACTCGACTGGGGGCGCTGTTGCGGGGAAGCTTTTGTAACTTGGCGTGCAGCTCTAAGCGTTCGATGGGATCGAGATCGGGATTGGCAAGTGCGGCCTTTAGGTCGGCGCGCTTGGCTGCATACTTTTCAACTAATTTCTTGCGCTTCACGTCCCGCGCAATCATGCTTTTTTTGGCCACAGCTATCCCACAAAAATTTAGAACTTTACACAGGCTTTTTATCTTAAATTAAGCGAACCGAGAATGCAAGTCTGAGAATGCCACGGGAGGCAATAGCCGCAGGCGATCTCCATCAGCATCCAAGCCTAGCGAGGGCGAGGTACCCGTTCTGCGAAGGTGGGCACATCCACCACTTGACGAGGTATATCCTCGCCGAGGGTGGGTGGATCTCCTGGATCGTCATCAACCCCACTGTTGCCGGACCCCAGATCTTGGACAAACAGCGGCACGGTAATGGTGACTGTCGATCCGGTTCCTTCTCCCTCGCTGAAAAACGTAATTGAGCCAGACATTGCCTCCAGAAGCTTGCGGCTAATGGCCAACCCAAGACCGGTACCTCCATATTGTCGCGTACTGGAACCATCAGCTTGGGTAAATGGTTGAAATAGCTTGGCTTGCTGAGCCTTAGACACGCCAATACCGGTGTCTTGTACGGAGATTGACACGTCAGATGCGCTTAGGGTCGCAACAACACTGACGCTCCCGGTATGGGTGAATTTAATGGCGTTCCCCACCAAATTAAGCAGTACCTGTAGCAATCGCTGGTGGTTACCAAAGATAAACACGGGGCCCTCGCTGGGGGGCAAGCTGAAAATTAGGGCTAGCCCCTTTTGAGTGGCCTGGAGTCGAGTCTTAATTTCGACATCGTCAAACAGCGAACGCAGATCGTGGGGGGCCAATTCCATGGTCATTTTGCCTGCTTCGATCTTGGCAATATCGAGGACGTCATCAATTAGGGCCAACAGGTGAAGGGCCGAACGGTGGGCTTCCTGTAAAAACTCCGCTTCTTCTTCAGGGGATTCTGCCATGTCATCTTTGAGTAGCTGCAAAAAACCAATGATGGCATTCAGGGGGGTACGAAGTTCGTGGGAGGTATTGGCTAAAAACTGACTCTTGAGTTTGTTGGCCGATTCCGCCTGCTCGCGGGCCAACTGCAACTCCGAATTCTTTTGACGCAGGGTGTGGTTGGTCAACTGCAACCGCGTACCAATTTGCCGGCTTTGATCCAACAGCTGCGCGTGGGCGATCGCAGTGCCAAGATGCACTGCGACCAGTTCTAGTTCTGCCAGTCGCCCGGCAGAAAGAGATTGGTGTTGGGGATCGAATTCAAAGTGCAGCAAACCGTTGGCATGCCCCTGATAAAAGGTTGCCAAGGTCAGCGTTCGGTTGGTGAAAACAGGCTTTTGCTGCTTCAGCGCCTGCATTGCTAAGGGAGCATCGGCAAGCTCCACGGGCTCGTCCATTGTGGTGGTGGCAGCAGCAGTATGGGAATATTGCGCTTTGGCAAGCAGAAAGGGTTGTCCTACTTCGTAAAGGGACATTCGACACAGTGTGCATCCCACTTTCGGCCCTAGCAAGCTGACTGCTTGTTCTAAGATGCAATCGGCGTCCAGAGTATGGCGCAGTTGATGAATTAATGCCTCAGTCAAGCGGGTTTTTGTTGGGATGGCAAGCTTAGGCAACCCATCGGGGGCCTGTTTTACCCGTACAACTTTCCCCACAGCCGTTACCGCGAGGGTGGAACCATCCAAACTGCGCAGCGGATTGAGCAACAGATCCAGCTGCATGATTAGCCCGTGGGTCAGGACGTAAACGTTAATGCGATCGCTCTCGCCGCTAGTGGCCACTGCTTTGAGGGTGGCAAGATAGCGATCTCGATGGGCAGGAGCCCAATCTGCTTGGCCATTTTCAGCTTGCCCTCTAACCAGCCAGTCCGCAGGAATACCGTAGGCAGATGCCCCCTCCCAACGACAGGCCCAAAACTGTCCTTGTAGGTCTTGCGTATAAAAAATGCTGTCGCGCTGCGCTTTGGCATCCGCCATAGACATTAGCTGACCTAGTAAGAAAAACCTGCTCTTATAGCCTACCCAGTCCTTTCGATGGGGTTTCGAAGAGATGCTTTAGGGGAGTTATAAAAATTGTCGGTCGTTCAAGATCTTAGGCCATTCAAGATCCTGTGCATTAAATTTAGCAATATTCGGAGATATCTTCTCCACAGTCATCGGCTAGATAGGACAGCGAGCGAAAGCGCAGCCCCACTAGCTGGTCGTAAAGAGGATTGATCTTGCACATGGGGGGGATATGCATCACTTTTTTGCCAAACAGCTTCACATCCCGCTCGAATGGACATTGGGCCGGTACCATCTTGCAAATAAACCGAGCCAAATGGGGATCGTGGATCTCCATGTCATCCAGCCAATGCTTGACGGGGGATAGCAGGGCGGCGTGGTTATCTTTGGGAAACCCATCAGCACTTGCGATGCCAGACTCTGGAGAGATTGTCTTTGGCGATGGTGAATCAGTCGGAATGGTTTTTGTGGAAGACGGTAACTGACCGGCATCCCTTTGAAGTTCGTCCGCTTCCAAGTCGCAAACGGTCGCCTCTAGCGTATCTAGGATGCTAGCCTCCACCCCCAAAGCGGTTTGAAAGCTGCGTAACTGCTTGAGTTCAGACGTGGAAAGCACCCCATCTGCCAAGGCAACAATCACGGCAGTGCGCATAAAATTTTCTGCAGCGTCAGGGGTGTTGAATTGGACGGCCAATTCTGTTGCACTGATGACCTCTAAATTCGGAAGCTCGATGCATGGTATTACCTTGTCTCTAGCAATTTGTTCGATTGCTGCCTTTTCATCAGGGTCGTAATGGCCATCGGCCCAAGCAATAGTTAGTAAGCCCCTCAACCAGGTAGTGATTTGCTCGTCAGTGTAGCGAGTTTGAACAGTTCCTTGCATTCTGCGAACCTCCCTCACAGACCCACATCGCCATGTTATCTTTACTGTCCAAAAAAGGGAGTGACTAATAGCTCACATCTTTGGGTGAGTGCCCGTAACCTTCTTTAGAATGAGCCCGGTCCTTAGAAGGAGTTAATGAAGTGCCCTGGTTTGTCAAAATTGAGCGCGGAGTGGTGAATAAATCCGAATTCGATCGCCACGTCACCGCCCATCGTGCCTACGTGCGCCAGTTGGTGGATGGGGGACATCAAGCCGAGACAGGATATTGGCAGGAAAGCGAAGGAGGAATGTTGTTGTTTACGGCGGCATCTTGGCAAGAGGCAAAGGAGATTGTGGCTAACGATCCGCTGATTGTGAACGGCTGTGTGGAATACGAATTACATCAATGGATAAAGGTGAGTTAAGCCATTAAACAATCGCCATCCAATGCTCCGAACTGTCGAGGAAGGGTAAACCTGATGTTGGAACATCAGTCTAAGTCTTCTCCAAACATGATGCGGTGACCGTCGATGGTGCGAACAGCAAACTCGCGCATTCCCCAGGGCTCGTCCGCTAAAGGCTTGATGATGTCAGCCCCGCGTTCGCTCACCCAAGCACAGTAGTCCGTGACGTTGTCTACCAACATGTAGGCGAAATAGGAATGATCCCCTAACTCGGCGGCAGGAGTGGCATCTGGGCAGTGACCCGCCAATTATCTTTGACAAAAAATCTCCACCCAGGGTCGCCGATTTCCCGGATATCGAAACCTAAAACATCTCGGTAATAGTTGGCCGAGCTTGCCAAGTCCAAAACTGCAAGGACGTAGCGGGCTTGTTCGATCCGAGCTTTTGGTACTGAATCTTCAGGCATTTAACTCTCCGACATGACATCCCCGGACAACGAAGTACTCAGGCATCCCCCTGCGATCGGAGAATTTCCTCAAACTGAATGGCATCATCCCCCGACAAATCGATGCGATCACCAGCCTTTTTGACGCTCATGTCGGTACTTTTGCAGAAGAAAACCAAGAGTTTCCCCCCCCTCTCGTTAGGCGTAATTCCGCTCGGCACCATCGCTGCCGAAGATATAGTCTCCCGACGGAATCCAGACAAATTCTCCACTTGCCTCCCATTGGGGGCGATTGAGGACTAGCTCTGAGGCTTGCAATGGCGTGAGGGGGGTGAGGAGAATAATCCCCCAAGTTCCCAAGATAGAAGAGAGAACGGCGATCGCAATTCGAACCATGGTGGATGAAGTAACTGAAGGAGCAAGTCTATTCTCGTCTGAACAACCGAAGCCCAACATCTTCAGGCTGCACGGTAAACTCAGATGGCGTCATTTCGGCACGATCCTTGGGAATTGAACTTCGCAGCTACGTTTATATAGATAGCCTTCAACCACAACATGCCGCCTATATGGGAACCGTTTCCGTTGGTTTTTTGCCCCTCCCTGGCGATTCTTCCCTCTGGATCGAAATTTCACCCGGGATCGAAATCAACCGCATTACCGATGTAGCCATGAAGGCAGCAGTAGTCCGTCCGGGGGTGCAGATGGTGGAACGGCTCTACGGTTTGCTGGAAATCCATGCCAGCAGCCAAGCTGAAGTCAGAGTGGCGGGGCAAGCCATCTTGGATACCCTCGGCGTTCGTCGCCAAGATTGTTTCAAACCCCAATTAATTTCTAGCCAAATTATTCGCAACGTCGATCCGCAGCACGCTCAAATGGTTAACCGAACCCGCAGGGGCAACATGCTACTTGCCGGGCAATCTTTGTACGTAATGGAGGTGGTTCCGGCCGCCTACGCTGCACTAGCGGCTAACGAGGCGGAAAAAGCAGCATCCATCAACATTTTGCAGGTGTCAGCGGTGGGCAGTTTTGGACGCCTGTATTTAGGGGGGCCCGAACGAGAAATCGTAGCAGCGTCTCGGGCTACTGTGGCTGCCATTGAGGGTCAGACCGGTCGGCTATCGAGCGATCGCCAAGTGGAATAAACCTGCTTTAGCAATCTTTCTAGCTTTGGAAAACTCGTCTACTCTCCAGCAAATTCGCTGCAGCCCCCTGATTCTTGTTACCTTCGGTATAACGGATAACTGGAGATCCGTATGACGACAGCCCGACAGAACAGCTCCCAACGACGCAATCTCCGCGTCGTTAAAGAGTTTGGTGCTCGCGGGGACTCATCGCACCAACAGGGTTCTCGCGATAATCGCGGCGTGAACTTGCGGGGGGCTGACCTGCGGGGGGGAGACTTTACTAGGGCCGACCTGAGGGGAGCAAATTTATCAGGGGCAATCCTATCTGGGGTCAGCCTAGAGAAAGCCGATTTGACTGGTGCAGACTTGACTGCAGCAAATCTGGATGAGGCCAACCTGAAGAGCGCCATCCTAACCGGCACTTGCTTGCAGCAAACTCGCCTGAGAGAGGCGGATCTAACCTTAGCCAATTTCGAACAAGCCAATTTGGTGGATGCCAACCTCAGCTACGCGAACGCAGTTGGGGCAAAATTTACGGCGGCGCTTCTGCGAGATGCTGACTTCAGTCAGGCTAACGGGATAGGGGCTACCTTTGCTGGAGCAGATTTGCGGCAGGCAGATTTGAGTTGGGCTAATTTACAGCGGGCGGATTTCAATAACGCTGATTTGATTTCGGCGATCTTATGCCAAGCAAATTTAAGTCGGGCCAACCTGTTTGAATCAGAACTGGCAGGGGCCGATCTGCACAGCGCTAATTTAGCGCGGGCCAATTTAGCCCATTCCCATCTGCTGGGAGCCTGTCTGTTTGCGGCCAATCTATTCCTAGCGGATCTGTTTGCGGCTGACTTGACTGGAGCTGATTTGCGTCGAGCAAACTGCGATCGCAGCAATATGGAACAGGTGATTTTGACTGACGCCAAGCTGAAACGAGCCAGTACAGTGGATGTAACGGGGCTTTGTAACTGACCAGAAGATTAAGAGTTTTGAGAACTTCTAGGCCCACAATTTTCGGAAAAGCTGTTGCTGTACGTACTTTTTGCAGACTATTGAAATCAACGATCGTGCTTTTGTCTGCAGACGAGAGAAATCGATTGCTTTTCCCTTACTTTTGTAAATAAATTTGTAGGAAGGTGCTTGAGAAGATTGCGTTCTATGAATGAAATCTTTGTATTATTTGATGAAGATTTAGCAAGTTTGGGTTGCCTTATTTGTTCGAAATTCTCTGCTGAATCGATCTCTCTAAAATAGAGGCATAGAAGGGGTTGATGGTACGTGTCCATTCCCTTTTGCTCTTATCGAATATTGACTCTCTAGTGGAGTTTCATCATGAGTACAACTTTTAGACGTCGGGGGTTATTTCCCGGCGATATTACATGGTCAGGATTAAGTGACTGGATTTCTAGTACCAACAGTCGAATTTTTATCGGTTGGTTTGGAGTACTGGCGATTCCCACCCTGATGGTGGCCAGCATTTGTTTTATATTCGCGTATATCAGTGCCCCTGGGGTGGATGTAGATGGCATCCGCGAGCCAGTACTGGGATCGCTGATAGATGGCAACAATCTGATTAGTGCGGCGGTGGTGCCCACCTCTGCGGCGATTGGATTGCACTTTTACCCGTTATGGGAAGCCGCTTCCATTGAGGAATGGCTGTATAACGGTGGACCTTACCAGCTCATCGTGTTCCATTTTTTAATTGGCATCTTTGCCTTTATGGGCCGCCAGTGGGAATTGTCTTACCGGCTAGGCATGCGCCCCTGGATTCCTCTAGCCTTCTCAGCCCCGGTAGCTGCTGCCACCGCCGTTCTGCTGATTTACCCCATTGGCCAAGGGAGTTTTTCTGAAGGGCTGCCCTTAGGGATTGCTGGGACTTTTCACTTCATGTTGGCGTTTCAGGCGGATCACAACGTGCTCATGCACCCTTTACACATGGCAGGGGTGATTGGGGTTTACGGAGGAGCGCTATTGTCGGTGGTTCATGGTTCGCTAGTGACCTCTTCCCTGATTCGCGAAACCACTGCTGACGAATCAATTTTGGCCGGCTATCGTTTCGGGCAACCCAACGAAACGTACAATTTAATGGCGGGCCATTACGGCTATCTGGGCCGGACGTTATTCCGCGGCACGGGACTTTCTAATAAGCGCACCATCCACGCATTTTTGGCAATATTCCCCGTCATGGGAATTTGGCTGGCGGCAGCTGGGGTGTCGGTGATGGCGTTTAACTTGAACGGGTTTAACTTCAACGGATCGGTGCTAGACAGCAGCGGCAGAACGATCGGTACCGATGCCGATATTCTCAACCGTGCCAGCTTGGGCATCCAGGTCATGCATGCCCCTAATGCCCATCACTTTCCACACGTGCTTGCTGGTGGAGGAGTCGCTCCGGTCAGTCTTTCGGCTCCAGCTATTGAATGGTCTTAAATAGTAGGCTCTGAATATAGTTGACCCTGTATAGAGTTCTCTCGGTTTCGCTTGACTTTGGGGTCAAACTAGTCCGGATTGCAAGCAGCTTCTGAACAAAAGCGATCGCCAGATGTTGAGGTCTCTCTCCATTTGGCGATCGCTATTTGGAATGGCGGATTTCAAGTCTATTAGGGCAGTCATGCAATGGTATAACTGCCATTTAAAATAGTTGACGGACTTGGCGGTTGAACCGAAATCGTTCAACCCCTTCCCGAAATCTTTGAGCTTCCAATCGCCGTCTGGATCGCCTGGACCGTCTGGCAACTGTTTCGTAACGATCTCGATATGCGGAGCGAGAAACATCCCTTCTGAAAGGATCCTGGAAGGGTTGTTGGTAGGGTACGCGAGCCAAATTCACTTGTTGCAGCCTAGCCCGAGAATTGCGAGGGGGAGCTGCGTTAACATCTCGCTCCTGTGCTCGAGAACTGCGGGAGCGAGCCAAATTCACTTGTTGCCTCCGAGCTTGAGTGAGAGTGCGGGAGCGAGCCGAGTCAACTTGTTGCTCTTGAGCTTGAGTGAGAGTGCGGGAGCGAGCCGAGTCAACTTGTCCCTGAGCTTCTCGGGAACTGATGAGAGAAAAGAAAGAGAGACTAAGGGCGACGATCGCTATCCTCGAGATCGCAGGGGGAGGATTGGCTAACATAGGGCTCTGTTATCGAAAACATAGTTCCTTTATAACCATCACAACACCATTTAACACAAGCATCAATAGCCATCTTGAACCTCTGGAGCTGCTCTCAATCTCCGATATGTCTATGCAGTGACATGCAGATCCACTGCTAAAGGGATCTCGCCTATAGAGGCTATTCTCCTAGTGATGACGGATGATGCTTTTCCCCATGCAGGTTCTGGATCGCTGCAAAGTACTGCTCGACTGGATGGTCGTCACAGCAAACAGACGGGCTAATCGATGGATATCGCAATCCCTGAAGTCCAACTTCCTCCAGATCTAGACTGTTGCTGCTGCATCAAAACTTGCCTCGCTCCAACCACTCGGCCATTACCGCTGAAGTAGGGACGGCTTCCTTTCTCTGCTTCCACCAGAGCAATCTGTAGCTGAGCAGAGCCTTGTCCAGACATGGAGATGCTGTTATTTCCCCGTCGCAGATACGAATTTAAGCGCAAACTCACTATCCGGTTCAGATTGGCTACAGATTGACCGTTGATCTTGACATTACCGTTGCCGCTACCCGATACCAGCAAGAGATAGTCGGCTCTGGAGAGGTGAGCGTAGGGAATACTGCTGGAGCTACTAATACTGCTTGATCTGCTGGAACTACTAGAGGAGCTAAACGAGGAAAAGGACTGTGTATAAGAGCGATCGCCATTTTCGCCAGACACGCCAGCATCTCCGGTATGGGTATCTACTAAAACGCGGTTGTTTGAAGGGCGATTTTGCACAGACAAAGAGTCGGTCACCACGGTAACCGATCCGTCCGCTCCCGTGCGCACGATAACCCCAGCCCATACGCCACAACAGCCCAGCACTGCCGCCCCTAGGGCGATCGCTCCAATGCGTAATGGTCCGAACATGAGCTGTCTCCTATCTGCACTTGTGGGATTGATTGGGCATTCTCAACACACCAATACCGAAACACCCATCGGCACCATCACATCTCTCCACCACTCCTCCAATTTGTCACACTCATTTCCCTTCACTCATGGGAAATTATCGATGTGGCCACTTCGGTTAGGACAGTAAAGTCTATACCTAGTCAAAGCTCCGGGTCGCTGAAATGTCCGAAGCGACTTGACAGTCGCTATAACTAGCGGTGCCTGTTGTTCCTCCGCCACCCGCCGTTAGAGCCTCTGCCTCGATTTCCAAGGTTGATGTCCACCGACTGATTTTGCACCAACTGTTGGTTGAGCTCTGCGGATTGAGCCCCTCCACCTCCCCCAGAGGACAGCTGGGTTTGGTTGCCCACCACCGCTCCGGACTGGTTTTGGTTCACCTGAATGCGATCCCGCCACCGATTGCCCCTGGCACCGCTGATGTTAACCGTCTGATTTTGAATTAACTGCTGATCGAGCCGTTGAGATTGGGAACCGCTGCCCCCAGCAGATATCTGGGTTTGGTTGCCCACCACCACGCCTGACTGGTTCTGTTCCACCTGAATAATGACGGGCCGCCTTCCCCCTCGACGATGCTGCGGGCCAGCTTCTGCCTCCGCACAGATCGCCATAGACATCAGTAGCACCGCCAGAGCTACTTGAACTTTCATCTCACTATCCAAAACTGTTTGTAAGCAGACTGACAGTCATCAGAACAATTCATTCAGCCAAAACCCTTTTGGGCACCAAGCTGCTGTCCCCATTGACTGGCAATCTACAAGATGGGCTCTGAGACCCAAATGCGGAGGGCTAGGCCACCTAGAGGAGGACGGCGATCGCGGTAGGGTGTCCCCCCGCGGCGATCGCTATTTCGTACATCCTCTGATGGATAAGCCCTGTTGCCCTATCTGCGGGCGGGGCGTATATCGGGTAGGGCCAGTTGCACCTGTTGCCCGTTCTGGACGCCTACTGCGTTTTGGACGGTTGGCGTCACCTCTATGTCATCCTCAATCGGCGTCTCGCCATTGTGGCGAGGTCCGCGAGGTTGATTGGGCGATCGCACCCTGCCGTTCCGCACTTGGGTTTGGCTCTGGTCTTGGATCAGCACCGCTTCTTGACGATCGACGCCATATCCCAACTGCACCTGCTGGGCATTCTGGACGTTGACCGAGTTTTGGACGGTGGGAGAAACGGTGAGTTTGCCCGCCATTGCAGGGCTACTGCAGGCGATCGCCCCAGCAGCAACTCCAGCGGTGAATGTTGCGTATCGCAGCCATTTCATGGCACTGTCCCCCTGCTTAGCGTCGACGGGCACGGCGAACACCGGCCCCTTGGTTGAGTTCGTTGATGTTGACAGAATTTTGCAAAATGTTGGAGTCCGCACCGTAGCCAACACCCTCTTGGGTTTGAACGTTGGTTTGTACGCCGGTTACTGTTTGCTGCACCGTCTCGCGGCGACCCCGGCGACCTCGGTAGCCTGTTTGTTGGTCGAGGGTTTGTATATTGGTGCTGTTTTGCAAGATGTCGCCATCCCCTTCCGCATACTGATATTGGTCAGATTGTTGGATGCCCGTGACTGTCTGGTTCACTTGAGCCATTACAGGTGCACCCAAACCGAATGCCATCAGGGAGCCAATTGCCAGTGACTTGATGAACATGAAACTTAAGCCCGAAACAACTATGAGCACAGCTTATTCCCTAGGCAGAGGGGTGCGATACAAGGCTACGCGTACTGTCATTCGCTGCTGTTGGAATAGATTGCATCCACTGCTCGAAACTTGAGTTTGGGCTAGGCGAATGCGGAATTGCGCGAGGCTGCATTCGAAAGTGAGCAGATGGACTGTTGGCCTAGAGAAGTGGGATGAGAAGAGGATTGTTTGTCGAACAAGTTCATTAGGGATGTGGCCATCGTAATTAGCCCAACAATATATGCCCAGTCTGGGTTTTATCGCGACCGTCTAGTTGCTGAAGACATTTCATCGCTCGTCTAAGCGATGCGCAGCGAGTCGTCGGTATACTGTCGCCAAAGCCTCGCGATCGCCTACGTTGCCTGGAAACAGCACCACAGGCAGATTGGGAAACTCAAGGTGTTCGGCTGGGGTACGAACCACCGAACAACCGGCCAAAATTTGCCCCAATAGCCGTGCTGTCCGCAACATCAGTCCCTTGCTGAGCACGTCGTTAGAGGTAATCCCTCCCTTGCTAATCAGGAAGCCGATATTTTCTGGCAATCCGTGCACGATATCCATCAGAAAACTAGACACCTGTGCGCCAAAATCCAGCCGCGTTTGGACATCCTCGAAAGTCAACTCGTCTCGGCTGGTGTACACCACCGGGGTTTTACCGACTGTATAAGCCCCTCGCACTGCCGTCAGGACCTCGTTCAATAACTCTTTACGGTTGATGGCTAGCCCTGTCTGCAAATCCTCCAGCAGTCGTGAAACATCCACCTCCACCCCCGCAACCCCGGGCTCTTGCAATAGCCGCTCCAGTTGTTGGGTGGTCTTTTGGACGTGGGAGCCCACAATGGCTACACCGGGGTTGCCGTCGCGGACGTACTTTGACATGTCCTCCCCAGCCACCGGCTGGGGAGGCAGCGCTGCCAAGGATGTCAACACGCTGGCCGCGCTACGAAATAAAAACTTTTTCCCGTTAGAGACGGCGGCGAGTACATCCCGAGCGAACCTATCTAGGTCTTCTTGGGTTTCACCATCTACCACCACGCATTGGTTATCCTGGAGCCCAATCAGGCGATCGCTAACCCCCCGGCGCAAATCCTCCAGAAGAATGCGCTCGACATCATCCGCCGCAATCTTCCCCCTAGTTTTCTCCGCCACGTAATCAGGCAGATAGCTATAGCTGTAGGCAAACACGGAATCATCAGCAAACTCTGTTTCGTGTACCGGAACTGCTAACCCATCCGACATTAGGTAATGGATACTATCGCGGGTGAATCGACCCCCTTCGAAAAAAGCTGGCACCAAAAAGTGGGCGTCAAAGGGGCCCAACTCTGTGGCAATCACATCAGTTTCGATGGGGTAATGCCCCCGTAACGTGGAGTCAGAGCGGCTCACCACCAAGTAATCTTCAATGCCCTCGACCGCGATCGCCTCTTTCAAGCGGACGCACACATCGCGGGTCACGGCTGCCGCTTGTCCCGGGGTGAGCGATCGCGTGTTGGTCAATATAAAAAAGATGGGGGATTCGTCCCGCAACCCCATTCTCAAAGTTTCTACATCCCATCGCATCAGCAGCAAGCAACCGTGTACTGTTTGGGACCCGGTGGGGTCGTCATCCAAGACAACAATCTTAGGTTGAGAATTCATGGTGCTTGCCTGTAGAGGATGAGAGTATGAGCTTTCTCACAGTGATTGTAGGGGCAGGACTCCAAGGGAGGGAGACCGCCGAAAAATTTGTCCGAGACTCGGACATCCTGGCAATTCCATACATCAAGCAAAGTGGTCTGCCGTGCAGCACCCAGAAAAAGGAGAGTTCCTACTGCGTTCTAGAAGGTGTTGTCTGGTTTCAGCGAAGCGGCTTGATTGGGTTCCAAAGATTCGGGATACCAGTAGGTGGCCCAATCTCGACCAACTTTCACCGTAATGTCTGATGAAATCTCCCCCGTAGATTCCACCTTCACCTCTCCGACACCGATTAATGCCTGAACTTCAGACGCCGCTTTGGCATCCCCTTGCTGGGCAATAATGGCCGTCTCCTCCAATACCTTGGAGGCATCCTGAATGACGTAAACGTTGGTAAAGCCACGCTGACGTAGAGTATCGGCCATATTACGACCCATGCGAGGCAACCCGGAGGCGTTGGTGACGGCCACCCGTTGGTTAACAGGGGACCGATACAGCACCGCCCCAAAGGCAGGATCGGCATTGAAATAACTTACTGCTACTCGATACGTTTCTGCCCGATCGACAATCCAAAAGCTGACAGGGTACTCGTTAGCACCGCTAAATCGGCCAGGGAGCATGACCAGATTCAGGCTATCGCTACGGGACTTGAAGGCAAACTGCGACAGGGACAGCAGCTCGTCTAGGGTCATATTGGTATCGACGTTATCCCGGATGGTCTGCACGATATCTGGCAACCGCAAGAGGGTGCGTGGCCGCAGTGCCTGCTCGCTCACCGCCCGTATCATCTGCTGCTGCCGCTGTACGCGCCCAATATCACCGAGTTCGTCCTGGCGAAAGCGCAGAAAATGATGGGCTTCCTCACCCGATAGCCGTTGTACTCCTGGTTCTAAGTCGATTTCCAGTGCTTGAGTGCGATCGACATATTTCATAGGACTGGGAACGTCAATCTCTACGCCACCCAGCACGTCAATTAATTCTGCGATGCCGTTGGTGTTCAGACGAACGTAGCGATCGATGGGCACATCCCCCAATAACTCGCTGACCACCTCTGCTGCTAGGGCTGGGCCACCAATGGCGTTGGCTACGTTGACCTTGGTAATGCCGCTTTCGGGAATGCGCACGCGGGTATCCCGCGGAATAGACAGGACATTAATGGATTCCTGCTCGTGGTTCACGCGCACCAACAGCATGGTGTCGCTGCGTCCCCTTAAGGTTTCCGAGAATGTCAGTTCGCTGTTGGTTGGGTCGGGATTGTCGGTACCCAGCACCAAGATGTTAAGGGATTTGTCCAGTTGAGCTGCCCGCAGCTCGTCATTCCGAAAGACGTCAGCTTCTTCTTCCCCTAAATCTTCAGCAGGAAGTAAGGGTTTAGAGAGCACAAAGGCAAACATCGCTCCCCCCACCGCCGCCACAAACAGACTAGAGCCGACGGTTACGATCAGCAACCACCGTAGGAGATTTCCCGATTGCTCAGGCCTCCTGAGGGACCGTGAGGCACGAAATGTTTGTACGCGCATAAAGTCTAAGGGGTGAGCAAAGCACTAGATCCAAGAACCATCCAATGGTCGCGATCGTGCGAGACGTTCGAGTCATCCTAGCGTAGAGGTCAATGCTGGTTCATGCTAGTAACCACCCATTTTTCACCGCCGCCATCACACAGTCCAAATAGCAAATTCATCTGAAAATGCCAGAGATGTCGCTATCCAAAATTACAAACATCATACCTAGCAATTGTCTCAGCAGCATAAGCGTTATCCGCATTTGCGGCCGCCGCATAGGGTGGCCGAGCGCGCGTGCTTATCCAGCGCAGTCGCGTTTACAAATCCTGACTTCAAGCAGGATAGAGGCGGAAAACCCCTCAGGGCGGCTCATTCACCCGGAAGAAGTGGAAGTTGTTGTCCCCCTCTCCCTCACCGCTGTCTGGGATGATATGCCGTAGATCCCCAGGTTTGGAGAAAGCAAGATGCAGGCAGTAATCGTGGCTGGAGGTAAGGGAACTCGACTGAGACCGTTTACGCTGCGCTCTCCTAAACCGCTGTTACCTCTGCTAGAGGTGCCATTTTTGGAATGGATGGTCAACCGCTGCAAAGAGGTAGGCCTGACGGACCTTCTGATGAACGTTGGGTATATGGGGGAACAAATCGAAGCCTTCTTTGGGGATGGCAGTCAGTGGGATGTGCGGATTCGCTACGTGCGGGAGGACAGCCCCCTCGATACTGCGGGATCGTTGGTGTTGGCCAAGCCCTACTTCACTGGCGAGCCGCTGGTGGTTTTTAACGCCGATATTTTGTCGGATCTCGATCTCAACGCAGTCATGGTCCAACACGCGCAGTCAGGGGCGATCGCCACCCTGACCCTGACCCGCGTGGAAGATATCACGGCTTTCGGTCTGGTGGAAACAGATAGCAGTGGCCGCATTACAGCATTTCGAGAAAAGCCCAGCCCCGAAGAAGCTAAAACGATTGACGTTGATACCATCAACGCCGGCACCTACGTTCTGCAACCCAGTATTTTCGACCGTTATCCTGCTGGCGAGCCCCTCAGTTTCGAACGCACGGTGTTTCCCCAACTTCTGGCGGATGGTGAAGTGATGGGATCCTACGTTCACTCAGGCTATTGGCGGGATTTAGGCAAGCCCCCCAGCTATTACCAGGGGCAGCTTGACATTCTGCAAGCTGCAATCGCTAACTATCCCATCGCTGCCCGGGAAGTGAAACCCGGGATCTGGATTCACCCTGAGGCTACGGTCGATCCGGATGCGCGGCTGAGCCCCCCCTGCTACGTGGGGGCCAGGGTTAAGTTGGGGCCAAAGGCTACTTTGCCAGGGGGGACGATTGTGAATTCAGACAGTTGGATTGATGGTGCCCTCATGCCTGGGGTCTATGCGTCAGGCACGCTGGTTTCCTAGTTTCAAGAGCACTTGCAGCCAGCAGAAAGCCTAATTTCTCCTTCATGCGAGTTGCTCAGGTTTGCTCTCCCCACATCGCAGATTTACTTCACAAATCGCGGTAGGTCGGCCCCCGATCGACCCGCCTGACTGGCGTTCGCAACTGCTTTGTTGGTTAAGGTCTTGATGGTGAGCTCAGCGGGATTGACGGAGGCAAGTTCGTTGTCCGTGGGGCGATCGAGTGCTTTTTTCAAGGCCAAGTTATGCATTTGCTGCTTGGCAAATTTCTCCTTCCATTTCCCCACCTCCAACTCAAGCTGCTTGAGCTGTTTTTGCAGGCTGGACAGTTCCTTCTCAAGATCCTGCTTCTGTGCTTCAGCCGCCGCCAACTGTTTGCGGTCGAGTTCGATTGCCCGAAGTGATACCGCCTCGGCCTCTAGCTCTGCCACCTTCTGCTCTAGCTGTTCGCGGGAGGTTTGCAATTGGTCTCGCTCCTGTCGAGTGGCTACCAAATCTTCAGTAAGCTCTGCTTGCTGGCCCTCAAACTCAGTCAATTGCTCCTGTAGCTTCTGATTGCGATCGCGGAGCTCCTGCAACTGACAATCCTGTTCTTGTAACTGAAGATCTCTGTCCTCCAATTGAAGCGCCTGCGCCTCCAATTGCTGTTTTCGCTCTAGAAGTTGGCGATCGCGCTCCTGTAATTCAAGCGCTCTCTCCTCCCGTTCCTCCTGCCAGCGCTGGTTGGCTTCGGCTTCTGTCTCCTGGTAGCCAGCTAATTGTGCCTGCAAAAGTTCCCGCTGTTCCCCCCAAGCGGACTTCTCACCCGAATACTGCTGCTTGAGGGCGTTTAGCTCGCGCTCTAGCTCTGCTACGGTGGTGCGGGACAACGATAGCTCGGCCTTAAATCGTTGCACCGCCTCTACCCGCTTTTGAGCAATGTCCTTGGCCCCCTGCACCTCCGCCTTCAGTTCCACAAACTGCTCCTCTTGTTGGCGACGGCCTTGGGCCATTTCCAACTGGGTGCGCTCCAACTGCTCCTGCAATGACTCGATATCGCTCCGTTGGCGATCGTTGAGCTTTTTCCGGATGACCAGCTGCTCTTCCAGCTCTTGGTTTTTAGCCTGCAGATCCAACTTGGCTTGAGTGGCATTTCGCTGGCATTCAATCAAGTGCTCCTGCAATTCAGTCAGCTGAAGTTGGAAGTCTTCCTCAGATTGAGAGGACTGAGGACGCTTGCGAGCAGGGAAGATGTCCATAAACTACTAACTACCGAGTAAGGGTTCAGGTACAGGGGAGTGGAAGCGTGCTCGGGGTATCCATGCGAGGGACAGTAGGCACTCATCTCCGATCCATATTGGGACTGAGAAACGGCGTCCGAAGTTGGTATTACTGTATCCACACTGGACCGAATAGGCATGTAAAGAACAAGATATATAAAGTTTCTGCGAAGCCACTGCAGTATAGTACAGCCCTCGTAGCGTTTTTTCACCTTGAGCAGGGGATTTGTAGGCTTTTCAACATAGATCGCGAATCTCTTCGATCGATCGTTTGTCCGTTTTGCTGGCCGCTGTTGCTGAATTGCCCCCCAAGCCTTTCCTCCGGTATCTGCTGAGGTCACAATGGAGCTCTGATAGGGGAACTGGGAGATGGGTGTTCCGTCGCTACCCAAGCTTTGGAAAGATTTCAACTCTTGGGCGCTTCTGCCCACCCATATCTGCTGCTCGGATGAGAGATTTTGTCTGGATGAGGAGATTGCCCTCTTCCCTTTCGAGCCGGAAGACCCCTTAAACCCTCTCCCCAACAGGAATGCCCGATTTCTGCACCAACCATATGACCTCAACCCCCTCTTCTTCCTCTAACCTCGTATCACCTATTCCGCCTGTTTCACTTGCCGCTGCCGATCGCTTGATTGTTGCCCTCGATCGCCCGGACTTGGACTCTGCCATGAGCTTGGTGAAGCAACTGCCGCAAGTGCGCTGGTGGAAGGTGGGGTTGGAGCTGTTTGTGGCGGCGGGGCCGGAGGCGATCGCCCGGTTGAAGGACAAAGACGCCAAAGTTTTTTTAGATTTAAAGCTGCACGACATCCCCAATACCGTGCGGGGGGCCACTCGGGCCGCCGTTAAATACGGAGTAGACCTGCTCACCATCCACGCCCAAGGGGGACAGGCCATGCTGGAGGCCGCAGCAGAGGCTGCTGCAGAGGTCGCCACAACCTCAGGGACATCCCCCTGCCAATTGCTCGCAATTACGCTGTTGACCAGCATTAACAGCCGCCAATTGGCCACGCAACTGCGGGTGCCTTTGGAATTACCGGATTATGTCTTGCAGCTGGCGCTGCTGGCCCGCGATAGTCGCATGGCCGGAGTAGTATGTTCGCCGTTGGAGGTCAAGGAACTTCGTCGAGTATGCGGCCCCGATTTTCTCTTGGTCACCCCCGGTATTCGTCCAGCAGGGTCAGCTAAGGGGGATCAACAACGTACCCTCACCCCCAGTCAAGCCATTGCGGCCGGCTCCAGCCACCTAGTGATTGGTCGCCCTATTACCGCTGCAGACAATCCATCAAAAGCCTTTGAAGAAATTTGTGCGGAGTTGGAGGGTGGTCGTGTCTAAGGGACAACAGCAGTGGGTGACACTGGCGCTCGCTTGCATTGGTTTGTTGGCAGGGTTTACGGGGTCTGTGTGGGCCGCAGAGGGTGACCGCAGCAACTGTACGGTGGAGATCGAGCAATGGGCGGATGGACTATTGGCAGAGTTACCCGGATACGCCAACCGCCAGCTCACTCGAACAAAGGCCGAAAATCGGGTATTGGTGGCGGGGGTTCCTGAGGTTGAGAGGGTGAACGCTAATTCGGTAGCGTCTCCGCAAGATGCTCACCATCACAGTCATTCGGAAGAGGTGGTTCGACTATTCTTTTCAATGCTTGAGAAATCTAAAGAGGAGAAATCTTTGGTTGGCTTACCCTCAGGCAATCCCCAAACCCAGTCACCTGTCCATAACCGCCTGCAGTTGTTCTATCGCCTGACTTTGGCGCGATCGCAGCCCGATCTCCCCTGGCATCTCATTTCATTAGAGATGGCCACCCCCCGTTTGGCACCCACCGATGTGACTGGAGGGGCCATCTGGCAGGCGATCGCAGCATGGCAAAGTTCTGGTTGTCCCGGCACGTAGAACTGAACCGGTTCCGAATACAAGGCGATCGCAGGTGCTCCACAACCTGCCAACCGAGGTGTTTTGCCCCTACACTTTAATTCCTGACTGTTTCCTCTTTTTCCGTCGTGAGCGCTTCTAAACCATTGGTTGGACAATCTGCTGCAGACTTGACTGAATGGGTGGTGGAACGGGGACAGCCGGCATTTCGCGGTAAGCAGCTGCACCAATGGATTTACAAGAGGGGAGTGCGATCGCTGTCGGATATTACCGTGTTTTCCAAAGCGTGGCGGGAGCAGTTGCAGGACTACCCGGTGGGGAGAGCGGAGATAACGTACCGCTCTGAGGCCAAGGATGGCACGGTGAAATTCCTGCTGGAATTAGAGGATGGAGAAGCCATCGAGACGGTAGGGATTCCTACCCGCGATCGCCTGACGGTCTGCGTGTCTTCTCAAGTGGGTTGTGCGATGGCCTGCGATTTTTGCGCCACGGGCAAGGGGGGGCTGAAGCGGAATCTGGCGGTGTACGAGATTGTCGATCAGGTCTTAACGGTGCAGCAGGAGATGGATCGCCGCGTCAGCAATATTGTGTTTATGGGCATGGGGGAACCGCTACAAAACTTGCCTAACGTGATTGAATCGCTGCGATGTTTGAACGAAGACATTGGTATCGGGCAGCGGCACATCACCGTCTCGACCGTGGGGATTCCCAATCAAATTCGGCGGTTTGCGCAGCACAAGTTGCAGGTAACGCTGGCGGTCAGCTTGCACGCCCCCAACCAAGAGCTGCGCCACCAGCTGATTCCCTCCGCTGACCAATATCCCATTCAGGATTTGATTGATGACTGTCGCAGCTATGTGGACACAACGGGACGGAGGGTGAGCTTCGAGTACATCCTGCTGGGGGGAGTCAACGATCGTCTCATCCATGCGGATCAATTGGCGGATTTGGTGGGAGGGTTCCAGTCCCACGTGAATGTGTTGCTGTACAATCCCATTTCCGATGCGGATTACAAGCGTCCCGATAGCGATCGCGTGGAGCGGTTTATCAATCGCCTCAAACAGCGACGGGTGGCCGCCAGCGTTCGTCGTTCGCGCGGTTTGGATGCGGATGCGGCTTGCGGACAGCTACGGCGGCGCAAGTTACAAATGGC
>JBFRWN010000122.1:0-9219 GCA_051439605.1 Synechococcus sp.
CCGATGGGTTTATTTGAGGCTGCCCAGATAGACTTTGTTCATCTGCTCTTTGGGTTTGCTGTCTAAAAAGACATGCACTTTTTAGGCTTAGTGTCTGCTTTCAAATTTTTGCAACAGAACTGCCTAACGACGTCCAGATAACTTTAGATTTCCACAAGCCTTCAGCCACGCAAAATCCCCGGAGAGGGGATTGTTAAAGCTGGAAGTTGTTGGTGCGATTGAACTAGTTTGTTGAACGAGCACAGCGATATGACATTTCGTACTGTTGGCTGGTGGTGGTTTACGACCAGTGCAGCACTGGCAGGATCTCTGTCTGTAGGATTGGCGATCGCCTTCCCCGCTGTATCTGCGGAAGAAGGAACGTTACAAATTCGTGCTAATGGAGAAGACTTTGTACGTCAAGGGTTCGTGTCCAAGGATGGCTGGCAACTTGACTTCGAACACATATTTGTCAACTTTGCCGATATCACTGCTTATCAGAGCGATCCTCCCTTTGACCCAGATGTAGGTGAAGAACCGCAAGCGAATATCGCTATGTCGACAGAAGGTGTTGTGACAGTCGATTTAGCCGAAGGAGACCAGAATGCAGATCCAGTTACGCTCGTCGAACTGCAAGTTCCTCCCGGAAGATACAACGCACTGAGCTGGAGCATGGTTCAGGCCGCATCGGGAGCAGCGGCTGGTCAAGTGATGGTGCTAGTGGGTACTGCAGCGAAAGATGGTACGACCTTGCCATTCGTGCTGGAGTTCGATCGCGAGTATGCCTATGTTTGCGGAGATTTTTTGGGTGATGAACGAAAGGGCATTGTGACCCCCGGAGAAACGGCAGACGTGGAGGCAACATTACATTTTGACCACCTATTCGGAGATGGCACAGCAGAAGTGAACGATCCGATCAACACTGGAGCAATTGGCTTTCAACCTCTGGCAGATTTAGCTCGTGACAACCGAGTTGAAGTTAGCTTAGCTACGCTAGAGTCCGAACTTTCTCAGGAAAATTTTCTCTCACTTACTCAAGCGCTGGCAGGATTGGGTCATGTCGGTGAGAATCACTGTCGTCAGACGCTGGCCGTAGAGTAGACGACTACTACCAAGAATCCGCAGAGGATTCGGACTGCATATGCACTCGTCTTCGGCATGCCAGTGATGAAGAACCTCGGAACCAAACTTGCAAGGGGCCTCGGCGGGGTGCGTCGGAGACAATCAGTAGTGTATCCTACGCAATCGTGAGTGCAGTGACGAGGAATGAATCATGGTTAGGCCCTTATTGCCCTGCTAAGTTTAACTCCAAAACTACTCAAACTCCGGGAACGCCCTTACCGGATAAAGCAAAAGTCACGATGGCCAAGGATATTGCTTGTCTTTCGCAAGCTAAGGCTAAAGCAGGTCCCCACTTGTAAAATTTACGTTGAATTTGCTCAGAAATGGTCACAACTGACCTGAGAGCCTTTAGGAATACATCGGGAGAAGTTCTGCTATCTCCTTTGACAATAGGGATACACTCAATCCCCCTCCTAACCATGACTTTAGTCGATCGCCCAACGGCAGGAAACATCCTCCATGGGTACAAAAAGTTAAAAGCTACTGCAGAGCCTCAGTGAAGGGATTTCAGCAAATCCGCTTGTGGTCTATCATGTAAGGCTGCGTATCATCGACACCTCTCATGCAGCTCCCTTAGTTTTAAAAACATTATTATTCAGGGAGTAAATCGTTTGCGCAGCATCTCATGAATCCGTCCCAAGTCAGTTTTAGATACCGGCAGCCCAGCCAAAACATCTATTACGAGGGGTAAGCCGAGTCCCAGTTTGTGGAGCGACGTGCGGTTCGAGAAAACTTCTTGAGCAGTGCCCTCTAAGACAATTCGCCCCTGGTCCATCACCATGAGCCAATCCGCCCAAGCGTAGACGAACTCCAAGTCATGGGTGGCGATCGCAATAGTCGTCCCCGCCGAGTGAATGCGCTCTAACGAGCGAAACAGTGTGCGAGTTTGTGCTGGATCGAGGTAGGCCGTGGGTTCGTCCATCAGAAGGAGTTTGGGGCGAAGGATCGTAACATCAGCGATCGCGACTCGCTTCTTTTGCCCCAAGCTCAAGTGGTTGATTGGGGTATCCGCTAACTCCAATAAATCGAATTCCTGGAGGGCATCCTGGACACGGCTTGCGACTTCAGCATCAGGCAAACCCAGATTGCACAGACCATAGGACAAATCTTCTTCGACCGTGGTGGCGACCAGTTGTTGTTCCGGATCTTGAAAGACCAAGCCCACCTGCTGACGGAGCGATCGCAGCGCTGGGGCGCGATAGTTCAAGGGCTCACCTTGCCAGTAAACCCGGCCGCGAGCGGGGCGAAACAACCCGTCCGCTAACCGCAGCAGAGTACTTTTGCCGCAGCCATTGCGACCGATCAGGGCACAGCGGCGACCGGGGGGGATCGCGACCGTCAGGTCTTGGACGGCAGGGTGTTGACTGCAGGGGTAAGTGTAAGTGACTTGTTCAAATGCGATGGGCATGGGACGGGAAGATGGGTGGATGCGTGGGCAGTGCCGAACAGCCCCTAGTCAGTGCCATGCGGGATGATGGTGCATGACAGTGATGAGGGTTAAGACTAGACATCCGGCTGTAGCTTCCATGCTGTATCGCCAACTGGGTTTGTGACGACGGTGATGCCAGACGCGCAGCTCTCCAGTGAAGCCTCGCGATTGCAGCCCGAGAGCAAATTCACGATAGTTGTCCAGCGTCCGCACAATCAGTTGGCTCACGATGATGCCCAAGCTGCGTAACCGTCTGCGCCAGGTCAGGTAGCCGCCGCGAGATCGCTGTGCTGTAGCCAGCTCAGTGCCGGTTGCGGCCAGCATAAATATGAAGCGGTACATCAATGCCAACAGTTCAATCATCAGGCTCGGACATCGCAGTTGGCGCAACACCCGCAGAATCTCCACAAAGGGCACCGTCAGCAAAATGAAGTACATACAGGAGGTGAGGGCGATCGCTCTCATCAGCACCTCTCTGGCCTGTTGCCACCCTTGACGGCTCAAGTAAATATAGACCGGGCCAACCTCTAAGCCCTGCAGTACGTCTGCTTGCCAATTGCCGAGATGTTGCGCCAGTCCAAAGCCCATGAGCAAGGCTGGAACACTCATCAGCCAAAAACTAATGGGCAATAGCAGCAGTCGCGCATAGATATTCGCTGGAATCTGGGCATATCCGACAATCCATAATGCTAGCCAGAGGGAGATGGCGACCTGAGCGAGAGGCGGAGCGGCATATCCCAGAATGAAAAGCGTTGCCGCAAACCCCAATTTGTGCGTAGGCGGCAGATATCGTAAGCGGTTGGTGTAGGCCAGGGAATCAATCTGATGGTGCATACTGCCACCGCATCCAGTGCTGCACCAAGCCCCAATGGACTGCTGCCAGTCCGCCGCCCCAGATTGCATTACCCAGCAAAACTTCTGCCAGTATCGGTATCGTGAACCCGTGGACGCCACCCAGGGCCAAGCCCCCCAGCCAAATCACCAGTTCGTATAAGGCAAACCCGAGCAGTAGGGACAGCGTTAACCACAGTCCATGACGGAGCTGGTCGAGGCAAAATGCCGGACGGAGGGAGGCCAGCAACACCGCCAGGGTGGCCCCCAGCAGCATTACTCCTCCCCAAGTGAAGGTGCTGACCGTGTAGGGATAGCCCCGCACGGTGAACCCCAAGAGTTGATTCACGAACCACAGCGTTAGCAGCACAGTCAATGCTCGCCGCCGGGGCAGCGTTGTCCCCGCCAGCACACCAATGCCGACCAGCGGCACCGTGCAATAGTACAGAATATTGCTAATGCTGCCCGCTGCTAGCAAACCGTAGTACCAGAGCTGACTGTAGTACAGAGTCCGGGCACCCCACAGCCAGCGGGGTCCCAGCGTTGTTGAAGTATTCATTGCCCTTTACCTGACTGTTGCCGCTCAGTCCGTCCTCGATAGAGACCAATGACATAGCCGATTATTCCAGCGCCAATAGCGGCTTGGGAAACGAACAGGAGACTTTCAATTTCGCCACTGGGCAGCTCCAACACGCTGCCAAACCAGGGTTCATAATCCGGCTGAATTTCCGTGATTGCTTCCTCGGCCTCGCCATCGGCACCGCCGTATTCACCACTGACAAAAATTAGGGGGAGCACCGCCAGCGCAATGACGGTAAAAACGATCAGCCAGTTGCCTTGTTTTTGTTGAGTTTGCATAGTTCTGTTGTGAATGGGTGGATGGTTGAGCTTTGCGTTTTGAATTTTGAGTTGTAAAAGTTGAACTCAACACTCAAAACTTTGTACTTTTACCTGCCAATACCTAAGCCCCCACTCTCAAAACCTTCAACGCTTTCAGTTCTTCCGTGGCGTAGGATTGCAGCCAGTTCCAGACCAGCACCGTGAGCAGTCCTTCGCTGAGGGAGAGGGGCAGTTGGGTGATGGCAAAGATCCCGGCAAATTTGAGGAAGGCGGCAAGGATGCCACCGCTCGCGGCAGGGAAGGCGATCGCTAGTTGAATGGACGTAACCACGTAGGTCACTAGGCTACCGAGGGCAGCGGCGAGGAACACAGCAAAGCGCTGTCTGCCGCTGCTGGCTATCCAGCGATAGATGCCGTAGGCGACCCAGGGACCCACGATCGCCATCGAGAACACATTTGCCCCCAGTGTCGTCAAGCCACCGTGGGCCAGCAGCACTGCCTGAAAAATCAGCACCAGACTACCCAGAACGGTCATTACTTGGGGGCCGAAGAGGACTGCGCCTAACCCAGTTCCGGTGGGGTGAGAACAGCTCCCGGTGACAGAGGGGATTTTGAGGGCGGAGAGAACGAAGCTAAAGGCTCCAGCCAGGGCCAGGAGAAGCTTGAGGTCGGGATTGTCGCGGGTAATTTTGGTGAGCGATCGCAAGCCCCAAATAAAGAACGGCAGGGACACAACCCACCAAAACACCGCCCAGCCGACTGGCAAAAAGCCCTCCATGATGTGCATAGCCTGGGCGGGGGAAGCGGCAGCCACAATCAGATAGAAGCTGAACCCAGCCATCGCGGCCAGGCGTATTCGCCGATGGTTTTGTTGCATCATTAAACTCCTGAAGGAACGAATCTCAAACTGTTCGTTAAATAACCAGAGGCTCAGCAGAATCCACTAAAACCTGCTGCCAAATGCTGGCCCGGTCGAGACCATGACCGATGAACACCAGACGAGTGCGGCGGGGTTCGTCGGCTTGCCAAGGGCGATCGTAAAAGTGATCGAACCGCTGACCGACCCCTTGCAGCACCAGTCGCATAGCCTTATTGGGCACCGCAACAAACCCCTTGATGCGATAGATTTCTTGCTGTTGCACCAGAGCTTGTAACCGCCTTACCAAATCTTTGGGGTCAAGGGGTTGCTCTAGCTCGATGCAGACGGAGTTGATGTCGTCATCGTGCTCGTGCGCTTCTTCGTGGTCGTGGTGGCTGGGGCGACTATCCAGGTTATCCTCCACTGCAGCATTGAAGCCTAACAACACCTCGGGGTGAATTTCGCCCTGGTGGCAGGGCACGACTTTGGTGCCAGCGCGGGCTTGGGTTTGCAGCCAGGTTTGCACGCGATCGCGCTCCTGTTCCTCCATCAAATCGCTCTTGGTCAGCAGTACCATATCGGCGCAGGCCAGCTGATCTTCAAAGAGTTCCTCAATCGGCGTCTCATGCTCCAGACTGTCATCGGCCTGCCGCTGAGCTTCTAGCGCGTCTAGATCGCCGACGATGTGCCCCTGGGCCAGGGCATCGCCATCCACCACGGTAACGACGCCACTCACCGTGGCCCCAGTACGAATCTCTGGCCAACGGAAGGCTTGCACCAGGGGCTTGGGTAGCGCCAGTCCCGACGTTTCGATCACGATGCAGTCAATGTCGTCGCGCCGCTTCAGCAATTCCTGCATGGTGGGCAAAAACTCTTCCTGCACGGTGCAGCACAAACAGCCATTCGCTAGTTCCAGAATGTTAGTATCGGCGGTGCTATTCGGTGTTGGGTTGTCCTCTTCGTCACAGACCTGACACGATCGCAAAATGTCGCCATCAATGCCCACCTCACCAAACTCATTCACCAGTACAGCGATGCGGCGTCCCTGATTGTTTTGCAATAGATGTCGCACCAGCGTGGTTTTACCAGAACCGAGAAAGCCCGTGATGACCGTAACGGGAATTTTATGCATGGAAAATCTCCTATAACTGGGGGGCAGAATCGGTGGGTAGCGGCGGCAACACAAAGGCAGTTGCCTGTCGGATCGCGGGGGCGCCATCGCCCGACTCCAGAAGCAGAATCACGTCCGTTTCCGGGTTATAACCATCAACTGCCTGCAAGATGTGGGCACAGTAAAACGCTGCGCTTGATGGGGTCCCAGCAACCGAGTAGGCGTGCGATCGCTCACCAGAGCTTGGGGATGCCAACATCACAGTGCCATTGCAAAACGGCATCGCTAGCGGCAATCTGGGTCACGAGATCGCTGTCAATGATTCGGCAGTAACGCCTGAGTCACCGCCGCTCTCAATCATCGGAGCTTCGTAGGGATGCTCCTAAGACGACACATTTGGAATCGATAAAAAGCAAAAACAGTCATCATCCGTACCTCGCAGATGTTGAAGAACATGCACAGTCATCGGCGGGCATTCTGGCTCAGGAAGGGCGCTAAGTCTTAGGTATTAAGCACTAGTTAATAGCAGAGATCCATGCTCAATCCCTATTGCCTACTCTCACTTCCAATACAGCTGCGGGACAGCGGCAGATTTACACTGCTCTTTCCCCGTTATCTCCAGCGGCTGACCACCGCTAGAACCGACTAAACCCGAATCCTATCACTAGATCTGTCGTTCGAAGCAGACGCCTTAATCTCTTGTTGCGAAGGCTATTCAAAAAGTCCTATCTATATGGCAGATTGAGAGCTGGTTCAAAACAGCCAAACACCACTTCAGCCTTCATCTCTTTGGTCAGTCCACGCTTCGAGGGATTTATCGCTATCTGCTAGGTAGCATGATTGCGTTTGTCTTGGCTCACTGGGCTTACCTGTTGGATAGTTTGCCTGTGCCATTTGATTAGGGATGCACCCCTCAGGATGCTCTGGAAATTTTCCTACCTCTCGTAGCTCTCGCACTACTGTTACTAGAGCTTGAACGCCTTCGCCCTCAATGACGAGCGCCCTCACTTCTACGTCCTAGCTCGTATGAGGTGCAAGATCTGAGTTGAATGAATTCGATTCTTTGTTACACATCGCAATGTATGACGGTACGTCTGTTGATATGACTGCTTGTCGATATCAGATGATCCATAGGATTTGTGCCTATTTGCCTGACAGCCCTAGAGAGTTGAAGGCATCGACACGAAAAACTCATGCAGAAATCGCACACTTGAGGAAACCTCTGTGAAAAAACTAGTTAATATTGCTTGCCTTGCACTGCTTGCAGTCACGCTACTCTTTTCGGCTCCAGCTAATGCTGAACCTGACTTAGGGCTTGGTAAGCAGGTGTTTGGAGCCAACTGCGTTGCCTGCCACAAAGGTGGCGCCAACTTGGTCATGGCCAACAAGAACCTGAAGAAAGCGACTTTGGCCCAATACGGTATGGATTCCATGGATGCTATTCAAACTCAAGTCACCAAAGGTAAGAACGCCATGCCAGCGTTTTCTGGCCGACTTGACTCTCATCAAATTGAGTCTGTAGCCGCTTATGTACTGGATCAGGCTGATGCAGATTGGAAATAGAACTCGATCGCGAGTTAGAAGTTAATCTGACAATACTAAACGGGAGTCTGAACCATCTCCTCATTCTTCCAACTCAAGCTACCTGCCACTTAACGTGACAAAGGCCTATCGGATTGTCATAGTGAACAATCCGATAGGCCTTTGGAGACAAGTCGTTTATGCAAGCAATTCTGTCGAAGCTGCTGCTTGCTCGACTAGGTGTTGAATCTGTTTCTGGGCTGACAGGTTGCCCTGTTTGGCAAACAGATTGGCAGCTGTATTCCAATCCTCGATTGCCTTCCTCAGCTCGCCCGATAAGGCATGGATAGTACCTCGGCTAACGTAAGCATCTACAAATTGAGGGTTGAGCCCCACTACGCGGGTGAAATCTGTGAGGGCACAGGCATATTTTTCCATTCTGTGGCAGGCACATCCTCGGTTGAAATAGTACCCATCTGATTGAGGAGCTAAACGAATAGCTCGTTCAAACTTGGTGTAAGCCAAAGGCCATTGCTGGTCTAGAAATAGCGCTAATCCCCAATCGTTAAAGATCTCTGCTCGCATAGTTGGACTTTCTTGACGAGATAATCGCTCTGCTAGACTGAAATCTTCGATCGCCGAGTTTAGTTGTCGGAGTGCCACTTTGCTGAGACCACGGTTGTAGTACCCACGAAAATCCTGACGGTTTAGAGCAAGCAAGCGATCGTAATCGGCGATCGCGTCGTTGTAGTGTTCCAGTCGATAATTGGCCAATCCTCGATTGAGATAAGCTTCGAAGCTTACGAAGGGCTGACTTAGTGGTTGGTGAAGGACTTCGGAACAATCTGCGATCGCCGCAGAGTAGTCTGCCAGCTTCAGGTGAACCAGGCATCGATTGCTGTAGGCCGCAGTTTGACGATCTCCTTGCTCAATTGCTTGGGTGAACATTTTCTCAGCAGCATCGAGCTGATTGCGCTGCACCAGCTCTAGACCATCTTGAAAAGGGCTGGCAAGGGTTGGCGCGATGGTAGCAAAGAATAGAAGAATGACTGCAAAAGAAGCGACAGCATTATTTAGCATCTACAGAGCTTGGCGAACAGTACACCACTACGTTTTTTCTGATGTAACAAGCAAATGTCAAAAGACAAGTTGTCATAGATGAAAACAGTAAATCTATCCAAAGGAAATGTGAAGATTTTTTGAGGTTACAGCATTAACAAAACCCCAAGCTGTAAATGCCAATATGGAGAGCGATCGAAACCGTGAGAAATTCTTCCTCCTGTAAATTTTCTGTTGATTCCTGGCGTGTTTAGGCAACTTGCTTTGGAAACCACAGCTGATTCCACTGGTTGTTCAGTTCGACCACCTTTAGTAACGCCAAAGCTCGGCTTCCTTTGGGTCGCCAGCTGATTCCTTTCTTCTTTTGACGTCGCCCAATCGTCAAATCCACGCCCCTCTCCATCCGCCCAGTCCCAATCGTTTTGCCTGCTCGACTACGACGGTTGTAATTGACGATCTCAGCCTTGT
>JBFRWN010000123.1:0-31246 GCA_051439605.1 Synechococcus sp.
GCTGAGGAAAAAGGTTTCAGGACTCTGTACTCATGTAGCTGCAAACATGGCCAGTCACACCCTGAGAATTTTACTGCGTCAGCGGTTTGGGATTGATGTACTCACCTTTGAGCAAACCCATCAACCCCGCCCTCTAGAATTCACATAAGCCGCTTGATACATTCCAGCAGGCAGTATTGGTCCCAATTCTGGTTTGAGTGTCAGGGAAAAGCGCCCCCTATGTTAGGAAAAGGCGAGCTCTTTCACTCGATCGAGACCACAGTCATTCATTTTTCACTGTCAGGGTAAGCTGCAGCTTCAGTCAATTGTTGAAACCCATCGGCACAGTGTCGACTCCCAGCTCTTACTGTCAAGTTTTGTCGCTCGAACGTTAACGAATATTGCTGTCAAAGCGATGGAATCTGAACCCGTCGCATACTGCAAGAGGATTGTGCAGGAATCATCAAGCTATCTCTCGTATCTGCGTTTACGCAGTGTTATTGTGAGCCTCCTGCACGTTGTAAGGAGCAACTGGTCATGCAGCTATTACGTCAAATTCTAGTGGCAGTCGATGCGTCGGGCGAGTCCGTCAAACAGGCCAAAGCTCTGCTCAACGCCCTCAGTTCCGCCGTCTCAGCCGTTACCCTTTTGCACGTTGTCCCCACCACCCAATTCACCACTTCGATGATGTCTGGAGGCGGCGGTGACAAGCAAGCGGAAGCCCGCAGAATCTTGGACAATGCCAGTAAGATCCTAGCGGATATCCAAAATTGCACGATTTCCGAGCGGCTAGAAGAAGGGGATCCCAAAACAACGGTATTGCGTGTAGCAGAAGAGATTGATGCCTCTCTCATTGTTATGGGGGGGCGCAGCATGAATCGTTTGGTCTCCATCCTCAAAAATTCGGTTAGTCAATATGTTTTTCAACTGTCTACCCGCCCGCTGATGATTGTGCGAGAGGGGACGCAAACCTCCAAGCTGTATCGGATTATGGTGGCACTTGATGGTTCGGAGGCTTCCACTCAAGCCCTCAATATTGCGACAGAATTGATCCAAGGAAGCGCGGGTTCCCAATTGATGTTGGTGCGGGTTATTTCTGGTCGCTCAGCAGCCAGTTACCAAAAAATGCCAGAGAATCCGGAAAAAGATGATGAAGTTCTGGCCGCTGCGATCGCCAAGGTAAAAGCAGAAAAGGTTGCTTATCGAGTCTATTTCAGTCTAGGAGAGCCAGGTCGAGAAATTTCTTTGCTGTCCGGTGAAACGGGGGCGGACTTGCTGATTATGGGGTCCCCCGATCGCCGCCCCACCATCGCCAAAAACCTCCCGGATCTCGAACGACTATTAGGCAACTCGGTGTCGGATTACGTGCGCGTCCACGCCCAATGCCCGGTGTTAATGACCCGTCCTATGGCGTAATGTCCTGATGGAATTGCCAGTCGACGGGGCTTGCAGATGCCGACATCTCTTTCTCCGACCTATCCAGAAGCAATCCCGCTAGAGTAGGACAGCATCTTATTCCTGCTCTAGTTTTTTCATGGCCACCACCCATCTCGACACCATCGCCGCGATATCTACAGCTATTGTGCCCGCCCAGGGATCGGTGGGCATAGTGCGATTGTCTGGGCAGAATTCATTAGCAATTGCTCAACAGGTATTTGTGCCAGCCGGCAAGCCCCCTTGGGAGAGCCATCGCATTTTGTACGGCACCATCGTTGACTGTGCTGGGAGCATGATTGACGAAGCGTTGGCCTTCTGGATGCAAGGGCCACGCTCCTTTACCCGCGAAGATGTTGTGGAGTTTCATTGCCATGGCGGGATTATTGTGGTGCAGCGGGTCTTGCAGGCTTGCCTGCAGCAGGGGGCCAGACTAGCCGAACCTGGGGAATTTACACTGCGGGCATTTTTGAATGGTCGTATTGATTTGACCCAAGCAGAAAGCGTTTCTCAACTGGTGGGGGCACAGTCAGCACAGGCGGCAGAACTAGCTTTGGCTGGTATTCGGGGAAAGTTAGCCCAGCCAATTCGCACTCTACGATCTCGCTGTCTGCAAGTGCTGGCAGAGGTGGAAGCCCAAATTGATTTTGAAGACGATCTCCCCCCCCTCGATGAACCGCAACTGATTCGAGAGTTAGAAAGTATTCAAGCTCGGGTGGCTGATATTTTGGCAACTGCAGAGCGGGGGGAGCTTTTGCGACAGGGCATTGAGGTGGCCATTGTTGGGCAGCCCAATGTGGGTAAATCAAGTCTATTGAATGCCTGGAGCGGATGCGATCGCGCGATTGTAACCGAGCTGCCAGGAACTACGCGGGATGTGGTGGAATCGCAGTTAGTGGTGGATGGCATGCCGGTGCGAGTATTGGATACTGCCGGTATTAGAGAAACCGATAATCTTGTTGAGACATTAGGCATCGAGCGCTCGTTGCAGGTTGCTCGAACAGCTGACCTGGCGATCTTAGTCATTTCAGCATCTCAGGGATGGACTGCTAGGGATATGACAATTTTTGAGGCCATTCGCGATCGGCCCATGTTGCTAGCGATTAACAAAATCGATCTCGCTCAATTGGATATAGCCCAGTTCCCAGAAGCAGTGACTCAATTGCCCCACATTCGCACTCAACTGCACCCCCCTGCTGCAGCCACTGCCAGTATTCGGCGGTTGGAGTCAGCAATCTCTCACATTATTGGTTGTGGATCCGTCACTGCAAGCAATTTTGATGTGGCTGTCAACCAGCGGCAAAAGGCCGCCTTACTGCGGGCCCAAACATCACTTTGCAAGGTTATCCAAACCATTCAAGACGCTCTTCCCTTAGATTTTTGGACAATCGATCTGCGGGACTGTATCCAAGCTCTGGGGGAAATTACTGGCGAAGAGGTGACGGAGTCCGTTTTAGATCTCATTTTCAGCCAGTTTTGTATTGGCAAATAGCCGTGTCCGGTCAGTCGTAGCGGGATGCAGGTCCTATGAATGGGGGGTTTCAAGAGGATAAAAAACGACTGCCATCTGGCAGCCGCAGCGATAGCGATACGTTTAAGAATCGCACACTGATTAGGCTTTGCGGGGGCCTAAAATCATGATCATGTTGCGCCCCTCTTTTTTAGGACGCTGCTGGACTTCAGCCAGTTCTCCTAGGTCTTTAGCCAAGCGATCGAGTAATTTGTAGGCCAAGTCAGTATGTTGAATTTCTCGGCCCTTGAAGATCACAGAGGCTTTAACTTTATCCCCATGTTTTAGGAATTTCTCTGCGCTGCGGAGGCGCACGTTGTAATCGTGCTCTTCAATCTTGTAACGCATTTTGACCTCTTTCACATCAGAGGTATGTTGCTTCTTTTTCGCTTCGCGGGCTTTCTTCTCTTGTTCGAACTTGAACTTACCGTAGTCCATGATTCGACACACCGGCGGATCGGCAGTTTCGCTCACCAACACAAGATCTAGATCTTTATCGCGCGCAATTTGCCGAGCTTCGTCGGGGCTCATGATTCCAAGCTGAGTTCGATCCTCATCAATCACTCGGATCTTGGGAAAGCGAATGCGCTCGTTGATATTGGGAAGATCTCGTCTGACGCGACGAGGACTCGGGGGTCTGGCCAAGTGGTTAAATAGTCCTGTTAGAAACAACAGTAGCGAAGCGGAGGTCTCCTAGAGCTAGTCAAGGAGTTAATACTTCGCCGTTAGTAGCAATACTAGCCTGATGCTTGCGCTGCCACTATTCATTGTTTCCCAATTTTAGCAAAGACTTTCAAATTGCTAACAACGAGAACTGTTTACAGCCATTCTCATAATGCAAAAATCCCACTCAATTAAACTGATGTTGTCTTCTTCAGGAGCTTGTTACGCTGACCTTCTCGGTCAAATTCTGATTGCACTGTCGAGAATTCGCTCAAAATGAGAACTGCGCCTGTCGTTGCGGCTAGTCTAGGAAATTTCAGGTGTGGCGACTGTAAAGTCGCTGAGGGTACACAGCTATCCAGAACCCTGGCTAGGCATAGACCTATCTGTCCTAATTGAAATGGCGACAGGACTATTCCATCGGCCAAGAGTGCAACCCATTTCACGGTCTGTAGCAAACCTGTATTGAAGGGTTCGAGTTACCAAGGTAATTCTTCGCCATTGGCATTCCAAAATTTGCCCCTGGTCTCCAACGTCAACTCATCTATGCGGGCCAACAACCCCTTCACCGACTCTGTTGGGATAATCCCTTGACGGGTGAAATGGGTCATCCCGGTACCCGCCGAGTCTTCGTACTGGGTGGGTGTGTTGTCGAGATCGTTGAAGCGATTGGCCCCTGTAATAACGTCAGTTCCCATAGCTGTTTAACCGCTGTTACTACTGACCTTTACTCAGATAACATTGCCCTGCGGAATGGTGGCGATCGTTCCACTGAGGACTAGCATCAGCAGAAATCACTGATTGGGCCTGACGCTAGCTGAACCAAAAGAAATGGTTACAGCTATAACTAAAATGTCATGAACTAGAGGAAGCACTGTGGATACGGGGATAGGGAATGATTGCTCGAAACAGTTCTGAACAGAACATCCTTAAGTTCTTAGTCCCTTGGTGGTGGTTAAGGCTGCTGGCGATCGCCCTGTTGCTGGTATGCTGTTGCTCGTTTCCTGTCTCACCCACCGCTGAGGCCCGACTAGATCGCGAGCAGGAGGTGTCAGGACCGATGCTGTACCGCTCATTCCAGTCGCTGCGGGATGCAGAGGGGCGACCCTGGCAGGCAATCGCCTTTAAGAGAGTGTTCGCAGATGGCCATTCGACATTTTTTCTGCGGTTGGTGGGGTATCCAGATAAAGACATGATTGTTATGCGCCAACAGCCACTGATGATGACGAATGTCCGAGGACAAACATTTCAGGCACCAGATAGTTCCAACTTGGTCTTCACCGACAACAGTGTTCCAGATTCTGTTGGCCAGTACGATATCGCCGCTGTTGTCACACAACTCTCCACCATCATCCCCCTCAAACTTACCCTCCCCACAACTCGTGAAAACATCTCAATTGCCGTAACCCCCAGCACAATCAAAGAATGGCAAATAATAGCCGACATGTAACAGATTGAAGAAACTCATTTTACATTAGGGGCCAATTTATCGAACTGACGTTGATAAGGAACTACCCAATGTCCTACTTTTCAAGGGCCGTTAATGCTAGCTCTTGCCTGTGACTTCCACAATCGCAGAAATATCTACCATTCCCTCAGGCACAAGCCAGGTGCGATCGTCGACAGTGACGCGATCGCCTGCCACCAGTTTTTTGCGACGTCGGGTTTCTTCCAGCCCATTCACCAACACAAGTCCGTTTTGCACCATAAACTTGGCCTGCCCTCCGGTGGCGGCAGCCCCAACCAGCTTGATAAACTGCCCCAGTTCTACAACGGGTTGGAGATCGTTCATTATTAGAGTCCAAAATCGTGAAGAAGGCTAAGTCATCACGTCCAGTTACCCTCTCATTCCTCCTGATGGAGGATGTAACTGAACAGTAGACAATTACTCTCCCTCCATGCCCATTTCATTTGCCTCAGCAAAGCGTTCCATAAATCTGAGGAACCGCTCCCAATCTTCTGGGGAAGGGATAGTGTAGACGGCCTCAATGGCTGCAAACTTCCCATCTGCGAACTTAGCGCGAACATCACGGGTGACCAACTCCCCCTCTTCATCGATCATGAACATCCCAGGCACTTCGAACATGTCTGTTACGGGATCTTCGAAAATAAAGACAGCCGAACCGCGGCTGCCATCTTTACTGCGCATAACACGCACATTGGTGGGGATCTCAGCCACCCCTGGCGTAAGCTCAATTTTTGCCATTTGGTCGTTGCATATTATTGAGTTCTGTCGCTCTATCATACGACATTGGTTAAATGGTCATTGCCGAGAAGGGCACAGCCCAGACCGTTACCCCCCTCTCAAACCTTGGTGGTCTCTACCCTTGAAATGTCCAGAGGTAAGCAGTTGCCAACGCCTCCAGAGAATCTAAACTCTTCTAGGCCAGATCCAGAATTCAAAAACGTGAACAGCTATTGTGCTCGACTATAAGGCGCACAACTCGCTACCAGCGCTGCCTATTGGCAGACAGCAATATCCATACACCGCACTTCCGTTGCTATGTCCGACCCAGAAGCCATTACCCCCATCACTTCTATCCACTTAGAGAGTCCAGCCCCCCAACCTCCCTCCACTATGCTGGGGACTTTAGCTCAAATCATCCAACAACTGCAGCCGCCAACTCCTCCTACCGATCCCATCGCCCACATCCGCGCACTGGAAGATGCTTATCAGCACAACTGGATTTTGGGGACTAGCGAGCTGGCCCAGTTGTTAAAAATCTCTCCGAAGACATTGGCTCGTCACGAAAAAATTGAGCGTTATGGTTTTGCCTGCGAGCGAGCTGGTCAAAACGGTACCGAGTTAGGATGGAAAATTCGCAAGCCTAAGTCCAAAGGCAAAAAAAAGTAGCAACAGCCCCTACTCCTTGCCAGTCTAGTGGCAGAGATCGGACAGCCAAAGCAACACAAACAAATCAAACCAGGGATCTAGGTCCAGCCCACATCTTGGGCATAGTGTTTCCTAGACAAAATTAGATAGTAATTTTCAACGACGACATCACCCACAAACGTGCCGCCGTTCCAACACCAGAACTTCAATAAAAAACGTAACAAAGGCCGTGAATCCCTACAAACAATCATTAAATTTTAGTATTCTGCATCCATCCATCATTCGACTCATGTTGCTCAGTCACCATCAAGTCAGCGATATAACTTAAATTATTTTTTTTTTGAAACAATAAAAACCAGGCAAACAACGATCGCGCATTCTTATGAAGATTGGGATTGATAACAAAGAAAATCCGATGAATAAAGCCTGTTGTCAACCCTAAAACTTGCAGTTAGCATTCAGTACACAATCATGTGGTTGTATCGCGTTCAAAAAAGGGGGTCTGGCTCATTTTGAAATCTACTGCAGCCAATTCAGTCACTTTATGAGTCCCTGAATAATTAACTGTTAAATGGCATTGTCGATCTTGTCTCTTGAGAACTTTTGTGATTGCACAGGAGATCGCTTCCAGGTTCGCCTAGTGTTTTAGGCCTAGATATCCCGATCCATTTACCACAGGGCGCTTGAATTGCAGCAGATGACAACCGATAGCGATATTCAGAACCCCAGATAGCTAGTCAAGAAAACTTCAGTAGTTCAGAAATTACATTGTTCTGTCGCTGCCCTACTGTTTGTTGCCCCCACAACATCCCGTTACAACTACTCTCCCCCCAACAAAAAATAATAAACCGGAGCAGCTAGGCATGACAATCATCCCACCACGAGAGGCATTAGAGGGAACGCCTCTTATACCCATTGCGCAAGCGATCGCTCAACTATCTCCCCCCCTCCAGAAACAAAACATTTCCTTCCGAGCCATAAAATTCGCTCAAGATTCGGATTTTCTGGCTCGAGTTTACGCTTCTACCAGGGAGACAGAACTCAGTCTTGTGGATTGGTCTGCCGAACAAAAGTCTGAATTCCTGCAAATGCAGTTTCTAGCTCAGCATGACTATTATCAGCAACACTACAAAAATGCGGAATTCTTAGCGATCTATAAGGGAGATCGCCCAATAGGGCGACTCTATATCGAGCGGGGAGGGAAGGAGCTTCGAATCATCGATATCGCCTTGCTAAGACAGGCCCGCAACCGAGGAATTGGTTCGAGTATCCTGAAGGCAGTTTTGTCCCACGCCCAATACCTGCGATTAGCCGTTCGCATCCACATCGAACAATTCAACCCCGCCATGCGCCTTTACCGCAGGTTGGGATTCCGCCAAATCGGCATAGCAGGCGTCTATCACTTGATGGAGTGGTTGCCATTCAGCGAGTCTGAGACAGCTTAATCGTCTATAGCGACAGTCTAGTCTTCAGAAGATAACCCCCCTCAGTCGCATAACAGTCCAAGCCCCATTGGCGGGACAAGCTATCGACGCCGGAAGCTACCGACTGTAACCTCTTTCACCAAGGCCATAACAGCTGCCCTGGTAAGCTTCTCTTCACCACGCTCGAGGGCATCTAGAGTGGCATGGGCTAGGGCAAGTGGAATACGACAAAACTCGTAGGTCGGACCTTTTGGCAACGCATCGGTATATCGATCTGCTAACGATAAGTTGTAGCGGGCATATTGCTGCATTTCATCGACAGTCCAGTCGTCTGGGAAGAAACTTACTCCCCGTACGCCGTCTTCTTTGTAATTCCTGAGGATGTTCACGGACTGCAGTCCTCGACCAAACCCTAAAGCAAGCCCGCGATCGGTCTTCGTTCCATCGTGCCACTGCCATAGGTCAGACAACATCAGTCCTACAGCACCCGCAACGCTGAAGGTATAGCTGTCTAGATCTGCCTTTGTGTAAATCATCCAGTTTACATCTGCCCAGTAGGCCATTCGATCTGCCATTGCTGCTGTGGCATCCCAAATACGGGGAGCAATATCCGCAGGGGCCAACAGTGCCCATTCCCCCACCCGCAGGCTGACTTCAGGCAGTACATCCCGATACTCTTCGAGACCGGCAGCCAAGTCATCGGCGGAGGAATCAGCCACAGCGGCCTGTAGGTTGAGACTCACTTGTCTCAATAACTTGGATTTAATGGCGTTATCTAACTCGGGATGATCTTCGATTTCATCGATCGCCCTCATGCAAAGGTAGGCAGATGACACGGCCTCAAGCAGGCCATCCGGCAGGCGGCTAATTGGAATAAAAAACGTTCGGCTCGTCTTTTCCAGAATGTCTAACGCATTTTTGCGTATGTTCATTCCGTTTGTCCTCACACAACTCACATTGAGCATACAGTTACCATTGGTTACACGCTAGAACTGTCATCAGCTCTATTGAAGATGCAAATTCAACAATCTCTCAAGCTAAGAGCACCAGACACCAGCAATTCACGCTTGAGCTTGCATAAAGGTACCCATCTCGAGAATTTTACGTCGATTTGACAACTCTGCAGCCAATAGAATCGCTTCAATTAAACTACTGGGGTCAGCTATTCCTTTGCCGGCAATATCGAAAGCCGTGCCGTGATCGGGAGATGTGCGTACGAACGGAAGACCAATTGTAACGTTAACAGCACAATCGAATGCCATCAATTTAACCGGAATCAGACCTTGATCGTGATACAGGGCCAAGTAGGCGTCCGAGGTACTGTGGCCGGTTGAATACCAAGCTTGCCCCGCGGGCACCCACATGGTGTCGGGGGGAATAGGTCCGATCGCCTGCGGACAACTGGCAATACTCTCGGCGAGCCAATCCGCCTCTTCGCGACCCATTTGTCCTGCTTCGCCGCTGTGGGGATTGAGTCCTGCCACCGCGATGGTTGGATCGGCAATTCCAAAGTCCCGCTGCAATGTTTCCACTAGAAGCTCCAACTTCCAGCGGATTAACTCGGGGGTCAATGCTTGTGGAACCCGCTTGAGAGCAATGTGGGTAGTTGCCAGCAAGGCAATCAAGCGCCATCGGGTGAGGGGGGAACGCGCTACAAACAACATCCCAAACCGATCGATGCCAGCAGCTCTGGCACAAACCTCCGTCTGACCCGGATAGTGATGTCCTGCTGCAGCCCAAGCGAATTTAGCAATCGGAGCTGTTACAACAGCATCGCAATCCCCTTGCAGTGTCCGCGAGATCCCCTCAGAAAGGTAGGTAAAGCTGGCGGCTCCGCTGGCTGCGTTCCCCACTCCCACCTCGATTTGCGATTGAGTGGCACAATCCAGCAGTTCGAGATCGCGCCAGTCTAAATCGTTCAGAGGCCAAGTACACCCGCTATCTTTGAGCGCAGCATTCGTGGATTCGAGAATGTGGCGATCGCCAACGACAACGACATCTGCGACAGCTTTGACCTCTTGAGAGGCGCAAGCTTTTAAAACAATCTCGGGACCAATACTAGCCGGGTCCCCAATGGTAAGGGCGATTCGGGGTTTAGGTTTTGCCACTGAACCTACACACGTTCGTTATTAGAACAGTACACACCACCCTTGAAATCCTTATTCACAATCAAGAGAGTCTCGGGTGGAAACCCCAGTCACAGGATTTACCCCGGCAGCTCGCTGGCACAATTCTACTTGCGCATCGCTGCGCATTAATGCATTCGTAAAATCAGCCCCTTCAATGTCACTCCCTTCTAGCTTTGCCAACCACATATTGCTATCAACAAATAGTGCCCCCTTCAGATTGGCCTGGCGAAGGTTGGCCATATCCAGGGTTGCTTCGCTCAAATCAGCTCCCCGCAGATCGGTACCAAAAAGGTTGGCCCCAAACAAGCTGGTGCCTACAGCATTAACGTTGTTTAGATCGGCAAATTTTAAATTGGCTTTGGCAAACGAGTCGTTAGTTAAGTCTCGACCAGCAAAGTTTCTACCCTGCAAATCCTCTTTGTCAAAGTTATCTGCTAAGGCACAAGGACTGATAATGGCGAAGCATAAAATACAAGAGAGCGCTAGCAATCCGATGCGGCGCAACTGTGCAGCAAAGATCGAACCTGAATGCTTCCGGTTTTCTTTCGATATGGCGGGGAAGTACATCTGTAGAAGAATGCCCACAGTTGGCTCATCTCCTTAAGGAACTATCCTCATTCTCATCGATCCAGTCCCTCCAGACTACTCAATTCTTATATTTCTCACAGGATGAAACAGTCAAAACGATTGAGCAACGCTGAAACTGGCCGCGCAGGCGAACAAATTGTCTGCGATTATCTCCTTCAGCAGGGATGCCGAATCATCCAGAGACAGTGGCGTTGTCGATGGGGGGAGGTTGATATCATTGCTTGTCGCCCCCAAGGCTTGCACTTTGTAGAGGTCAAAACTCGCAGCAATCGCAATTGGGATGCTGATGGTGCCTTGGCTGTTTCTCCATCCAAACAGCGCAAGCTGATCCGGACGGCTCAGCTGTTTCTCCAACGTCATCCAAAACTCGTTGACCAGCCCTGTAGATTTGATGTGGCGCTTGTGTGTAAAGGAGATCGCGGTTTGTTTCAACTGACTCGCTACATTCCAGCCGCATTTCAAATGGGGGCCTAATTTTGAGAAGCGTGCAAGCACCGTCTCAGCAGTGTGGACTTCCCCGTTCCGCCATCAATATTCGCTGACTAGTGCTTCCACAAACTCGTAGCTCGAGAACGGACGCAAATCCTCAAGCCCTTCGCCAACACCGATAAAGCGGATCGGGAGTTGCATTTCCTTTGCTACGGCTAACGCGACTCCCCCTTTCGCCGTACCATCCAGCTTGGTCAGAACGACTCCGCTCAGATCGGCGGCCTCGCTAAACACTTGAGCCTGCCGCAAGCCATTTTGACCCAAAGTTGCATCCAACACCAACAAGGATTCCACTTTCGCATTAGGGGCTTTTTTATCCACAATTCGGCGAATTTTCGACAGCTCGTCCATGAGATTTTTCTTGTTTTGCAAGCGCCCAGCGGTGTCCACCAGTAGTAGTTCAGTGTTGCGGGATTGAGCGGCCGCAATGGCATCAAACACGATCGCAGCAGGGTCGGTGTTCTTGCCCGGATTCGCTATCACCTCTACCCCAGCGCGTTCCCCCCACTCCTGCACCTGCTCGACGGCAGCAGCCCGAAACGTGTCCCCCGCCGCAACGAGGACTCGGTAGTCAGACTTTTTAGCTAGATGGGCAATTTTCCCTAAGGTCGTGGTTTTACCGGCACCGTTAACCCCCACCATCAACCAGATGTTGAGACTGTCCTCGGTGGGGGCAAAATTGGGTTCGCCCACCGACAAAATTTCCCGCAGTAACTGTTTGAGGTAAGCAACCGCTTCATCGGGAGGCAGTACCTCATCCCGCATGCGACTCTGGAGCGCTTCGACAATTTGATCGGTGGCGGCGATGCCAACATCGGCCTGCAGCAACAAGGATTCGATTTCCTCAACTGCTTCATCGTTAATCGGGCCTTTACCCACCAATGACTTGAGCTGGTTAATCAGCGAGAGGCGGGTTTTCCCCAAGCCCCGACGAAGCTTCTGCAGCCAGGTAATTTCCTCAACAGTAATTTCATCTACCCGGCGCCCTTGGGCTGCTAAAACTTCCGTAGACCACACAAACCCATCATCGAAGTCGGGAACAAAGGTTTGAGCTGCCGCCTCTAGAGCTGTTGTGGCCCCCTGAACAGGTTCCTCTGGCTCGGGCTCTTCGATCGCCTCAGCTTCCAACACCTCAAGGCGTTCGGAGGCTTTTGGGGCCATTTCAAAGAAGGCTTTGGGGGCTGCGGGTTCAGGCGACACCGTCGCAGCCTCCGCCAGTTCAGTCAGGTGGCTGGTGCTAGGTTCTGCAGGGACATTCAGAGGGGGCTCGGCGAGAGGGGGCTCGACTGTAGTTGCTTCGCTTGCTAATAAGGCCTCAACTTCATCCGTTGCGACCTCTGCCTCGACAGAGACGACTGCTGGCTCACTCTCAACAGTCACATCAGGGGTTTCCAGTACTGCCTGTTGCTCTGCTCCGACTTCAATCGCCGCAGTGGAGGGCACTTCGGTCAGGGGAGTTTCAGGAGCTGCAGGTTGATCGAACTCGGCTATCGCAATGGCAGGCTTGGAGGGAGGCTCTGATTCGGAAACCGGCATTACTGATGGAGGAGCAGTAATTGTTGCAGATATAAAGTCAGCTGAGTCACCATCAGGAACCTTTTGCTCTGCGGGTAGATCGGGTAAAACCGGTGGGGTGGCTGGTTTTGCGGATGCTTTAGACTCGACGACAGTAGTCTCTGCTGGGGTGAGAGGGGCCTTAGTAGCCTGTTGGGCTTTCAAGTTGGCATAAGCCGCCTTGGCAAAGGCAAGGTAATCTTCTGTAGCAGCAGGAGGTGACGCAGCTTCAGAGCTAGATGGCTCGCTGGCTTGGAGCGAACTGGTTTTGGGCGAACTGGTAGGAGAACGGGAAGAGGAGGAACTCGCAGGGGATGCTTCTTCCTCACGCTTTTTCTGCGGCTGTTCTTCGGGTTCTGTCTTCTTTTGGCGGCGGAACCAGTCAAAAACCATCAGCAGCTCTCCATCTAGGCACTTCCAGCATAATGCGGCACAGCTCTGGTTGCGTTCGTTTGGGGGAGTACGGATTGCCGCTTCTGACTAGAAAAACTATGCTGCCGTTGGGGGGCTGGCCATAATAAATCTAGCGATGTGCGATCGCCATGAATCCAATCTCAAAGTTGCTGGGCAAATCCCTCCAAGATGTGCAAGCAAAGGTTGAAATCTACAGCTGGCAAACCTGCCCCTATTGCATTCGAGCCAAGCTATTGCTTTGGATGAAGGGGGTAAAGTATACGGAATATAAAATCGATGGCGATGAATCGGCTCGTGCTGCAATGGCTGTACGAGCACATGGCAGACACACAGTGCCACAAATATTTATAAACGGCAGCCACATTGGAGGCTGCAACGATCTCTACGCCCTCAACCGCAATCATAAACTCGATCGACTGCTATTGCAGTCAAGCTAATAGCAATCGAACTAAATTTTTGTTCCGCAATCGGCGCAGAAATTGTGGGAGGCGGGGTTCTTGGTACCGCAGTTGGGGCAGTAAATCAACTCTGCTGCCAACTCCAACTTGCGTTCGGGAATCCCTAGCATGACCGCGTTAGATTTACCGGGGGCAACCATGGGGTAGCAGTTTTCCTCGCGATGAACGCGGAAATCTGCCAGAACAGGTCCTTCTTCCTGGAGCATTGCCTGTATGGCATCATCTAGCTGGTCGGGGTGCTCTGCCATAATTCCCTTCACACCAAAGGCTTCGGCCAGTTTCACGAAGTCGGGCATACCAGCATCCATGTTGGAGTGGGAATAGCGCTGACCGTAGAAGTTCTGCTGCCACTGGCGCACCATCCCCTGCCACCGATTGTTAATGATGGCAACCTTTGTCCCAATATCGTATTGGGACACGGTAGCTAGTTCCTGCAAGTTCATCTGGAAGCTGGCATCGCCGCTAATGCAAATCACCTCTTCCTGGGGCAGTGCAACCTTTACCCCCATAGCAGCAGGGAAGCCAAAACCCATCGTCCCCAATCCTGCGCTCGATATCCACTGGCGCGGCCCGTTGCGTAGAAACTGTGCAGCCCACATTTGGTGCTGACCCACATCCGTGGTGTAGTAGGCAGTTGGGGCATGACGACGGAAAGCATCGATCACCTGTTGAGGGGACAGCATACCGTCGTAGGTGGGAACCACCAAGGGATAATCGCGCTTCCAGCGATCGATGCGATCGAGCCATGCCTGAGTCTCGCCAGGAGTCACGGCCATTTTTTCCAACTGGGCCAGCAGGTCTTTCAGGACGGTACGTACGTCCCCCACAATGGGGACATCTGGACCGCGATTTTTGCCCACCTCTGCCGGGTCAATGTCGATGTGAACGACCTTGGCACGAGCGGCGAATTCATCCAATTTGCCAGTGACGCGATCGTCGAAGCGGGCACCAACTGCAATCAGAAGATCGCATTCGGTGACGGCATAGTTGGCGTAAGCGGTGCCGTGCATGCCCAACATGCCTAACGACAGGGAATGATTTTCGTCAAATGCCCCTTTCCCCATCAGAGTCGTGGTGACAGGGATGCGCAACCGCTCTGCAAGTTGATGCAGTTCGGCATGAGCCCCTGAGGTAATAGCCCCGCCCCCCACGTAAAGCAGAGGTTGCTTGGCAGCCAACATGGCTTGTGCCGCAGCATGAATTTGGCGAGGATTCCCCCGAACGGTAGGTTTATAACCAGACAGGCGGACGTTGGAGATTGGCGAATAGTCGATCTCCTCTAGACCAACATCCTTGGGGATATCGATCAGAACCGGGCCGGGGCGGCCAGTTTTGGCAATGTGGAAGGCTTCTGCAACAACTCTGGCGATATCATTGGTATCTCGCACTACATAGGAATGTTTGACGGTGGGTAGAGAAATCCCAAATGTGTCCGTCTCTTGAAACGCATCGGTACCGATCGCCTTGCGGGGAACCTGTCCGGTGATGGCCACCATTGGAATGGAGTCCATGTAGGCTGTGGCCAGGCCCGTAATCAGATTCGTAGCCCCTGGGCCAGAGGTAGCAAAGCAGACTCCGACCTCGCCAGTGGCCCGAGCATAGCCGTCTGCAGCGTGACTGGCAGCCTGTTCGTGTCGAACGAGAAAATGATGAATTCCCCCGGCTTCCTCTGCTTTGTAAAGCTCGTCGTAAACAGGAAGTATGGCACCGCCGGGATAGCCAAATATATGCTTAACCCCTTGGCGACGCAGACTATCGACCAGCGCGTACCCACCTGTTACCACGAGTCAGTCTCCAGCGTTTGAGCGATGAGAGTGTAAAGCCCACAACCACTGCACCTCAACACTTTTTAGGCATGCGATCGCACAGCAGAAGAGGGTGGTCAAAAAACTTGAGCCATCAGTCTAGCAGCTTTTCTCGAGTTTGTAGCAAGCAATACTATAAAAAAATAGTTTTACCCGATGGGCTTAACTTACCAAAAAGACAGAACAGTATTCCTAACCGTCCAATCGAGAGGTAATCCACATGAAACCAGTTAAGACCCAAAGTGGAAGAAAAAGTTGATACAAGCCGGTACACATTACTGGTGGTTGGAAGAGTCATTAAGATATTGGGTCGCTATTGGGGGGTGATGGGAGTCTTTACTCAGTTACATTTTCGTGCGTCGTCGGCTGTTAACGCGTCGCTTGATGCCAGACCCGATCCAATCGCTGAGGGAATGACTCATAGCTCCCAGTTCCAAACCAACCAGAGCGGCCAGCACAATTCCTCCGTGGGGAATATTCAATTTCCCGGTGGGATGCGATAACCAGGCTAGACTTTGGCGTAGCCAGAAGGCTGGTTGCCATGGCCAATCGGCGTAGAGGTGGCCGACATAAACAGCCGCCGCAGCGGGGATGGCAATCCACATGATGAGGTACAGTACCCGTCCACAGGTCCCCAAGATTGGACCGTGGGACCACATCGAACGATGCTTGCACAGGCGTCGGTAGGGCAGCCAAATCCACCTCAGCCATAACCAACGATTGTATTGATGCGATCGCGTATCCAAGTCTCCACTAAACATCAGTCCAGCAAATAAAAAAGCTCCGCCAACTGCCAGCGCCACCGAGGAGCTCTGGGCCAGCATCCCCGAAAGTAACGTCACAACCGGCAGGCTGTATAGGGTAATGCGATCGTGGGTGCGACCGGAGGGCATAGGGTAGACAGATTAGCCGTCAGATTGATATGCCCCGAACCTATCTCAGATTCTTGCCAGGAGCGAATGGAGGGGCACACCATCCGTACTTCTCAAGCATGGCGATCAGGTGTAAATCCTTTTCTAGGAGACAGGCATGCCCACTGTTGGGCAGAAGTTCTAACTGGGCAGAGGGTAAATAGGTTTGCAGGTGATTCGCCTCTCGTTCTGAGGGAAGGAGGCGATCTTTTTGGCTGGCAATCAGCAGGATCGGACCGTTCAAAGTCTTGAGAGCGGGAAGATTCACCTCAAACTGTCTGAGCAGCTGCAGGCGATGGAGGGTATCGGCTTTGCTGACTGACTCAACCGCCTGTTGAAAGCGTTGCAGATCTGAGGGATGGATGCGCTCTGGATTACATAGCCAATTGAGGCTAACTGCCGCCGTGGAGTTCAATATCCCTTCGGGGATCAGTGTCAAGAGGCTCGTCAACGAATTGAGCAAGGGGACTTTGCGAAATGCCGAAGCGGGATTGATTAAAATTAGCCCCGCCACGAGATGAGGGAACAGGGAAGCCAGAGTTAAGGCCAGACATCCTCCAAACGACTCTCCGCATAATATTGCCGGCTCCTCCTGCAAATGCTGGTTGACTACGGTAGTGACGAGCTGTTCCCAGGAGGGTTTCACCAACCCATTAAATGTAAAGGGCTGCACCTCAAATGAGGTGCTTAAGCGGGTCGTCTGACGGTAAAACAAATCCCCCGTTCCGTCCATGCCGGGTAAGTAAATTAGCTTCGGAAATCGGGCAGGTTTGAGGGCTACGTCTTGGTCTCGTTCTAGATTGAATGCTGGGCGATCGCCGCGCATTGCTTCAAAGTTGGGGGGAAATGACATCAGGAGTTACGCGTCAAGGAGCTGCTGAATCGTAGATTGGACCGTATGAGTGAGTTGGGAGGAATCCAAGCCCCTCCAAGACTGTTCAATTAATTGAACTCTGTGAGAAATTGGATAAGCGGGAACCTAAATCAGGGACAAAGCCTATATCCAGTGTAGTTTTAGCTGGCTATGTAACTGGATAGAATCTTGAGTTCGTTACCTACAGACCGATTCAGGGGAGATCGAGTCCCGCAAATCGTAGCAGTATGGGGTGCCCCCGACAGTCCCCAGATGCGCGTACAATCGAGACGCTGCAAATGATTCGTATCGATATAGTCCTCGCCCCCCGCTTAACGAGGTTTCAATGGCTCGCACCAAATTAACACCAGAAGCCCGTCTACAGCTGGTTGAGCAATATCGCCAACCTGGGATTACTGTTGCGATGCTAGCCGAACAGTTTGGTGTCAGCAGCAGCACAGCTTCCCGCGTACTAAAGGAAGACATTCCTGCGCAAGAATACAAAGTACTCGTGAGGCAAAAGCGTGCGGGTCGTCCCACCAAGAGGTCAACAGAGACTCAGCCTTTCCTTCTGAATGCTATTGATGCTACGGAATCCGAGGCTCAGGAAGAGTTCGCCGCTCCTAAAGCCGCAATTCACGACACAGACACTGCGGCAGCTCCGGCCTCTGAGACCTACGATCTCGATACAGATATCGTGGAGAAAGGAGTTGATGATTATTCTGAGGGCGATGGCGAGAGGACAGACGACGACAGAGTGGATGAAACTGCCGAACAGCTAGAAGCAGAGTTGTTTGGGGATAGCGAGGACGAAGACGAGGATGAAGCAGATGAATATATTTCATCCGCCTTCGACGATGAAGAGTTTGACGAGGAGGACGAAGAGTTTGACGAGGAGGATGAAGAGTTTGACGAGGAGGATGAAGTACTTACAAAGGCAGCAGCAGGGGTCAACGAAGACGAAATAGACACATTCCCTTGGGGTGAACAACCCAGTCAAGTGGAAGTGGTCGGGCCCTCGCCCGCTTGGCTTTCCGCTGTACAAGCAAACCCTGAATTAGCTCCCCCAACAGCTTCCAAGCCCATCAATATTCTGGAGTTAGAGACGCTGGATTTACCTCAGCAATGCTTTGCTGTGGTCGATCGCTTTCAAGAGCTGACCACCTGTCCGCTACAAGAGTTTAATCATTTGGGAGAGATTCCTCAGGAGTTGACGGACGCCAAAGCGTTGCCTCTCTTTGATAGCCATCGCATCGCGCGCCGTTTTTCCGATCGCTTTCGCCATCGCGGGCGCCACAAGCATCGCGTGATTGGTTTCCCAGGGTATTTTTTAGAGGTGGCGCGAGATCAGCTGCAGGCAAAAGGAATTACCCATTTGTTGCTGGACAACCAAGTGTACGAGCTGTAAATGCCGCCGGAAGTCCATCCAGCTTGTCAGCCTTGCCTTGCTGGAGTTGAATAACTCCCCACTCAAAGACGGCAAAAGATCCTAATGCGAGCTTAAGTTTCTAATGAGAATTCTGATTGGAAATGACGATGGCATTTATTCGCCAGGAGTGCTCTGTTTGGCGAATACGTTATCTAGAGTCGGGCACGAGATTACGGTGGTGTGCCCCGATCGCGAGCGATCGGCGACCGGCCATGCGCTGACTTTGCACAAGCCCCTCAGGGTAGACGCGATCGGGGCGCCATTTGACGATGACATCCGTGCTTGGGCCTCTTCCGGCACTCCCTCCGATTGCATCAAGTTGGGTTTGGATGAACTACTGAAGGAGCCCCCCGATTGGGTGGTATCGGGTATCAATCGGGGAGCTAACTTGGGTTGCGATGTTCTCTATTCCGGCACGGTGTCGGCAGCCATGGAAGGACTGATGGCGGGAATCAATAGTCTGGCCGTCAGTCTCACCAGTTCCAGCTCCGACGAGTTTCAACCGGCGGCTGATTTTGTGCGGGACTGGCTATATAAAGCGAAGACCAATCCATTTCCTGCCCATCCCACATTGATCAATGTGAACGTTCCTGCGCTTCCTGCTGAGGAGATTTGTGGTGTTGTGATGGCGCCTTTAGGGGTACGACATTATTCCGAAACCTTCGAACAGCGGGTGGACCCCCGTGGCAAAACCTACTACTGGATTGCTGGGGAAGCAGTAGATACCCATGCGGCCCCTAACACCGATATTGCGGCGATTCAGGACAACTACATCACTGTGACCCCACTACAGTTCGACCTAACTGCCCACAAACAGTTTGCAGTCCTGCGGACTTGGGGCCTATCCAATTACGATGGCGATGGGAAATAGGGGGCAGTCTTATCCAGTGTTGACAATCGCCTCGAGATTCTTGTTTAACTTGCCTTTCATTTGGAGACAGCAGCAGGGTTATGCAGTGGGTCAATGCACTATCAACTCAACCCTCCCTCGAAGCTGCATTGATGGAGGTTGTGGATTCGGGACTAGCCCAATTTGGGACCTCTGATGGCGGATCGCCGGATTTAGCCATCCTTTTCGTGTCAGCAGCGTTTGCCAGTGACTACTCTCGCATTCCCCCGTTGCTGCAGCAACAACTGCCAAACACAGCTATTGTAGGCTGTTCGGGGGGTGGAATTGTTGGCAACAGCTCTGAGGTAGAGAACCAGGCCGCAATCTCTTTATCGCTAGCCAAGCTACCGGGGGTGAAAGTTCAGCCGTTTCACCTGTCGGAGGACGATCTCCCCGATCTCGATTCCCCTCCCGATCGCTGGGCACAAGCCTTGGGGGTGACTCAAGAGTCGCAGCCGCACTTCGTAATATTGGCAGATGCATTTTCCTCCAGAATCTCAGAGCTGTTGCAGGGGCTAGATTTTGCCTTTCCCAACACCACCAAAGTGGGAGGATTGGCCAGCGGTGGAAGGTCCCCAGAGAGCAACGGGCTATTTTTGAACGGAGAGCTCCATCGCAGCGGTTCTGTGGGGGTAGCGCTGTCAGGGAATATTTCCGTAGAGGCAGTGGTAGCGCAGGGGTGCAGACCGATTGGACAGATCGCGCAGGTGTCTCAGGCAGAGCGCAATGTGGTGTTGCAGTTAGACGAACAACCTCCGTTAGAGGCACTTCAGGCGATGGTCAACACCTTGAGCGAGGGCGATCGCCAGTTGGTGCGCACTTCACTCTTTGTGGGTTTGGTGATGGACGAATTCAAAGAAACTCCTGAGCCCGGAGATTTTTTGATCCGCAATATTATCGGCATCGACCCTCGAACGGGGGCTATGGCAGTGGGCGATCGCCTGCGAACGGGGCAGCGCATACAGTTCCACTTGCGAGATGCCCAAACGTCAGAAGAAGATCTGCGTAGCGTTCTCGGTCGCTATAGGAGAGGGCGTATGGATGAGGGGCTTGTGTTAGCTCCGGCAGGGGCATTGATGTTTTCCTGCTTGGGACGTGGGGAATATCTTTATGGAGAACCCAATCACGATACGCGAGTATTTGAGAACACATTCGGAAAGGTGTCCATGGGTGGATTCTTCTGTAACGGTGAAATTGGGCCAGTGGGAAGCACTACCTTCCTACACGGCTACACCTCAGTGTTTGCTCTGTTTAATCCGGTCAAGAAGGGTGTATGAGATGAGGACAGCAAGATGGCGTTAGAGCCCTGCAAAGTATGCGGTTCTTTGACCAGCATGGAAGTAGACTATTGTCCCCACTGTGGATACCCGCCCACCGGGCGCAAACGATCGCCCATCTTCATCTGGACCGCACGCATCCTGGCATTTGCCGTCATTACTTCTTTGCTACTCAGCCTGCTCAACCTCCTAAACTTGCTGAGATTCTTCCCGATTCCTAATTCCGATCCGTTTGACGATCGCAATAGCGGAGATGGGGTCGCTTTCACTTCCATCCATCCGCAAGATAGGGCCAAGCAATCCAATACAAAATCCCCGAAGGTAAGCCTTTGGGGATGAAATCAGAATGTTTATTAGCAAAGGTTAAGCGCTATGCACCCAAAATGCTGAAGCCGCTATCGACGTATATCACCTGGCCCGTAATTCCGCTGGACAGATCGCTGCATAGGAACGCGGCAGTATTGCCCACTTCCTTCTGGGTAACGTTACGGCGCAGGGGCGCTTTCTCCTCCACCATGTTGAGCATGGAGTGGAAATCCCCAATAGCAGCAGAAGCTAGGGTGCGGATAGGGCCAGCAGAAATGGCGTTCACTCTCACACCCTGCGGCCCCAGCTCGTTCGCTAAGTAACGTACGTTCATTTCCAGTGCAGCCTTGGTAATCCCCGCCATGTTGTAGTTGGGCACTACGCGGACGCCACCGAGATAGGTTAGCGTGACAATGCTGCTGTCCTCCTCCAATAGCGGCTTAGCAGCCTTGCATAAGGCCACCAGTGAATAGCTGCTGATGTCCATCGCTAGAGAGTAGCCATCGCGGGAGACATTCGTAAAATCCCCCGATAGGTCATCTTTCTTGACGAAAGCCAAGCAATGAATCAGGATATCCAGACCGCCCCAATGCTCGTCAATCGCTTTGAACAGCTCGGCAATCTGCTCGTCACTGGAAACATTGCAGGGGAGCATCAGCTCGGGGGCCAGCGGTTCAGTCAGCTTTTCAACTTTGCCCTTGATCTTGTCGCGATCGTCCGGCAGGTAGGTGACCGCTAGCTTGGCACCAGCAGCATGTAACTGCTGAGCAATACCCCAAGCAATGGAGCGATTGTTGGCAATCCCCGTCACCAGGGCACGTTTTCCAGTCAGATCCAGCATTGATAACTCTTGTGCGATCGGCAGTGAATGGGAAGAGAGAGGCTTAAGCTTTCTTCAGCCAGCTGAACATAGAGCGAAGCTCTTTACCCACTTCTTCGATGGGGTGCTCGGCTTCCTGACGACGCATTGCGTTAAAGCCAGCTCCACCGGAGATGTTTTCGAGGACGAATTCGCGAGCGAACTGACCGGTTTGAATTTCTTTCAGTACCTCTTTCATCGCCGCCTTCGTTTCTGCAGTCACAATGCGAGGGCCACGAGTATAGTCACCATATTCAGCGGTGTTGGATATGCTGTTGCGCATCTTGGCCAGACCGCCTTCCACAACCAAGTCAACAATCAACTTCACCTCGTGCAAGCACTCGAAGTAAGCCAACTCGGGCTGGTAGCCAGCTTCTACCAACGTTTCAAATCCAGCTTTGATCAGCTCGGATAGACCACCACACAGTACCGCCTGCTCGCCAAACAGATCGGTTTCGGTTTCTTCACGGAAGGTGGTTTCCAGAATGCCACCACGGGTACCGCCAATGCCTTTGGCATAAGCCATAGCCAAGTCTCGAGCGTTGCCAGTTGCATCTTGCTCAACCGCAAATAGAGCAGGAACCCCTTCGCCATTTTCGTAGGTACGGCGTACGAGGTGGCCGGGGCCTTTAGGGGCAACCATGATGACATTGACGTCTGCAGGAGGCTTAATCTGACCAAAATTAATGTTGAAACCGTGGGCAAATAGCAGCGTGTCACCCGCTTTCAAGTTGGGGGCAATCTCGCTGTTGTAAATGCTCTTTTGGGTTTCGTCGGGCAGCAAAATCATAATCATGTCTGCTGCTGCCGCTGCGTCTGCAACAGTCTTAACCGCGAGGCCATCCGCCTCAGCCTTGGGCCAGGAGCGGCTACCCTCGTACAGGCCTACGATGACCTTGACGCCGCTCTCGTGCAGGTTGAGGGCATGGGCATGCCCTTGGCTGCCGTAGCCAACAATCGCGACAGTTTTATCTGCCAGCAAACCCAGGTTTGCATCGGCGTCGTAGTACATCTGTGCCATGACGGTTGTTCCGTGAGGTTCCTGAATAGTTGAAAAGCCTAACTAGGATATCAAGTTCTGGGAATTGCTAGAGAGTTTTCACAAAATCAAGTAATTGGTGGGCCATTTCCAATTTCGAGCAACGGGTAATCTCCTTCTGTTGTCCGCTTCTGCTGATGATGATGGCCTGGTTGAAGTCACTGCCAAATCCACTGTCGGACCGATCGATCGCATTAGCGACGATCGCATCCAATCCTTTACGCTCCAGTTTGGCGATCGCCTCTGGCAACGGGTCTCCCGTTTGGGCGGCAAACCCAATCACCCGTTGTCCTTCTAATCTCTTGGCACAAAGCTCTTGAACGATGTCGGAAATGGGGGCCAACGGCAAGCAGTCGGGCAACTGGGACTTGGGCAGTTTGCCTTCTCTGCGTCGAGCGGGACGGACGTCCCCCACGGCTGCGGACATAAATGTGACATCAGCTTGGCCAAATCGAGCGAGCAGGCGATCGCGCATGTCCTCCGAGCTAGTTACAGGAACCGTTTGGATGCCATCTACCCGCTCCTCCCCTGCCGCTAGGGATAAAGGGGCATGAACGAAGGTGACCGTTGCCCCGCGATCGCAGGCTGCCCGCGCGATCGACCAACCCATCTTGCCGGTGGAGGGATTGCCGATAAACCGAACTGCATCGACAAATTCGCGGGTGCCACCGCCGCTCACCAGCACCCGTTGACCCGACCAATCTTCAACCCCGTGGGTCCACAGCATTGCCAGTAATTTAGTCGCGATCGCCTCTGGCTCTGGTAAGCGTCCCATCCCTTCTGCATCGCAGGCCAATCGCCCCTGTGCTGGCACCATGGAGCAGTAGCGGGGATCGCTCAACAGCTGCTGCCAATTGCGCTGTACAGAGGGTTGTTCCCACATTTGGGTGTTCATAGCCGGGGCCAGCAACACGGGACAACCGGAAGCCAGAAGTAAGTTAGTCAGTAAGTTGTCTGCCAGGCCGTAGGCTAGCTTTGCCAAAGTATTCGCGGTCAGAGGGGCAATGGCAATCGCATCCGCCCAGTCCCCCAACTGGATATGTAGGGGACGCCCAGCACTGCGGTGCCAAAAATCTGCATCGGTGTAGGCGGGGTGGCGAGCAAGGGTAGCAAATGTGAGTGGGGTGACGAACTCGGTTGCAGACTGGGTCAGAACCACCCTAACTTCAGCCCCCGCCTTGGCTAGAAAAGAGACCAGCTGGCAAACTTTGTAGGCGGCAATCCCCCCACAAACGCCAATAACAATTCGTTTCCCTGACCAAAATTCTTGCAAGAGGACGTGACTCCACCGCTACGCGGTTTCACTCTAGCGAAACAGATGCCTTCGATTGCCATTCAACTCAAGGTTGATGCCATCCGATCGTAGTGGCTCCCTCCAACAGCTATCACAATGGAACAGACTCCATCTTCCTTAGCTGTACTTGCACCGTGATGAATTCTGACCAATTACATAGCCTATTAAACGATGTCGCTAGTGGGGCGATCGCTCCGGAGGTGGCGGCATCCAAGTTGCAGTTTGCCCCCATCGATCGCACGGGATTTGAGCCAGTGGGGGATTTCGCCCACATCGACAATCAGCGACCGCTCCGCAATGGCATTCCCGAAGCGGTATGGGGTCAAGGCAAGACTCCCGAACAAATCGCGCAAATTCTGCAGCATCTGAGCGATTGCGGCCAACTAGCCATGGCCACGCGCATTAGCCCCAAGGTATACAAATCTCTGCAGCAGGATCTTCCGGATCTGCAGTACTCCGATCTGTCTCGCATCGCCTATCTGCCCGCATCGGCGACCTCCAGCCTCCCAGGCCAGATTGGCGTAATCACCGCTGGAACCTCCGACTTGCCTGTGGCAGAAGAAGCCGCACTAACGGCAGAGCTATGCGGAGCGAAGGTCGTTCGGCTGTGGGATGTAGGGGTGGCGGGCATTCACCGTCTGCTACACCATCGCGACGTACTCGCACAATCGGATGTCTTGATCGTGGTAGCGGGAATGGAAGGTGCGCTAGCCAGCGTAGTAGCGGGGTTGGCAAACTGCCCGGTGGTGGCAGTGCCCACCAGTGTTGGCTACGGCGCTAGCTTTGGCGGCGTTGCAGCGCTGCTGACCATGCTCAACTCCTGTGCAGCTGGGGTCGGGGTACTGAATATCGATAATGGTTTCGGCGGAGGGATCTTGGCACTGCAAATCTTAAGAACTGCAGTGCGACTCCGGCGGAGATCCTGAGTTTTATGTTAACTTTTGCAAAGAAGAGCTGTTACTGCGATTCATCGAGCTTTGGTTGGATTTGCCTAAGCTTTTGGAATCTGCAGTCTCACCCGCAGCGGTATTTGAGTCAGCTCGATATTTAGATTTGCATTACGGGAGCAGGTATGGATACAGTCAGCCTCGATCTACTCAACGATATTTTGCGATCGCTGGAGTGGTCGGATCTGCTGGCGATCGCCGCCCTCGTCCTGCTGGAAGCGGCCCTATCAGCCGATAATGCTGTGGCGTTGGCGGCGATGGTGCGTCACCTACCCACAGAGCAGGAGCGCGATCGCGCACTGCGTTGGGGCATTGTGGGAGCCTACTCCTTTCGGATTGGGGTAATTTTGGCGGCTACGTGGATTATCGGCTACTGGCCAGCAAAGTTGGCTGGTGCACTCTACCTGCTGTGGCTCGTAGTTCAGCATTTCCGCGACAAGGCGGATGAAGATCTGCAGGCAGTTCCCAATACCGCTAACTTCTGGCAAACCATTATCCTGGTCGAGCTGACCGACATTGCGTTTTCTCTGGACAGTATCGCGGCCTCCGTCGCAGTGTCATCCAAGGTGTGGGTGATTATTCTGGGTGGCTTAATGGGGATCACCCTGATGCGGTATATGGCCTCACTGTTCGTCAGCTGGCTGGAGGAGTTCGGGCGTCTGGAGGATGCGGCCTACTTTATGATTGCGTTGGTGGGTAGCCGCATGATGATGGAGCTAACCGTCCCCGGCCTTGAGATTCCAGAGTGGACCTTGATGGTGGCGATCGCCGCATTCTTCATTTGGGGGTTTTCCCTCAGAACCGTTGCGGATACTAACGAAGAAGCGGTTAGCGCGAGTCATTTTCCAACCGGCTTGCAAACCCTGCAGGTTTCCGAAGTTGATGGCCAAATGGCAACAGAAGGCGCGATGTCTCTAGAATCTTCAACGGCAGATTTGACGGATTAATCCGCTACTTTTGCAATGAAAACAGCAGATACGCACTCTACCCTAATGAGCAATAACACCCATGCAGACTTGATTGGACTTGTACTGGACTCTTGATGTCATGTAACTTGGCGAATTGCAACGATTTAAATATCCCGTGCAGCTATAACGTTACGTTAGACTAAATACAAATTATCAAAGTTATTTAAAAACCATGGCAAAAACCGGAATTCTTCTCCTCAATCTTGGGGGGCCGGAGACAATTGAAGACGTCAAACCGTTTCTGTATAACCTGTTTGCCGATCCTGAGATCATCCGATTGCCCTATGCCTGGATGCAGAAACCTTTGGCATGGCTGATTGCCAAGACCCGCTCAAAAAAGTCCGAGCGCAACTACGCCAAGATTGGTGGTGGTTCCCCTCTGCGCAGCCTGACGGAAGAACAGGCCAACGCCCTTAGTTCCCACTTGAGAGAGGAAGGGTACGATTTGCCGGTCTATATCGCCATGCGATATTGGCATCCCTTTACCGAAGATGTCGTAAAACAGCTCGTCTCAGACGGTATCGAGCGGGTTGTCGTTTTGCCCCTCTATCCCCAGTACTCCATCAGCACCACTGGATCGAGTCTGAAGTTGCTGGACACGTTGTGGAAAGCTGACCCGAAGTTGGCCAAGATCGAGCGCTTTACCGTTAGTTCTTGGTACGACCATCCTCGATACCTCGATGCAATGGCCAAGTACATTGCTCGCGAGCTAGATGCACTAGATGAACCCGATGAGGCCCACGTCCTATTCAGTGCCCACGGCATTCCCCAAAGCTACGTCACCAATGCTGGCGACCCCTACCAAAAAGAAATGGAAGCCTGCATAGAGTTGATTTGGAAACATCTCGATCGCCCAAATAATTACACCTTGTCTTACCAAAGCCGCGTTGGTCCGGTGAAATGGCTCACTCCCTACACCGAAGATGCGTTGCCTCAACTGGCCTCCCAAGGTGTGAAGGATCTGGTTGTTGTCCCCATCAGCTTTATTTCCGAGCACATTGAAACACTAGAAGAAATCGACCAAGAATATGGCGAACTTGCTCTATCGGCTGGCATTCGCAACTTCCGTCGAGTTCCATGTTTAAATAGCGATCCCGAATTCATTGCAGGGTTGGCCGATATCGTTAAACTCTTTCTGCGAGAAGAAGACAAAAGTGTGCCTCAACCTGAGTTGAGTTCAGTTGCTTAATGGTGTTGGTGTGTTCAAGTCACTCTCTTTAGCGCTTAGCCTCAGAGCTGATTATATCGATCGCTCAAGTTTTTAGTAGGCGGGTTCACTAAGATTTCTACCTTTTGAATCTGCAAGTATCGATCCATCTTTGGTGAGTTTTAAGTTCACTATTTTTGAGTTAAAGCACAAACCCCGCAGCCAAAGTCTGCGGGGTTTGATTAACAGGTGCTAGCGCTAACGAGTGAGAAGAGATAAAGATTACTCTTCATAAATCAAGCATTCGCCTGCTTCAGGATTCTCTTCACAGAATTTATCTAAAGCACTCTTTTGGGGAGCGGCAGCTTGGTGACCGGCTTCCGCATGCAGCTCTTCTACGATGTCCCATGCCGCACGGGTTTTAGGATCGGTGTCACCCAGATCTTCGGACAGTTTGCGCGCTTCTTCAGTCGCAGCTTGAATTCTTTCTTGTAATGTTGTCATCTACGGTGCCCCTGTGTACAAGTTGACGAGTTACGCGTCAAGAACGATTGAGAATGTATGTTATCAGTTTACACTGACTCCACTTTTCCCTTAGTGCGTAAGAACAACTCATCACAGGACTCCCCAACGATCGTGCAGCTAGCTATGCGAATATCTTTCCAGCAGGGGCTGCATTGGGTAACAGTGGATTTCCACGGGCAATCTCCACTTGAGACAAAGCACTTTCTGCTCAATAAACGGATATGAGTTGGGGGTGCATCAACTGATTCAGTGCTACTCCGAGAGGATGATGTTGCGCTATTCAGCACAATAAACCGCAATAGCCTCATAATCGTGCTGCGATATTGATTTGTCGCAGTTACAGGAATCCTACTTCCTGCTAGGGAATGATTCTGCAACCGGTGACATGATGGCGTCACTGGGATGACAGAATAGAAAAACTGGTTTCATTGACGTCCCTATGCTGCAGCCCCTATCCGGTAACGAAATTCGTCAGAAGTTTCTGAATTATTTCGCCAGGAACGGACACACAATATTGCCCAGCGCGTCTTTGGTGCCAGAAGACCCGACGGTGTTGTTGACGATCGCTGGCATGCTGCCCTTCAAGCCAATTTTCTTGGGACAGAGGGAGGCTGAGGTGCCCCGTGCCACCACCTCGCAGAAATGCATTCGCACCAATGACATTGAGAATGTCGGTCGCACGGCCCGACACCACACCTTCTTTGAAATGCTGGGCAATTTCAGCTTTGGCGACTATTTCAAAAAAGAAGCGATCGCCTGGGCTTGGGAGCTCGTCACCAAAGAGTTCGGCCTCCCCCCCGAGCGTTTAGTCGCCAGCGTGTTTCGCGAAGATGACGAAGCCTACAGCATTTGGCGGGACGATATTGGCCTCCCCGAAACCCACATCCGCCGCATGGGTGAAGTCGATAACTTCTGGGCGGCTGGCCCCACTGGACCCTGTGGCCCTTGCTCGGAGATTTACTACGACTTCAAACCAGAGGAAGGGGACACCGATATCGATCTGGAGGATGATTCTCGCTTTCTAGAGATCTACAACCTCGTATTTATGGAGCTCAATCGGGATGCAACTGGTAAAACTACACCGTTAGCCAACCAAAACATCGATACGGGCTTGGGCCTCGAGCGCATGGCTCAGGTGTTGCAGGGAGTGCCGAACAACTACGAAACCGACTTGGTCTTCCCGATCGTGCAGGCTGCAGCAGATATTGCAGGCATCGACTACTTCAAGAGCAATGAAGAAACCAAAGTCTCGTTGAAGGTGATTGGGGACCATGTGCGGGCGGTAGTGCACATGATTGGCGACACCATCACTGCGTCTAATGTGGGTCGGGGTTACATCTTGCGACGATTAATTCGGCGAATTGTGCGCCACGGTCGGTTAATTGGTATCAGTCGTCCGTTCGTGGCGCAGGTGGCGCAGGTGGCGATCGCCCTCTTTGAAGACGCCTATCCCGACCTGAAAGCCAGAGCAGACCTTATTAAGGCGGAGCTAAATCGCGAAGAGGAACAGTTCCTCAAGACGCTCGATCGCGGCGAAAAACTGCTGGCAGAGATTCTGGCTCGCCCAGAGACTCAGAAAAGCAAAACAATCTCTGGCCGCGATGCGTTTGTGTTGTACGACACCTACGGCTTCCCCTTAGAACTCACGGAGGAGGTTGCCGAAGAGCAGGGCATAGGGGTGGACAAAGCTGGCTTCGATGTGGAAATGGACAAGCAGAAACAGCAGGCCAAGGATGCCGCAGAAACGGTGGATGTCACCATTCAAGGGGCACTGGATAAGCTAGCTAACGAACTGGAAGCGACTCAATTTTTGGGATACACCGAGCCTACTTCAGCTGCAATCGTCCAGGCCATTGTGGCCGGGGGTGGCAGTGAAGAGTCTGCAGGTGCGGGTAGCGAAGTGCAGGTAGTGCTGGACAAAACGCCGTTTTATGCAGAGTCGGGCGGCCAAGTGGGCGATCGCGGCTACCTGCTGGGGGATGACCTAGTGGTGCGCATCGAAGACGTCCAGAAGAAAGATGGAGTGTTCATTCACTTTGGCAAAGTGGAACGCGGCAGTTTGGCGGTGGGCGATACCATCAAGGCCACCATCGATCGCGATTGCCGTCGCGGAGCTCAAATTCACCACACTGCCACCCACCTGCTGCAGGCTGCTCTCAAATCAATCGTAGACGAGTCCATTTCTCAGGCGGGCTCGCTGGTGGCCTTCGATCGCCTGCGATTTGACTTCAATGCCCCCCAAGGATTAAGCGCCGATCAGGTGGAACAGGTGGAAGCCCAGATCAACCGTTGGATTGGCGAGGCCCACGGCACCGAGATTGCCGAAATGCCCATTGCAGATGCCAAAGCGAAAGGTGCTGTGGCCATGTTTGGCGAAAAGTATGGAGACGTTGTCCGGGTGATCGACGTTCCTGGCGTATCGATGGAGTTATGTGGGGGAACCCACGTCCGCAACACCGCAGAAATTGGTGTCGTGAAGATTATCTCTGAGTCTGGCGTTTCCGCCGGGGTAAGACGTATCGAAGCAGTCGCTGGACCCGCAGTGTTGCCCTACATCAACGAGCGGGATGTAGTGGTAAGAGAGCTGACTGCCCGCTTCAAAACCAAGCCGCAGGAAATTCCCGATCGCGTCACCGTCCTTCAAGACGAGCTGAAAGCAGCCCAAAAACAGGTGGCTCAATTGAAAAGCGAACTGGCGATCGCCAGTGCCTCGTCATTAGTTGAACAAGCTCAGATTCTTGGAGAGTTCAAAGCGTTAGTCGCAGAGATTCCGGGTGCTGAGGCGGATGCATTGAAGTCAGCTGCCAGTACATTGCTACAAAAATTAGGGGAGGGTGGAGCTGTCGTCCTAGGTTCCGCGCCAGCTGACGGCAAGGTGGCTTGGGTGGCATCCTTTAGCCCCGAGGTGAATAAGGCCGGGTTGCAGGCTGGCAAGTTTATTGGGACTATCGCCAAGATTACCGGCGGTGGCGGTGGCGGACGGCCAAACTTTGCCCAAGCCGGGGGACGCGACGCAAGCAAGCTCCCCGAAGCGTTGGAGGTGGCCCGCACTCAATTAACTGAAGCGTTGGGATAGAAGAGAGCAACGTCCGATAACGGATAATTTCGAATCTGAAGGGATCGAGCCTCTCGCCGAAATTTGGGAGAAGGGTTTCGAGCGATCGCGATTGATGGTCCACGAGTTCAACCTAAACCAACCTGAGTTCGATGGCCCTCTCCCCTAACCCCTCTCCCGGCTCGGGAAAGGGGAACAAGAGCCTCGAAAGCCTATATTTCCTTTCAAGTAGCCCCAGAATTTGCATGAGGGGCTAATTCTATCGAACTGGCGTTAAACCAGTTCCTCAGCGTTCTCCAATCCCGCCAGAAACTCCTGTTGTAGAGTATCGGCGTGCTTTACCACTCGCTTGTACCAGCGGAGGGTAATCTCCCGCTTCTCTCGATCGGATAATTGCCAAGTCACTTGCGATGCCCGCAATTTTCGGGTCAGGTCATACAGGCAGATGGCTGCGCTCACGGACAAAT